>JAHEEI010000157.1 GCA_024640785.1 Pseudomonadota bacterium
TTAAGCATTCCTGAAGGCGTTTCTACTATTCTGCGAGGGGAATTCCCCGGTGAAGGCTCAAGAGATATTCCTTTGGTAACAACTGCACCAAGCCTATTAATCTCAATAAGTGAGGAATATTCCTCACCATAACCAAAAGTACCCGAAGCAACCATAACAGGATTCTTTAGAACCAGATCACCTATTTTAACAGACAAATTAATCTCTTTTCCAACCATAACAATAATTAGATGCTTTTTATTTTATAAGTTATCAACTGTAGCTAAAACCGTATTTTAGGATTTGACTTTTATTTCGCAATCTTTTGCTACCAAACAATATCAGTGTTTATAAAAATTGGTCCGTCAACACATACTCTCTTATATTTATCACCCTTTGTGCAAGTCACACAGCCAAGGCAAGCACCCACACCGCATGCCATCTTCTCTTCTATGGCTACCTGGCAAAGAATATTTAAAGATAAAGCGTATTCAGAAACCTTCTCTGACATTTTTAAGGGTCCGCAACAGAAGATCGATGAATTTAAAAACCCGTTTACTGAATCAGATTTTAAAATATTATTAAGCTGTTCCGTAATGAAACCTTCATAACCTTTGCTTCCGTCTTCTGTTGAATAGTAGAGATCACACCTGTCGAGATTTAAATCTTCAAGAGTAATAGATTCTGAAACTGACCTTGCACCGAAGAAAATCTTAACATCAACATCTCTTGCTACAAGATACCGAGCTAGGAAAAGAAGCGGCGCAATACCCATCCCGCCTCCAACAAGATATGCATTTTTAATATCAACGGATATTGAAAAACCATTACCTAGCGGCCCCAGAATGTTAACAATCCTGCAGGGCTCCCATTTGGACATAATATCGGTTCCTCTACCCTTAACCTTAAAAAGAACTTCGACCATATTGCCTGAAACACCGCTGAGAGTAAAAGGACGTCTTAACAGAGGATCCGTACCATTATCCGGCTGAACCATTACAAAACTTCCCGGATATGCGGTCTCAGCAAGATAAGGCGCTTCGAATTTTATTAGAAATATTCCTGAAGCAAGTTCAGTATTAGAAACAACTTCAGCTAAAACAATATCTGGTTTCAAAAAACCTCTCACTAAAGATAAATTAGCGGTTATTACTAACAGAAAGGAAGTTCTCAATATCAAGTGACATTAGAATTGCATCTTCTTTCGTATCAGAGTAATAACTCTTTCTAATCCCTTTCTTTGCAAACCCCGACTTTTTATAAAACGCCCTTGCCCTGTCATTAGACTCCCTCACCTCTATAAAAATATACTTTACGCTGTTACCACAAACCTTATTAATAAGATGATTTAATAACATTGTGCTGTAACCTCGTCTACGGAGATCTGACCGGCATGCGATTTTATTAATGGTACACTCATCAAGCACTGACCAGGAACTGATATAAGCAGCAAGATCATCATCAACAATAATAACAAAACAGTTGGAGTACTCCTGGCCTACCTCCTGTGTGTAAATGGCCTTAGTCCATGGACTTGGGAAAGACGCCTTTTCAATCTCAAGAACCGCATCAATATGTTTTGCTTCCATTTTTTCAATACATACACGCATTTATAAAGTGCCTTATGTAAGTAAAAACAATATTAAAAATCAGTTATTTCCAAAAATAAAATGCTATTTTCCGGGAGGCTTGTCATTTCTCAGTATCTCACTTGCTATACATATGTTTTTTCGACCATAGAATTTAAGTTCTTTAGCAAGGTCTTTCAGTTTGTGGCCGTTTTCCCTCAAAGTGATAAGCCTTATCAATATGGGAAGATTTACCCCAGTTATAACTTCAACTTTATCGGATTCAAGAAACGAAAGGCTGAGATTAGAAGGAGTTCCTCCAAACATATCTGTTAATATCAGCACGCCATCTCCGTCATCAACTTTTTTAACCGCACTGGAAACTTTTTTAATAGAATCATCAGAAGGTTTCTGCGTATCAAAACTAACAGCAACAACATTTTTTACTTCGCCTGCAATCAGTTTTACAACAATTAAAAGTTCATCAGCTAAATTGCAGTGACCCACAATAACAACACCAATCATATAAATTCTCCTAAATACGTGATAAGATTAAAGTTTGAATTTCTGGCGTACCCTCTATTTCTGACACGCGAGAATACATCTTTAAGATATCCTATTATTTCGACTGATGAGTTTTCAGCCGGTACAGCCCAATATAACCAAAAGATATGACTTCCCCTCACAATCAAAAAGTGGGGTCTGAGGATGACAGGTGATCTACTGTCATCCTCAGCCATTACTTAATTTTTGATGAATTAAAACATAATCTGAAACTACTTTATAATCGCTGGTAAGTTCATTTAAGTCTTTAACAAAAAAAGGATTTGAAAAATCAAGGACAATATCAGCGTCATTCGGAACGCCATATTTATAAACGAAATAAAGATTATTGTCATGTGTATCTTTAGAAAATAACACTCCAAAAACCTCTTTTAGCTGATGAACATTCATTTGCGTTTATCAATCTTACGATCAGCCTGACACTTCCTTTCACTGAGCATCATACTTTCAGTCCTGATGCCATCAAGAATCGAACCGACAACAACAGAAGGAAGCTGTCTTTTTGTTTCACTGAATCTACGAATCAAAGCATCATCCGAATATCCAAGGTATATACGTTTTATATTATAGCCCTTATTCTTCGGATCCTTTAACGAGTTCTAAAACGGTTCGAGGAAGGCCCTGCTTCTGGCATCGACAACAACAGCATCTCTTTTTTATCGTCGGATGAACTTTAACATAACTTTAAAAACTTCGGGAGAAGCAGTATCTACTGATTATCAACACAGAAGAAGCCCAGATCTTCCAGAATCTAATTGCTGACTCTTGCCTGAGCAGGATAGGCCCTTAGTATCATAATAGTTACTTCTTTCATAGACGGTCAAACTTGCAATAAAGCAGGTCTATTATAGGTCGAAATGGTTTAGGTGCTCAAATTAAGAAGAAAGGTTTTCATCCTTTTCAATTATAATTTTAAATAGAGTCTCTGAATCAGAGGCCATTAAAAGACTGTTCTTGAACTCTTTTTCTCTTAACATTCTGGAGAGGCGCGCCAGAGCTTTCAGATGAAGCCCAGCCGAATCAGCCGGTGCCACAAGAAGAAAGACCAGACAAACAGGTTTTCCATCAATCGCATCGAAATCAACACCCTGTCCACTCTTACCAAAAAGCAGAATAATATTATCAAGTCCATTCAGCTTCCCGTGAGGTATTGCAACACCATCACCAATTCCCGTGCTGCCCAGTTTCTCTCTCTCAAGAAGAGCATTTAGAATCTCAACTTTATCAATTTTACCCTTATTTGAGGCTAGTGCTTCTACAAGTTCTTCAAGCACCTGTTTCTTAGTATTGCCTGTAAACTCCGGTATAATATAATTTTTATTAATTATTTCACTAAATTTCATTATTAAATTCTCACTAAAGGTTCAAAATAATAAATAGATACGATAATCTATTCCTTATCTGGCTCAATAAGTCCAAGATCACCATCCCTGCGTTTATATAAAATATTTATTCTTTCGGTATCTAAATTTTTAAATACTAAAAATTCATTCTCTATTAAATTTATATATTTAATTGCATCATCAAGAGACCTCATCTCAACAATAACTCTTTCAGTTTTCACAACATCAGCCTTATCATTAGCACTCATACCTTCTAGAGACAGGATATTATGTTTAGCTTTCCTATGCTGATCTTTATGGCTGGTAAGCTTATTCTTATACTTTCTTACCTGTCTTTCAATTTTATCCATAACAAGATCAATTGCAGAATACATATTGTCTTCAGACACTTCTTTTGCCGTTATCTTACCTTTGTTCACATAAACAATCACCTCGGCTATATGTCGTCTTTTTTCCAGAGAAAGAATTACATTTGCTTCGTTCATATTTGAAACATATCTTTCAATTTTCTGCACCTTTTCTTCTGAATAAGATTTTAAAGCGTCATTTGGTTCGAAATGTCTAAAAGTTACTGTCAATCCCATAAGAACTCCTTTAATAAATAGTTTAAATGTGAGCCTTTCTTCTTCTAGAAGAAGAAAGGATGCCCAGCTTTTCCCTGTATTTCGTCACAGTCCTGCGAGCAATATTTATACCCTGTTGTCTAAATACTTCCGCAACAGCCTGATCACTGTAAGGCTTTTTAGGATTCTCGCTCTCAATAAGTGCCTTCATCCTATTCTTAACTCCTTCAGAAGCAATTGATTCACCGTTATCTGTGTTAAGCCCGCTATTAAAAAAATATTTTAGTTCATATATCCCCTGTGGAGTATAAACGTACTTATTTGTTGTTACCCTGCTAATATTGGATTCATGCATTCCAATATCATCGGCAACATCTCGTAGAACAAGCGGTTTTAAATGATCGGCACCATAATCGAAAAAATCGCGCTGAAATTTAATAATACTCTTCATAACATTCACAATTGTGCTCTGCCGGTGATAAACACTTTTAACCAGCCATACCGCAGATCTGATCTTCTCCTGAATATACTCTTTTGCTTTATCTGAATTTATATTATTATTTGTCAACATTTTTTTGTAAAAAGAGTTGATCTTAAGCTTAGGTTGCCCATCTTCATTTAACACAACAACATACTCACCCTTTACTTTATAAACATAAATATCCGGGGTTATATACTGGGTATCACCTTCGTTATAAGCTTTTCCAGGCCTCGGGTTCATATTGGCTATAATTTCACAGGCAGCAACAACTTCTTTCAGGTGGATCTGAAGATCTTTTGCAATAACCTGATACTTTTTTCTCTCTAGATTCTTCAGGTGCTTTTTAAGTATTTTTTTAATCAGAGTATTGTCACACTGTAGAAGTTCTGCCTGAACCAACAAACACTCCTGTAGATCAAACGATGAGACCCCCACAGGATCAAAATATTTAATCTTTGAGCGGACTTTTTCAACAAGTTTTATATTAACTCCAGCTGCGAAAGCTACTTCCTCCAGAGAAGCCTTGAGATATCCATCACGATTCAAGTTTCCAATAATGTATTCTCCAATCTCCATCTCCTTGTCGTTTAAATCATGAAGTCTTAGCTGCCAGAAAAGATGCTCAACAAAAGTGTCCGCATTTGTTACAATGGAATCAAACTGTTCTCTGTCTTCACCTCCGCTAGAATAAGAACCGATCGATGGGTTAATGGAGTTATCAACAAAATCCTTCCAGTCGAATTCATTATCATTTTTTACCTCAGGAAGCACCTCCGAACTTTCATTAACAGCAGACAGTTCATCCCTATCTTCTCCCTGTTCGCCAGACTCAACCTCCATCTTCTCATCAAGCACCGGATTTTCATCGATCTCCTGTCTGATAAGATCTGTCAGCTCAAGCCTCGAAAGTTGCAGAAGTTTTATTGCCTGCTGCAACTGTGGGGTCATCACAAGTTGTTGAGAAAGTTTTAAATTCTGTTTAAGTTCAAAAGCCATTATAATCCATTACTACATACTAAAATTTTCGCCTAGGTAAATGCTTCTGGCTTTATTGCTTTTTACTATTTTGTCAGGCTCACCCTCTTCAAGTATTTTTCCTTCATGTACGATGTAAGCCCGGTCACATATTCCAAGAGTCTCACGAACGTTATGATCAGAAATAAGAACTCCAATACCTTTTAAGGTCAGTTTTGAAATTATATTCTGTATTTCCTGTACTGAAATTGGATCAACACCTGTAAAGGGTTCATCAAAAAGTATGAACGCAGGTGATGTTACCAACGCTCTTGTAATTTCCACACGTCTCCGCTCTCC
>JAHEEI010000029.1 GCA_024640785.1 Pseudomonadota bacterium
ATTCCAAGGATCATGGTGTCTATGGTGATATTGATTCGAACAATAATCATGACGTTTTTGGATTTCCAAACCCATTACCGCTTTTAGAAGATAAGGTAACTCTGGCACAGACTTTTCACAAGGCAGGATATCACACTGCTGCAATTTCAGCCAATCTTCTGGTGCTTCGATCAAATCTGGGGTTGAGAAAAGGGTTTCAATACATTAGTAATTCCAAAAGTATCGGAGCCGTTTATACGGCAGTTCCTTTTGGACCGATTTTTCACATATTCTGTTTCATCTCAAATTTCGGAAATAAGTATGTCAAGTATTATAGAACCGCAGATGATATCATGAAGGAAAGTTTAAAAGTTATTGAAAGGTTTAAAGGCGCCCCGTTTTTTCTGTTTGTAAATTATTTTGACTCGCATGGGCCGTATTTGGCTCCGAGGAAGTATTCCGGATACTACTTAAATAAGTTGTTTCCTCAGCTATATCGACTCAAAATATTTTTTCTTCAGTATCTGGGACGGTTGGAGGATGCGCAACGTGATTTTTATCAAAAATCTCAATATGACGGTGAGATTGACTTTGTTGATACGCAGCTTGGAAACTTTTTTGACAAATTAAAATCACAAGGGCTTTATGACAATTCTCTTATTGTTGTTACCTCTGATCATGGTGAAGCTTTCGGAGAACACGGTTTGTATTGGCATAGAGATTTAATGTATAACGGGGTTGCTTATGTTCCGTTAATTATTAAATTTCCTTTCAACCATACCGTCGGCCGTGAAGATAAACTGGTTTCTTTATGTGATGTATATCCGACAATACTGTCAATCGCAGGCTTAACGGATAGGAATATTGGCTATGCTAAAGAAAAAGGGATTTCAGCTGAAAGAGTTTTTTCTGAATTTAATGCATTTGAAACCGGAGTCCAGCGCGTGATGTATGAGGGAAAGTATAAGTATATGCATTTTGAAAAAAACAGACCTCCTGAACTTTATGATATTGAAGCTGATTCAAAAGAAAGCAAGAATTTAGTTGATCAGCTCCCTGAAGTTGTCCTCAAGATGGATAAAGCCCTGAAAAAATGGGCTGCGATCCAACGGTTCCGTGATCCGAATTCCTCAAACAGAGAAAAGATGAGTGATGAAAGACTGGAAACATTAAAAGCACTTGGGTATATACAGTAAAAAAATCATCGTGTGCTATTTGAGCCTGTTCTGAAAAGATTTATTTGATTTTATGCGTCTATATAAATCATTTTTAAAAATAAATGGACAAGTCTGTTATTAAGTTTTCTGGAAGGATTTTATATCTATTATACACAGAAAATAAATTTTTGAAATCCGGGGTCGTCATACTTATTTATTCCTTCAGTGTTTTTATCTTTGCAGGAGGCGAGCGGGGAACCTGTTCTTGCACCTGATAGTAAATCCTATAAGGTCAGGGGCGCGTATCTTTGTGATGAAAACAATGCTTTGATCCCTAATTCTGACGGGATGTCTTTTCGGCTCTGGCGCCCTGAGCTTTGGTCCTGATTTAAATGAAGACTGTTCCTTTTGGAGAAACATTACCCGGCGGATTATATCTGGGACGCGGTTGTCATGGCCTCGGAAATTTTTACGTTTTGTTTTACATTAAGGCTGAAAGCTGCTCTTCAAGTCCTGAGCTTTGTTGAGGATGCTCCTCAAGTGAAGCTTTTTTTATACCCTGACAAACTGCTAGAGAATCGTCAATCTGTTTGTCAGTCTTTTTTGTTTTTGCATTTGGCGCAGGGGTATTGACGGTTCCGGCAGTACAGGATCTTCTTTTCTCCTTCTGTAAATTTTCCCACATCCTTTACAGACCTTCCGCATTTATAATTTGGCGGGGCCATACAGTAGAATTTGCCGTCTATTTCTACGTGATATTTGCCGTGGCAGCATTTTTTTTTAGGGCTCACTGTTTTTTGCTTTTTATTATCATTGTTAATTTTATTTTATAATAATTGTCTTAAAAAGTATATAGTGCTTTGTTAATATTGTGCTTTCATGATTCAATTATTTGACATATAATAAAAAATTGTTCTTCAATCAACTTTAAAATCAGTCAATAATGAAAATATTTGCAATTATACCAGATAAATTCAGCGCAGATCGTGTTGTTGGCTTCCTGCCGGACCTTTTGAAATCCGGGGTAGATTATCTTTATCTTAGGGGGATGACAGAAGCTGATGAGATCTGCGGACTGGTTGGAGAATTAAATAAAACTGATATTGTTCCTGTTCTCCCGTATAAAACATTGCCTGAAAATCAGGAACTATTTTACGGGATACACTATAAAAGCACTGAAATTGATCATATCGTAGAGAAACAGCCGGGATGTGCTATATTGTTAACAGCATCAGCACATGATATGAATACAGCAAAACATCTGCTTGAAAAAGGAGTAGATTATGTTTATGTATCTCCGGTATTCAGCCCATTATCAAAAGAAGGTGATACTCGGGAGCTTTTTCTAAAAGATCAGATCATAAGTTTAACTAGTGAATTTGGAGAACAGGTGGTTCTTCTAGGCGGTTTAACTGGTGACAGGATCGATGACTTAAGAGAAGATATTAAGAATGATTTTTCAGTTGCCGGAATTACTCTTTTTTTTAATAACCAGTAAAAGAATATTACATGGTTGATATAAACAATTTATCAAAAGACGAGTATATAAGACAGTTTTTGTCTCGCCAGCCTGTTGAAAAGACAAATATATTCAAAAATGCATGTGTCGGTATTGCAGGTGCAGGAGGGCTCGGATCTGTTGTAGCTGAGAATCTGGCCAGAGCCGGGGTGGGTAAGCTGGTTATCGCTGATTTTGATATGATTGAGTCGTCAAATTTGAACCGGCAGCGGTTTTCAATATCGCAATTGGGTATGGTAAAGGTTGAAGCGCTTTGTCAGAACATTAAAGGGTTTAATCCTTTTATTAAAACTCTTGCAGTAAATGAAAAAGTTATGCCCTCTAACTGTGAAGTGATATTCAAAGGCTGTGAAGTGGTGGCTGAGTGTCTTGACAGGGCGGATGAAAAGGCCATGCTGGTAACGTCATTAAGAAAATATCTGCCTGAAAGTTATGTGGTTGCTGTTTCTGGGATTGCCGGAACTGAAGCTGGAAGCAGGATTGAACTTAAGAAATTATCAGATAAACTGTACCTGATCGGTGATATGGAAAGTGATTCGGAATCGGGGATTGGACTGTTTGCTTCAAGAGTCGGGATTGCTGCTTCAATGCAAGCGCACCTGATTTTGAGGATACTTTTGGGGGAAGAGAAATGATATTGAAGATCAATGGAGAAATAAAAGTGTTTGAAAAGGAAATTAAAACTATTAATGACCTGTTAATCGAACTTAATATTAATAGGCCGGAGCGGGTCGCGGTTGAGATAAATAAGGAGATTGTCATGCAGTCGGACTTTGCTCATGCTGTGTTCAAAGATGATGACAGCATAGAAATTGTATCATTTGTTGGAGGAGGCTAATGTGAAACCGCTTGTAATTGCTAAAAGGGAGTTTAAGTCACGGCTGTTTGTAGGGACTGGAAAATATTCCTCTCCTGAATCGCTGGCAGAATCACTTGATATATCTGGCACGGAACTGGTAACCGTCGCGCTGCGACGGGTAGACCTTGAAGGCCCGGACCCAACCCTGAATGCTATTGATTTTGATAAATATCTGGTTGTTCCAAATACATCCGGAGCTAAAGATGCTGAAGAGGCTGTCCGTCTGGCAAAACTGGCCCGCGCGGTATCAGGCCTGAACTGGCTGAAACTTGAGGTGACGCCTGACCCAGTGTATCTGCTGCCTGATCCGTATGAGACATTAAAGGCGGCCAAGATCCTGGTTAAAGAGGGATTTGTTGTGCTTCCTTATATCCACGCAGATCCGGTGCTTTGTAAACGGCTGGAAGACGCAGGCTGCGCAGCGGTGATGCCTTTGGCCTCGCCCATCGGTTCAGCGCGCGGCATTCGAACCGAGGAGTTTTTAAATATTATTATTGAGCAGTCCAATGTGCCGGTTGTGGTTGACGCCGGACTGGGGATGCCGTCTCATGCTGCACAAGCCATTGAGCTTGGCGCGGATGCCATACTTGTCAATACGGCAATTGCTGCGGCACAGGACTCGGTGATGATGGCCAAGGCTTTTAAGCTGGCTGTTGAGGCTGCTGAGACAGCACTTATGTCGGGTCCGGTTGAAGAGAAAATAAAAGCTTCTGCTTCAAGCCCGTTAACCGGTTTTCTGGATTAAACATGTCATTTGTAGATGAAGTTAATAAAATAGATCCTGATCATATCAAAGAATGTATTTATTCTGTGTCTGATGATGAAGTGCGCCAGGTGCTTTTCAAAAACCGATTTAATGTTAATGATTTTCATGTTTTGATCTCTCCGGCAGCATCTGCTCATATTGAAGCTTTGGCTGCTTTATCCAAAAAAATCACTCTTTTAAGATTTGGCAAGACGGTTAAGCTTTATGCGCCGGTCTATATTTCAAATGAATGCGTTAATGCCTGTTCGTATTGCGGATTCAATATTAATAATAAAATTGAGCGCATTACTTTAAGTAAAGATGAAGTTCTGGCTGAGACAGAAGTTCTGTACAAACAGGGGTTTCGTCATGTTCTGCTGGTTTCCGGTGAATCTAGAGAAAAAGTCCCGGTTGAACTGATCGCAGAAATAACTAAAATCTTGTCAAAAAAGTTTGCCGCTGTATCGGTTGAGGTTTATCCTATGAATATCCAGGAATATGAGTTCCTTTCAAAAAGCGGTGTTACCGGGATTGCTGTTTATCAGGAGACTTATAACCGCGAGTTGTACGCGGAGTTTCATAAAGGGCCAAAAGCTGATTTTGATTACAGGCTTAAAACTCCGGAGAGGACTGGTGAGGCTGGTTTTAGAGAGATTGGGATTGGGGCGCTTATTGGATTGAGTGATTTCAGGTCAGATATGACCTTCGTTGCCATGCATGCCGCTTACTTAATGAAAAAATACTGGAAGTCACAGCTCTCAATTTCCTTTCCCAGACTTCGAAGAGCTGAAGGCGGATTTGCACCAGTGCACATTGTAAGTGACCGTGAACTCGCGCAGGTTGTTTTTGCTTTAAGGATAGTGCTTCCGGATGCCGATCTCGTACTCTCTACACGTGAAAACCCTGAATTCAGAAATGGAATGGCAGGGATTGGGATTACAAGGATGAGTGCCGGTTCAAAAACAAACCCAGGAGGATATTTAAAAGCGGAGTCCTCACTTGAGCAGTTTGAAGTAGCCGACAAGAGACTGCCGTCAGAAATAGCAGAAATGTTAATCAGCCGGGACCTTGAACCGGTGTGGAAAGATTTTGATCCTTTTTTTATTGCTGGTTAGAACGAAAAAAAATCCCATCTTTTATCTCTTGCTTTCCTTTTACTTCATTTAGTAAAAGGAAATCTTATAAAAAATTAAATTAACTATTGACAAAATAATCTCATAATCTATAATTCTACTAGATTAATAGATTGGAGAATTTTTTATGAAATTGTCTACAAAAAGCAGATATGGCACTCGAGCAATTATAGATATTGCGCAAAATTCAGAATATGGTAGTACCATGTTAAAAGATATAGCTTCAAGGCAGTCTTTGTCACCAAAATATCTTGATCATATTCTTTCCGCATTGAGACGTGCAGGAATTATTAAAAATATAAGAGGGAAAGGCGGTGGATATATCCTCTCAAGGACACCAGCAAGTATCACGGTTAAAGATATTGTAGAGGCTGTAGACGGAACATTTGAGCCTGTCGAATGTGTTTTAAATACTGATTTATGTGATAAAGTTTCATCCTGTGCAACAAGAGATGTCTGGTTTAAGATGAAAAAGGCAGTAGAGGGTGTTCTTGAAGAAGCAACGCTTCAAAGCCTTCTAGAGAAAAACAGTTTAAATAAGAATCAGTCTAACTATTCTATATAAAATGTTTGAGGAGGGATAATAAAATGCCTGGTCGAAAAATAGCTAAAAATATAACAGAGCTGATTGGAAAGACTCCTCTGGTTTACCTGAATAAGATGAACATTGGTTGTCATGCTGAAATTGCTCTAAAGCTTGAGTCTTTTAATCCCTGTTCAAGTGTAAAAGACCGGATTGGGTTAGCAATGATAGAAGCAGCAGAAAAAGAGGGAAAAATCAAACCTGAAACAACTATTGTTGAACCTACCAGTGGAAATACCGGTATTGGCCTGGCTTTTGTTTGTGCTTCAAAAAGATACAGGCTTATTTTAACAATGCCTGATACCATGAGTATGGAGCGGAGACAACTTCTTTCACTTTTTGGTGCTGAAATTATTTTAACTCCGGGTGTTGAAGGGATGTCCGGTGCGGTAAAGAAGGCGGAGGAGCTTGCTTCGCAAAACCCCGATTATTTTATGCCTCAGCAGTTTAATAATCCAGAGAATCCTGAAATTCATCGCAGGACAACTGCTGAAGAGATCTGGGAAGATACTTCAGGTGAGATTGATATACTGGTTTCAGGTGTGGGTACAGGTGGTACCATAACCGGTATCAGTGAAGTCATAAAATCGAGAAAAAGCTCTTTTTGTGCTGTTGCGGTAGAACCTGAGGAATCACCTGTAATTTCAGGTGGGAAACCGGGTCCTCATAAAATACAGGGAATTGGTGCTGGTTTTATTCCAAAGGTATTAAATACAGATATTATTGATGAAGTCATTAAAGTAAACAGCGCAGATGCAGGCGCTGCTGCAAAGAGGCTTGCAAAAGAAGAAGGAATTCTGGCAGGTGTTTCTTCAGGTGCGGCTGTTCATGCAGCCATTGAACTTGCTAAACGAGAAGAGAACAAAGGGAAACTGATTGTTGTGATCGTTCCAGATACCGGTGAGAGATATTTAACAACCTGGCTTTTCCAAAAGTGAGATGAACACCTTGAAGGATTGGGTGAGATAAATAAATTTTTAAAATTATATATTAACGGATAATTTGAATGTGCTATCTTTTATAACTGACATACATTGTATTTGGAGGAGATATGGCTAAGACAATCAAAGAGATTAATGAGAAAATTAAGAATGGAAAAGCGGTTGTTGTGACTGCTGAGGAAATAATTGATATTGTTGCAGAAAAAGGAGTGACTGCGGCAGCAAAAGAAGTTGATGTTGTGACAACAGGCACATTCGGTCCGATGTGCTCATCTTCTGCGTATTTTAATTTTGGTCATACAAAGCCCCGTATTAAAATAGGCGGCGGAACATGCACCATGAATAATGTTCCGGCTTATACCGGACTTGCCGCAGTGGACGTGATCATGGGCGCAACAGCCTGTCAGGAAGGAGATCCAAGAAATTCTGTATTTCCCGGCACTTTCAGGTACGGTGGTGCTCATGTAATAGAGGACCTGGTCGCAGGGAAAAGTGTTGTGCTTAAAGCTTCCGGTTATGGAACAGACTGCTATCCACGTAAGGAACTTGAGACTGAAATAAAATTAAAAGATATGAATGAAGCAGTACTTTTTAACCCGAGGAACTGTTATCAGAACTATAATGTTGCGGTTAATCTCTCGGATAAGGTTATTTACACATATATGGGCACATTGCGGCCCCGTCTGGCAAATGCAAATTACTGCAGTGCAGGTCAGCTTTCGCCTCTGATGAATGATCCGTGTTATAAAACTATTGGTATTGGAACACGAATCTTTCTGGGCGGTGGAGAAGGATATGTTGTCTGGCAGGGGACACAGCATAATCCGAATGTAAAACGCGGCGATAATGACGTTCCACAGGTACCGTCGGGAACTCTTGCAGTTATGGGTGATTTGAAGACCATGAGTTCAGATTGGCTTCGCGGTGCCAGTTTTACTGGATATGGGGTATCCCTTACAGTTGGAATCGGTGTTCCAATTCCAATTTTAGATGAGGGAATTTTGAAGCATACTGCAGTTAAAGATGAGGATATTGTTGCGCAGGTAGTTGACTATAGTGTTTCATATCCTCAGGTTAAACCGGGTAGCCTGGGTGAGGTCACTTATGCAGAGTTGAAAACAGGATCCATAACTGTTCAGGGTAAAAAGGTTCAGACCGGTGCAATGTCAAGTTACAGCAAGGCCAGAAAGATTGCGGAGTTGTTAAGAGAAAGGATATTTGCTAAAGAGTTCTATCTCACTGAAGCTGTTTCACCGATACCCTCGGTCGGTTCAGATGTGAGCCTTAAATTATTAAATGAAAAGCCGTTAAAACACAAGGCGTAAAAAAAGGAGATAATCATGGCAAAAAAACGCATTGTTCTGACTTTTCCGCCATCACTGGTGAGTCAGCCGATAACCTATCATCTGGTTAAAGATTATGATCTGAAATTTAATATAATGCGGGGCGTAGTAACCCCTGATGAAGAGGGTCGACTAGTTATTGAGCTTTCCGGTAGTAAAAGTTCCCTTGAGGATGGCGTTCATTATCTCAAAGGACAGGGTATTAATATTGAATCACTTGCCCATGATATTAAATGGCATGAAAACAAGTGTACGCATTGTACTGCCTGCATACCTGCATGCCCGACTGAAGCGATGTCTGTTAATAGAGAGACGATGGAAGTTTCGTTTGATAAAGAAAAATGTATTGCCTGTGAGTTATGCATATCAATCTGTCCATTTAAGGCTTTGGTCATAAGTTTTTAAGGTTTAATTTTAACGGCTGAGTGTAGCATCCATCCACGAAATAGAGAGGATGGATGCTACACTCAGATACAATTCTATCTGTAGTATCTCCATTAGCTTTGGATAGGCTTACTTTTTGCGAGACTTTGGATTTGGATATTAATTCAGCTGAAAAAGAACGCTACATTCGCCAGATGATTATTTCCGGCTGGGGGGAAGAAGGACAGGCACGACTTAAGAACGCAACTGTTTTTATTGCCGGCGCAGGCGGACTTGGCTCTCCGGCTGCAGTTTATCTTGCTGCTGCGGGTGTAGGCACTCTTAGAATTTGTGATAATGGAGCTCCAGAGCTTTCAAACCTTAACAGACAGATACTCCACAGTGAAGCTGATATAGGAATTAATAAGGCTTTGTCGGCAAAAAATTCGATAAAAAACATAAATCCAAATGTTCTGGTTGAGCCGCTAACTGATATGATCAAAGATGACACAGTGAAAAGTGCTGTGGGTGATGCAGATATTATTGTTGACTGTTTGGATAACTTTGAGACAAGGCATGTTTTAAATGAGTTTGCGGTTAAAAATTCGCTGCCTTTTGTTCATGCAGGAATTCACGGTCTTTCAGGTCAGGTGACTTTTATTCATTCACCGGAAACACCCTGTTTAAGATGTGTTTTCCCGGGAGTGGTTCCAAAACAGATATTTCCTGTGGCTGGGGTAACTCCTGGAATAATAGGTACAATTGAAGCAGCTGAGGTTTTGAAGTGGCTACTAGGTATTGGCGAGAATTTAAAGAACAATCTTCTGATTTGGGACGGTGATGTTATGGATTTTCAAAAGGTGATTATAAAAAAAGATCCGCAGTGTCCGGTATGTGCTAAGTGATAATATTTAAAAAGGAGATATTGGTATGCTAAAAATCACCTGCAAATATTTCACTACTGCTCTTTGCATTACCAAAAAAGATGGCGAAATTATTGAAGTCGAAAAGGGTTTTAATGTAGAATCCTTTTTTAAAGTACTTGAAGATAAATATGGTGCTGATTTTACTAAAAATGTTTATGCTAAAGGGACGCTTGACGGAAAGAAGTTTAGAACCCCGAATATCTATCTGAATAAAAAGCGCATCCAGTGGGTTCAGGATTTCCCTGATGGGGTTAAAACTCGACTGAAAGACGGGGATGAATTCTGGCTGGGTCTGATTGTGGGCGGGGGGAGCTATAACGGCCTTTCTGAATCGGAAAAAAATCGATATCAGCGCCAGATGATTTTTGAAGGCTGGGGAGAAGATGCACAGGAAAAGCTTAAGATTTCCAAGGTTTTTATAGTGGGTGCAGGAGGGCTGGGCAGCCCTGTTTCCATATATCTTGCGGTTGCCGGTATAGGCACGATTCGCATTTGTGATTTTGGGGAGCCTGAAATTTCAAATTTAAATCGTCAAATACTTCATGATGATACCAGGATAGGTCTGAATAAGGCGGTTTCTGCAAAGGAGACTCTTGAAAAACTTAATCCGGATATAAATGTTGATCCGATAGAGGAAAAAATCTCCAGTGAGAACATTGATAAAATTATTGGTGATGTTGACTTGATTGTTGATTGTCTTGATAATTTTGATACAAGGCATATTGTTAACCAGTATGCTGTAAAGAAAAGTATCCCGATGATCCATGCCGGGGTTTATGGCATGCAGGGACAGATGACCTTTATTAAGACTCCTGATACCCCGTGTCTCTGGTGCATTAATCCGGGGTCCCCTCCTCCGGTTGTTTTCCCGATCGTTGGGGCTACAGCAGGAGTTATGGGTTGTATCCAGGCGCTTGAGGCAATTAAATATCTGAGCGGTGTCGGATCAAACATGATGGGCTCTCTTCTTATCTGGGACGGAGCCAAAATGACTTTTACCTCTCTTCCTCAGAATAAAATTCTTGATTGTCCTGTCTGTTCACAAACATGATATCTGTATAAAATTATTTTCCAGACAGAACGCAGGTACTTTTTTTCAGAAATTGATTAAGTTTATCTTTTATTTATTCATCTGAAAGTTTGATGCTTTGAATAGCCTGGATTATTGCAGATAGTTATTTAGCTGGTCAAGAGCCAATTATTGACAATCTATGGTCTGTTTACTATACTTAGAAGTTTAATGATTTAACAAAAAGGCAAGCTTTTTTAGTTCTACATCAGGTTCTACAAAGATATGGAAAAAAAAGATACTATAGTTGCTGTGGGGATGAGTGGTGGTGTTGACTCTTCACTTGCAGCAAGTCTGCTGAAAAATAAGGGATATTCTGTTGTTGGGTTAACCATGGCGATCTATAGTGGAAATGAAGTTCCTGACAAAAATAAAGGACATGCCTGTTATGGGCCGGGTGAAGAAGATGATATTCGGCTTGCAAAAGAGGTCTGTACTTTTCTTGATATTCCGCACTATATTGTTGACCTAAGAGATGAATATAAAAAAACAGTTCTTGACTATTTTACCGGTGAATATATGAAAGGAAGGACGCCAAATCCATGCACTCGTTGTAACCCGATGCTTAAATTTGGTTTTATGCTGGAGAAGGCAAAAAAAAGTGGTCTTTCCTTTGATTTTTTTGCTACAGGGCACTATGTAAGAACTGAATATAACGATGAACACAAAAGATATGTATTAAAAAAAGCAATTGATGAAAATAAGGATCAGTCATACTTTCTTTATGGTTTAAAAAAAACTCAACTGAAGAGTCTTAAGTTTCCTCTTGGCAGGCTTACAAAAGAAGAGGTTCGAAGCCTTGCAGACAACCAAAATCTTCCGGCAAAAGATGAGCCTGAAAGTCAGGATTTTATAGAGGGCGGTGATTATTCTGGACTTTTTTCGGGTGGCCAAAAAAAAACCGGGCCAATTGTAGATATTGAAGGTAACCAAATTGGTACTCACCGGGGGATAATCCATTATACCGTTGGACAGCGTAAAGGGATAGGTATTTCGGCCCCTGATCCTTTATACGTCTTAAAAATAGATTCTAAGGCCAATAGAATTGTTGCTGGTCCGAAAAAAAATCTTTTTTCTGATACCTTGATTGCAGGTTCACTCAATTATCTTTCAATCGATCCGGTGGTTGGGGAACTAAGGATAAAAGCAAAAATAAGGCATAACCATAAGGCCGGGGATGCCTGTCTTTTGCCGATTGATAATAGAACTGTAAAAGTTATTTTTGATGTGCCACAGTTGTCAATTACGCCTGGTCAGGCGGTTGTTTTTTACAGTGATGATGATACTGTGCTTGGCGGAGGAGTTATTCAGGAATATATATAACCGGAGTTAGAAATGTTTGAGTGGATGTTACAATTTGTAAACAGGATAAAGGCCGGAAAATCATGTGAACGGTATGAAGCAGAAAAAATAATTGCTCTAGAAAAGGATGATTTTCATCTTCTTCTGTTTGCTGCTACAGAAGTTCGAAAGTACTTTAAAAATAATACGGTTAAAACTTGTTCAATTGTTAATGCCAAGAGTGGTCGTTGCGGAGAAGACTGCTCATTTTGCGCCCAGTCTGTCCATTATTCAACTGATCTTCCCACTTATTCGCTCATGTCTCCGGAGGAAATAATTTTACGAGCAAAAAAAGAAGAAAAGCACAGTAAGCGTTTTGGTATTGTTACTGCGGGAAAAGGGCTGGAAAAAGATGAAATAAGTTCGGTTCAGAAAGCAATTGCAGGATTTGAGGAAGAGAATCTGAAACAGATTCCCTGTGCTTCTCTCGGAATTCTTACTAAAGATGATTTTGCTGTGCTTAAAGAAAAAGGACTTAATCGGTATCATCATAACCTTGAAACCTCAAAAAATTATTACTCAAAAATTTGTACAACCCATTCATATGATGACCGGGTTAAGACAATTAATGCTGCTAAAAATGCTGGACTTGAAATATGCGTTGGCGGGATTCTTGGTCTGGGAGAGTCTTTAAGCGATAGAATAGATTTACTTTATGAAATAAAGGATTTTGACCCTGACTCAGTTCCTATAAATTTCCTTGTTCCGATTAAGGGGACACCTCTTGAGAGGAATCAACAGATCAGTATGTGGGAAGCTGTTAAAGTAATTGCTCTTGCCCGTTTTGTTATGCCGGATAAGGATATAAAGCTTGGAGCGGGTCGGCTGGAAGTTTTTAATGATGCTCAGCACATGGTTTTTCTTTCTGGTGCTAATGGAATGATCGTTGGTGATCTTCTGACAATTAAGGGAAGGATTCCTGATGATGATCTCTTAGTAATTAATGATCTTGGGCTTATTCTATCCGAATAATTTAATTAACTGGCGATTTTACTTATGAAGTTTGACTTATTAAAAGAATCTCTGGCTGAATTTAAGAGCGTTATGCTCGCTTATTCTGGAGGTGTGGACAGTACTTTTTTATTGAAAATAGCCAGTGATGTTTTAGGGAATAATATGGTTGCGGTGACTGCAACATCTGACATTTATCCTTCATTTGAGATTCAAGAAGCCATTGATATGGCTAAGGAGTTTTCTGTACAGCATATTATTGTCAAAAACCATGCTTTGGAAAATGAAAAATTTATTAATAATCCACCAGAGCGCTGTTACTGGTGTAAAAAAGAACTTTTTTCTCGGTTGCGAGAGATGGCTCAGGAGAAAGGTTTTAACTGTGTGATTGATGGGACGAATGCGGATGATGTTAATGATTTCAGGCCTGGAATGCGTGCTACTGCTGAACTTGGTATAAGAAGTCCCTTGAAAGAAGTTGGACTTACCAAACAGGAAATTAGAAAGCTTTCAAAAGAAGCCGGCCTGCCTTCCTGGAATAAACCGACCTATGCCTGTCTTGCGAGTCGTTTTCCCTATGGGACAGTCATAACTGAAGAGGATTTAAAAAGAGTTGCTCAGGCTGAAGAGTTTTTGAGATCTTATGGTTTTAAACAACTTCGTGTTAGGCACTACGGGAAAACTGCTAAAATAGAATTGATTGAAGATAATATTAAGGAAGTTCTTCTAAAGAATACTCGCAAAGAGGTTATATCATTTTTTAATGGGTTGGGTTACACCTATGTTACTCTTGATCTGATGGGTTATAGAACAGGAAGTCTTAATGAAGTGTTATAATGGTTTATAAGGCAGTGATGTTTTGAGATGTCTGATATCGATAAACGGAGGTATGGAAAGAAATGGATGACCGGCAGATTCTAGAAAGAATTAATGTTTTAAAAAAAGAACGTAATGCAGTTATTCTGGCACACAACTATCAAAGGCCAGAGGTTCAGGAGTTGGCAGATTTTACCGGTGATTCCCTTGCCTTAAGCAGAACAGCTGCAAACACGGATGCAGCGGTAATTGTTTTCTGCGGTGTTCATTTTATGGCTGAGACAGCATATATCCTTTCTCCTGATAAGACAGTACTTTTGCCCGATCTCAATGCAGGCTGTCCAATGGCTAATATGATTACAGCTGACCAGCTCAGGGAACTAAAGAAGGAAAGACCGGGTGCTACGGTAGTTGCTTATGTGAATACTTCTGCTGAGGTTAAAGCTGAGACTGACATATGCTGTACATCCGGTAACGCTGTAAAGTTATTGGATAAATTAAAGGATGTGGAAGATATTATTTTTGTGCCTGATAAATATCTTGGTTCTTATCTAAGTGAAAAGTCCGGTAAAGATTTTACCTTATGGAATGGTTATTGTCCAACTCATGTTAAGATACAGCCGGAAGACATAATTAAAAAGAAAAAAAATTATCCGGATGCCAAAGTTCTTGCTCATCCTGAGTGTACACAAGCTGTTCTAAAGCTGGCTGATGAGGTTCTTTCAACAGAAGGTATCTGCAGCTATGCCAAAGAGACTGATGCTCATGAGATTATTTTTGCAACTGAAATAGGTATAATGCACAGACTCATGAAAGAGAACCCGGATAAGAAGTTTTATCCTGCATCTGATGCCGCAGAATGTCCGAACATGAAGAAGATTACCCTTGAAAAGATATTGTGGGCACTTGAGAAAATGCGGTATGAGATAAAAGTACCTGATGAAGTATGTAAAAAGGCTCGTAAGGCAGTTGATCGGATGATTGAAATACTTTAATTATGACAGTTTAACGACTCTTTTTCTTAAGGCGTGACCAAATAATAAGCGACAGGAGAATTAAAGAGGCTGTATTAGAAAAGGTTGTATTACCCAGACTGTGAGTATCTGAAACCCAACTGATGATACTGATCGAAAGCCTTGCGTATAGACTGTTAACCGCACAGCCAATAAGAATTGAGATTACAGCAATGGTCACGACATAGACAACCGCAACTCTTTTGCCGAGAAGTTTCGAAATAACAGTAATAGATGCTGCATTTGTTGCTGGACCAGCCAAAAGAAAAACAATTGCGGCTCCCGGAGATAGACCTTTCATTGCAAGTGCTGCAACAATCGGAGTTGATGCCGTAGCGCAGACATAGACCGGGATTCCGACTATCAGCATAATGATCATTGGGAACATTCCTGCCCCGAGATTTTTTTCGATAAAGCCCTCAGGTACAAAATAGGTAATAGTGCCCGCAATTATGAATCCGAGAATCAAAAGAAGTCCGATATCTGCTAAAAGATCTTTAAAAGCAAATGAAAAACTTGACATCGTGCGTTCATAATGTGACGGAGAGGAATTGCAGCAGGTGAGACCTTCGCTATGTTTTGATGTGAAGGAACAGTCGGGTTTAATTTTAGGATTTTCTTCTAAAACATCTTCAGGAAGAAGGTTAATTGTTATTCCGGCAGTAAATGCGGTTATAAATGCTGCAACGGGTCTGAGGACTGTCATGACAGGATCAAGCAGTGCATAAGTTATTGAGATTGAATCAACACCTGTCTCCGGAGTTGATATCATAAATGCGGTTGTTGCGCCTTTACTGGCACCCTGTTTGCGAAGGCCGATTGCAACAGGGACGACTCCACAGGAACATATGGGGAGAGGTATGCCCATTAGGGAGGCTTTAAGTACCGAAGTAATGCTGTTGCTTCCAAGGTGCTTTTCGACAAACTTTTCAGATATAAATATTTTGATAATTCCTGAAATAAAAAGACCAAATAATATGAAGTGCGCTGAATCGTTTAATATATTCCAGCTTTCTTTAAGTATTCCTAAAGCTATATTATACATTTATTTGTTTTGAATTGGTGGGAGGTTTTGATCTGCTTTCAATATATATGACGGGAAATAATTAAATCCTTAAAGTGTTAAGCATTAGAAAGAAATATTATTTATTATTGTCTGCTGGCAAGTTCTTTTTCCAGCCTTCTACGCATGCTTTGCTGTTTCTCAAGTAAACTATCTGTTTGCATTATCTGTTGTTCTATTGTTTCAATATCTTCTTCAACCTGGCTTATACTGTTATTCAGGCTGATTATGTTTCTATTTATTATCATAGGATCTGTAATCGTATCATTTTTATACTTATTAAGTCTATTTTCGTTTTTCTTTAACTTATCTAGCAGCTCCTGTTTTCGTAATGTGTATATATTTTTGTTTTTGTTTAAATTGTCAATGTTTATATCCATAATTGATAGTCTGTCATTGATGTCATTTATGATATCTTTTCCGCTGATGACTGGTTTTTCTTCAGTTTCTGTTGAAAGAAGTTCTTCTTTATTTTTTGTTTGTTCCAGCTGGTCAAAGTAATCTTCGGTTGGGTAAAATCCAATTTTGGGTTGCAGCGCACCATCAGCACTTGAGATATTACGAACAATTACTTTTGGTATTTCAACCTTACCTTCATCTGTATAAAAGAGTATTTTTGATTTTAAATCCCAGTAGTTGCTAACATCAATATTATTACCGTTCTTGAGTAGAATAGTATAATATGAAGCTTCTGATATGAGTGGTAGTGTGAAAGCAGATATTAATATCATAAATATGGCTTTTTTAAGCATTTTAGTTCTCCAAATATCTTTTTTGTTTATTGATGATAAAGGTGAAGCGGATTTTCTTTTCCTTTCTGGCTTATCTTATTCTTCTTAAAGTATTCAATTGTTCTTTTGTCAATTTTTACCCATGGAACCAGATTTTCTTTAATGTTTTTTTTTGTAACCTGGTTAGCTCTTATTATTTTACTTCTTTCAAGCTGTAACATTCTTCTGGCGTGTTGTCTTATTTTTATTATGCCTGTCAAATAATTTAATTTAATCATTTTATCTAGGCATTTATTAACTTTTTTAGGGCTTTTACTCTGTAGCGCTTCAGTCAATTGCTCATTTATTTTTTTGCTGGGTATATCCGCAAAGCTATTTGCTGCTAAAATTATTGTGAATGTGGTTAAGAAGCATATTAAAAATAACGATTTTTTTGCCATTTTTTAAATATTTTATATTGCTGATCTTTCGTATTTTGATAATATAATACCATATATTTTTATCGTTTTAAAACAGATAATACTTTAATATTATTTTGCTTTTTTAGATCTAAAAGATTGGAGTTCTGTATTTAATTTTCAAACTTTATAAAAAAATGACTGTTTCTTTAAGGCCTTCTTCAAAATAACTAGTGGTTGCACCATCAAATATTCTGTTTAGCTTTCTCATAAGAAAGTCGGGACATATTTTTTATAATAGTAAATAGATAATCTTTTGATAAATTAATGTAACATCATGATAAAGCCAAGTTTTAAAGCTAAAATATTTTTTAAGCCAGTTATTAAAACTTGAAATATTTCAATAAATATTAGATAGGATCATAGTGTCTTTTGATAAAAAAAAATTTTTGAGAAATATTCCAGCTGTTGATAAAATAATGAAGAATCAGGAGGCTACAGAACTTTTTGAAGAATTTCCAAGAGAAATGGTCTTAAATGCGGTTAAGCTAATACTGGATGAAAGACGAAAAAAGATTTTAAATTATGGTTCATCAGATCAAATGAATCTTGATGGAGTGAAGCTCGTAAATAAGGAGGAAATTATTCAAAAAATTGATCAAATGAAAGAATTTTCACTAAAAAGGGTCATTAATGCAACCGGTATAATTATTCATACAAATATCGGAAGAGCACCACTTTCCGAAAATGCCGTAAACGCGGTAATAAAGGCTGCGAAATACTATTCAAATCTTGAATATGATATTGCAACAGGTAATAGAGGTAAACGTTATACACATGTTAAGAGTCTGCTTCAGGATATTACAGGTGCTGAATCAGGAATTGTTGTTAATAATAATGCAGCCGCTGTTCTTCTTTGTCTTTCTACATTTGCAAAGGGATATGAGGTAATAATATCCCGAGGTGAGCTGATTGAAATTGGCGGCAGTTTCAGGATACCAGAAATAATGCAGCAAAGCGGAGCAAAACTTGTAGAAGTCGGATCAACAAACAGGACACATATCGAGGACTATAAAAATGCAATAAACGAAAAAACTAAAATGATCCTTAAAGTTCATACAAGTAATTACAGAGTAGTTGGTTTTACCTCTGAGGTGGGACTTGATAATTTAAATAAGCTTGCTAAGGATTATAAGCTTCCGCTTCTTCTTGATATGGGAAGCGGCAATTTTATGCCTGCTGAAGAACTCGGGTTAAAAGATGAACCGACTGTTCAGGAGGAAGTATTAAGCGGTGCTGATATTGTTACTTTCAGCGGTGATAAACTGTTGGGCGGACCTCAGGCAGGAATTATTGTGGGTAAAAATATATATATTGATACACTGGCAAAAAATCCTCTTAACCGTGCTTTAAGAGTTGATAAACTGACACTGGCTGCTCTTGAGGCGACTCTGAAAGCGTATGTTCTTGGTGACGAGGCAACAGCTGATATCCCGGTGATCAAAATGCTTAAAATGTCTGAAGCGGAGCTGAAAAACAGGGCAGATCATGTTGTCCGGACAGTTAAAAATAAATGTTCTGTATTTGAATTGTCAGTCTGTAAAGATTCTTCTCAAGTTGGCGGGGGTGCATATCCTTTACATAATATACCCACCTATGTTGTATCTTTAGACTCTACGCCTCTTTCAGTTAATAAGTTTGAAAGTTTGCTTCGCAGCCTTAATCCTCCTGTAATTGTCCGTATAAAAAAAGACAGAATTCTATTTGACATGAGGACACTTCTTGATGATGAAGTTGAAATTCTTCCTGATATCATATGTAGCTTAGCTTAATAACAACTTTAGTGCCATAATTTAGCTTATTCTTTGCACCTTCTTACTAACGATGAGAGTTTGAAAACCATAATAATAAAATAAAAAAATTGGAAAAAATAAAATTACAGGTTAGTGAAAATAATACGAATATAAGGCTTGATGTTTTTCTAAGCAGTGAACAATTAATGTTTAGCCGTGCACAGGCACAGAAGGCAATTAAGGAGGGGCGGGTTCTAGTTAATTCTAAAAATGTGAAAGCATCTTTTCATGTTTATACTGGGGACTTTATTGAGATAGAAAAAATTGATCTTGTTTCAATTGATGTTGGTCCTGAAGACATTAAGCTTGACGTGCTTTTTGAAGATATGAGCATTATCGTGATCAATAAGCCTGCAGGCATGGTTGTTCATCCTGCTTCTGGAAATTACAGCGGTACGCTGGTAAATGCACTTCTTTTCCATTGTAAGAACCTTTCTGGAATAGGTGGCGCAGTGCGTCCAGGTATTGTGCATAGACTTGATAAAGGTACTTCCGGGGTTCTTGTTGTCGCAAAAAATGATAAAGCCCATATAGGCTTAAGCAAACAGTTTGAGGAACATAGTGTTAAAAGAATATACAGCGCTCTGGTTTATGGTGTGATGAAAGAATCGACAGGAGTAATCAACCTTCCTATCGGAAGACATAATACTGACCGAAAAAAGATGTCTACCATTACAAGAAAAGGCAGGGAAGCTGTTACTCACTGGGAACTGCTGGAGTCTTTTGACCATCTGTCTTTTTTAAGAGTAATTCTTGAAACCGGCAGAACACATCAGGTTAGAGTACACCTTTCCACAATTGATCACCCGATAGTCAATGACCTGGATTATGGAACATCCAAAAGGTTAAAAACTATTACAGATAAAAGGCTGCTTGATGTAATAAAAGGATTGAAAAGGCCACTTCTTCACGCCGGTTTTCTTGAGTTTATACATCCTGAAACAAATGAAACAATGAAATTTAAAGTTCCTCTGACCCCTGATTTTACAAGTGTATTAAATATTTTAAGGGCAGATAAATGATTTTTGCTGGTCTTACAGGCAGTATCGCAACAGGCAAGAGTTCTGTCTGCTCCATTTTTAAAGCTCTTGAAACGTCGGTTATTGAAGCTGATATGCTGGCAAGGGTTATCGTAAGACCGGGCGAAGAGGGATGGCTAAGTGTTGTTCAATCCTTTGGTGAAGGTATTTTATTGCCTGATGGAAATATTGACAGGGGGAAACTGGGGCGGATTATTTTTTCGGATATAACGGCAAGAGATAAACTGAATAACTGTCTTCATCCTTTAATAATTAAAAAGTTATTATCAGAAGCTGAAAAATTTAAAAAAAGTATTAGTGGATCTCTTATAATTGCAGATGTACCTTTATTAATTGAGTGTAGAATGCAAGGATATTTTGATAAAATTATACTGGTTTATTCAGACCGTGAGACACAGATCCGTCGACTGATTAAACGGAATAACTTAACTTCAGAGGAAGCTGAAAAGAGAGTAAATTCTCAGATTTCGATAGAAGAAAAAATAGAATTTGCTGATTTTATAATTGATAATTGCGGATCTTTTGAAGATCTGAAGATTAATGCAAGAGATGTGTTCTTTAAGCTTGCTGAAGCTTAATTTTATTTTTAGGAGCATAGTTTAACATATTTGAACAATTTCATAAGTGATTTAAACCTGATTTGTTTAAAATTATTTGACTGTGAGATTTTAAATATGAAAATCGGTCCTAACTTAATAAAAACTTGACAAATGTTTAAGAAAACATTATAAAATATAGTATTAAACGAATTACCATAACGAACATAATGTCCTATTAAACTCACCAATAAGACTCAGTTCAATATATAATAATCAAAATTAATTTCTGTCCAAAATTAAATAATCTTAAATGAACACTAACCAAAATAGAAAGATTTTTAAAGGAGATAACAGAATCCTATAAGATCGATCAATAATAAATGCCCTCCTGTCTAAATTTCCAGCTAATAAAACATTATTTTCCCTGCTAATAAATTATTAGAATTCAAAATTGATTAAAATAAGGGTGTTTAAAAACATTGAGGTTCCGGTATTAAATTCTGTTTATAAATGTGTAATACAATCATTATAATCAATTTGTCAAAAAAACCTCTGGGAGACACTTAATGAACTTAAAAGAGTTAAAATCAAAAAAAATCAATGAACTGATGGATGTTGCTAAAGATCGGAAGATCGAAGGTGCAAGCACTATGCGTAAACAGGATCTTATCTTTGCACTTCTTCAGTCAGAGATTGAATCAAACGGGATGATTTATGGTGAAGGTGTGCTAGAGATTCTTCCCGATGGTTTTGGTTTTCTAAGGGCGCCCGACTATAATTATTTACCCGGCCCGGATGATATATATGTTTCTCCTTCCCAGATTAGACGTTTTAATCTAAAAACCGGTGACACAGTTTCTGGTCAGATAAGACCCCCCAAAGACTCTGAAAGATATTTTGCCCTCTTAAAGGTTGAAAATGTAAATTTTGAGAGTCCTGATAAGACCAGGGATAAAATTCTGTTTGATAATTTAACACCGCTTTATGCTGAAGAAAGAATACTCCTTGAAACTGTTCCTGATAATTTTTCGACCCGGGTTCTTGACCTATTAACACCTCTGGGTAAAGGTCAGCGGGCACTTGTTGTTTCAC
>JAHEEI010000030.1 GCA_024640785.1 Pseudomonadota bacterium
AGACTCTGAAAGATATTTTGCCCTCTTAAAGGTTGAAAATGTAAATTTTGAGAGCCCCGATAAGACTAGGGATAAGATTCTCTTTGATAATCTAACACCGCTTTATGCTGAAGAAAGAATACTCCTTGAAACTGTTCCTGATAATTTTTCGACCCGGGTTCTTGACCTATTAACACCTCTGGGTAAAGGTCAGCGGGCACTTGTTGTTTCACCGCCCAGGACCGGTAAAACCATGCTGTTGCAGAATATTGCAAACGCCATAACAAAAAATCATAAGGAAATTGAAATAATTGTGCTTTTAATTGATGAACGGCCTGAAGAAGTAACTGATATGCAGAGATCTGTAAAGGGTGAGGTTATTAGCTCAACCTTTGATGAACCTGCCACAAGGCATGTTCAGGTCGCTGAGATGGTCATTGAAAAAGCAAAAAGACTGGTTGAGCATAATAAGGATGTCGTAATTTTACTTGACAGTATTACAAGGCTTGCGAGAGCTTATAATACCGTTGTTCCACCAAGTGGTAAGGTTCTATCAGGCGGTGTTGACTCAAATGCGCTGCATCGGCCGAAAAGATTTTTCGGCGCAGCAAGAAATATAGAGGATGGAGGAAGCTTGACCATAATTGCAACAGCACTTATTGATACCGGAAGCAGGATGGATGAAGTAATCTTTGAGGAGTTCAAGGGAACCGGAAATATGGAAATTAACCTTGACCGCAAACTTTCAGACCGAAGAGTATACCCTGCAATGGATATAAACCGCTCTGGAACCCGTAAAGAGGAATTGATTCTTCCGGATGATATTCTTAAAAGGGTTTGGCTGTTACGAAAAGTTCTTCAGCCGCTTAGCACCGTTGATTCAATGGAATTTTTGCTTGAGAAGATGAAAGATACTAAAACAAACGAAGAATTTTTAGATTCTATGAACCAGTAAATAATTGAGGAGTTGCAAAATGAAAGACGGTATACATCCAAAGTATGAAAAATCAGTAGTTAAGTGTGCCTGCGGAAACACCTTTGAGACACGTTCAACAAAAAACGAGATTAACGTAGAAATATGTTCGAACTGTCATGGTTTTTTCACGGGTCAGCAGAAGATTGTTGATGCTGCCGGACGCGTTGAGAAATTTCAGAAAAAATACGCAAAAAATAAATAACATATTTAAACATAACAGTACCCTGTTCGTTAGCTAACAGGCTCAGTAATTATTAGGCAGCTGCCCGGATACTGCAGATATCAGTGCAATATCCGGGTTTTTTAAATCAGATCATAATTTTTTTGGAGAATTGCTGTGAGCTCAATGCTGAATAAATTAGAAAAAGTTGAGGTTCGATTTAATGATCTTGAGACCCAGCTTTCTGATCCTGCTGTATATGAGGACAGAAATAAATATCAGGCGATTACCAAAGAACGTTCAAAAATTGAAGCAATTGTTGAACTCTATAAGAAATATAAGTCAGTATTAAAAAACCTTGCTGAAAACAGGCTTCTCGCTGATGAGTCAGATGATGAGATAAGTGAGATTGCGAAGGAAGAGATACCGATTCTTAAATCCGAAAAGGAAGAGATTGAACGTGAGTTGAAGATATTGCTACTACCCAAAGATCCTCGTGATAATAAAAATGTTATTATTGAGATTCGCGCAGGAACAGGAGGAGAGGAGGCAGCACTTTTCGCTTATGATCTTTTTCGAATGTATACAAAATATGCTGAAATTAGAGGCTGGAAGGTTGAGATAATGAGTCAGCATATGACTGGGCTCAAGGGCTTAAAAGAGATCATCCTTCTTATTAAAGGTGCTGGCGCTTACAGTCAGTTAAGGTTTGAAAGCGGTGTTCACCGGGTACAAAGGGTTCCCGAAACAGAGACTCAGGGCAGGATACATACATCGGCGGTAACAGTTGCAGTACTTCCTGAAGCAGATGATGTTGATATTGAGATTAATCCCGCAGAATTAAAGATTGATATATATAGATCTTCGGGACCCGGTGGTCAGAGTGTAAACACCACTGATTCAGCAGTACGGATA
This sequence comes from Pseudomonadota bacterium, assembly GCA_024640785.1. Classification (GTDB taxonomy): domain Bacteria; phylum Desulfobacterota; class WTBG01; order CAIYCZ01; family CAIRTM01; genus JAHEEI01. The sequence goes on from JAHEEI010000030.1 coordinate 2,031, forward strand.
ACTCATATACCGTCAGGTCTTGTTGTAAGTAATCAGGATGAAAAATCACAGCATAAGAATAAGGCAAAAGCGCTTAAGGTATTAAAATCAAGATTGTTTGATATTGCCATTCAGAAACAGACTGATGAGATTTCTCAGGAACGAAAAAGTATGGTTGGAACCGGTGATAGAAGTGAGAGGATAAGAACCTATAATTTTCCCCAAGGAAGGGTTTCAGACCATAGAATTAATCTGACTCTTTACAATATTGAAAATATTATTATGGGAGACCTTCAGGAGATAATTGACAGTCTGATTACGAATTATCAGGCTGAAGCACTCAAGGCAACCAAATAGTGACTTGACTATAGGGTGGGATTATTGATTACTGAGATCACTCTCTGCATATAAAGATTTAACAGTAAGTATACTGTGTCAAGTAAACCTGCCTAAAATCTCACAATGAAAAAAAACTGGACAATCATACAGCTTCTAAACGAAACCCAGAAATATTTTGAAAAAAAGGGTATAGAATCGGCACGTCTTGATGCTGAGATTTTACTGGCTTTTGCTTTGAAAAAAGATCGAATCAGTTTGTACATTGATTCCCAAAGTCTGGTTAATGATAATGAGCTTTCAATGATTAGAGAAATTGTAAAGAGAAGGGCTAAAAGGGAGCCTGTCGCATACATTACGGGATATAAAGAATTCTGGTCAGTGAATTTAAAAGTAACTCGCGATGTGCTTATTCCCCGTCCTGAAACAGAATTGATTGTTGAACAAACTCTAAAAATTATAAAAGAAAAATACCTGGATGATCAAAAAATATTTGCTGCAGATATAGGTACGGGTTCCGGTGCAATCTCTATTGCTTTGGCTAAAGAACTTGGGAATGTTAGAATTTGTTCCGTAGATATTTCCTTAAAGGCTTTAAGCGTTGCAAGAGAAAATATTGTTTTAAATGGATTTGAAGAAAAGGATTTGCTTTTATGTGCAGAAGGCTTTTCTGCATTTAAAGAGACAGAGATGTTTGACTTTATACTTTCAAATCCGCCATACGTGGCTAAGTCTGATATCAAAGGCCTTCAATCTGAAATTTCTATATACGAACCGTATATTGCTTTGGATGGTGGTGATGATGGCCTTGATTTTTACCGGAATAACATATTATGTTTTTGCAGCTTTTTAAAACCGGGTGGTTTTGTACTATTGGAAATTGGTGAAAATCAGGGTGACTTTGTTTCAGATCTCTTTATTGATTCCAATGAATTTGGGCAGGTTAATGTTATTAAGGATTATTCAGGTCAGGACAGAGTTATTAGAGCCAGGAAAAAAATATAACAATTACTTATTAATAAATTTGGATTCCTTAAAACCATCATCAAGTTTATCTTTTATTTCTGCCGGGTTGGTGATCGGCATTCCATCTTCTTGCTTGTTATATTTTAACAGGTCTGCTTTTATCTCATTAGTGAGGATCGGCAGTCTTCTCCGGGTTGTCCGTAAAGGGGAGCCGCTTTCATCAACTATAATTACTGCCGGCTTAAAGATACTTGGCCTGCCCAGAAATTTATCCATTATATTGCGAGAATTAACATATTCTTCTTTGGTTGCTCTGCCGAGAGCTTCATAGCCCTTGATTATTTTATCGTCCCAGGTGTGTACTGTTACGGCTGTTTTTGAAGATTTTCTTTCCAACTCTTTAATGCCGTCAAAAATATCATAACCGCTTGGTGTAAGGGTGACTTTTCCGCCGCCTCCTTCGAGGTTTGCAGAATAGGTCGGTCGACAGGTGCCGGATATCCATCCGTGAAGATGTCTGGTTAAGTATTTACCGAGATGTACCGGTGCGATAAAATGAGTGAGCCCTTTCTCATTGTGACACTGCAATAGATAATAAGGCTCTACTCCAGCCCACCACATTCTCCTGAAGGTTTCAGCCAGGGTGTAAAAATCTGCATTTATATGATTTAAAAAGACGGTCTGATTTCTTATTAAATAACCATGTTTTTTTATCTTCGATACACATTCAGCCAGATCTTTTGTAATTTCATTGTAATGGTTGATATGGGTCATGAAATAGATATTTTTTTTTGCACCCTTCAGACTATTATTTACGATATTATCGATTTTATCTAGAAATTCGTCTGTCACGGCCGTGGGAAGGACAACGGGCATTCGGGTTGCTATTCTTATACAATGGATATTCGGTATTTTACAGAGTTCTGAAATTACATACTCAAGCCTTTCGCGGCTGGTTCGGAGTGCATCTCCACCTGTGACAAGAACTTCATTAATATTACTGTTTTTTGAGAGATAATAGAGACCCTTGTCAATGTCAGTAGAAGATATTGAATTGGTTGTATCCAGAGATTTTATCCTTTGACAGTGTGTACAAAACGATGCGCAGCTGGTGTTTTCACAAACAAAGAGAGCACCGCGGTTTGGATATCGTTGATAAAAAGCACCATAGGTTCTTTCTGATTCAGCCATGGACTGCTCCACTCCGGCATTTGGAAACAACAGATGAGCAGGAGTGGGGACGCTTTGCCAGAATATTGGGTCTACCATGTTTTTATGTGCAGAATCATCTGAATACTCAGGAAAGAAAGGGTTGTCAGGCATCAGGGTAGAGTAGTAAGGTGTTATCCTCATAGGTTCTTTACCCTGCTTTTTCATTTCATCTAGTGTATTTCTGATACTGCTTTTCTGGTGGTTATTAAGTGAGATTACTCTTGATAGTGTATCAACATCTTTGATGCTGTTATTGATCTGCCACTTTGGGTCGCTCCATTCCTGTTCTGTGATTTCATTGAACAGTTCAATGGATTTATAATCACGTGGTTTGAATAAGTAATCAGATATCATTTGGACATGATCCTATATTTTTTGAAAAAAACAAAAATTATATAGAATAACAATTATTTTGTAAATTCAGTATTTTTAAATATTAAATAATTTATTATATATAATATAAAATTATTAACTATTTATTTATTATAATATTATTTATTATATTATCTCTGATTAAAGCTTTTTAAATTTTTAAATTCTATTTAAAGTTCCCTAATTTATGTTTTGTCATCCTTTATTGACTAGTTTTGCAATCGATTTGATTTCAAATCCTATGCCTTTAATTGATGCAGCACTTAAATTTTCTAAAGAACCTATTAAAGAATGGCCAAAATGTTTAAAATTAGTAAAATAATTATAATTTATGAGAAATGATTTGTACAATGATAATATTTACTTTCAAAAAGAGACAAAATTGGTTTGATATTGAGAATACAGTATCATATTTTAATTTTATGTTTTTGAATAAATATCATTATATAAATGATTAATTTTATAAAAATATTACTCAGGACTCTTTATCTGAAGGTATGTCCCAACATTATTAAAGAGTTCAAGCCATGCTTTGGCTACATTGTTGCCTTTTTTAGACACCCAAGACATTTTTGAGTAAGATTTCTTTATTATTGCAAAATAAATATTCTGAGCCTCCCACAGTTGCAGGTCAAGAGATAGCGGTTTTAAAGTACTCATCATTACAGAAATATCTTTTAACAGTTTTAAATCATCAGTTTTTTCTAGAAATTCGCCCAGAAGACAGTTAATTTTATTTGTTGCCATAAAATTAACTGTCTCTTTGTCTATATCAATTGACCAGCGTTTAATTTCGTCAATAAGATTCTGTAATTTGCCAAGATCAATATTTTTATCGTTAAGCAAATTGGCAAGATCAGTACTAAGTATGAACTCAGTGATTGTTTGAAATGACTTTGGGAGAGGAATGAACATCTCTTTCATAGCCTGCATTATAGGATAATACTGATTAAAAGAATGTTTAAAGGAGGTCTCGTGTTCTTTAAGCGCTGATTTTATAAGGTCATTTAATATATTTCTCTGGTCGTCCTTAAAGATATGCCAAAGCGAGTAATCGTTTTTCCCAAAATGTTTTTTAATCAGGGTGATTACACCGGTAATGTTGCTTCTCTTGAAAGTAGCATCAACCTCTTCTTTCATTTTAAGGAATTGATTATTATCCTGAAAACATTGAACGCCGCCAATAATATTATGGCTGCCAAGATGTAGAATCGCGTAGCTTATATTTGTTTTATCCCAGGTGATATGGGATGAAATCTTTGCTTTGCCAACTGCAAGTCTTTGAACCCCGGATTCCTGAACATCACAGATTTCGCTTTCCGCTGTATAACAGTAATAATTAGTTTTTTCAGGGTATTCCTTGAATAGGGAAGAAACAGCATAATGTGCACCGGCTCGTAAAAGGTCACTAATGGAGGGCTTAATAAATTTATTGTATACTGATTTACCATTTTCAAGTTCTGTTTCATTGCTTGGCGCATTTTTTAGAATTTCAAGAAATTGCGATTCATAGTTCACCCCTGATATTTCATTTGCAATCTGCATCGCACAGGCAGCATAACACATAATCTGTCTTGGCTCGATTCTTGATATTTCATCAAAAAACCATCCACAGCTGGTATACATAAGCTGTGTATGCCGCTGTATCTCGAGAAGTTTTAATAATCTTATTTTTTCAGTACTTGTGAGTTCTCGCAGGCAAAACCTGCTAATAAAATTGTTAATGTTCCCAACAGATCTATTATGGATTATTTCAATATAATTATTGCGTATTTCCCATGGTTCATTGGTGAAAACAGAAATTTCTTCTTCAAAAAGGTTAATAAGATTGTCACGAAGCCAGTCCATTGCTTTACGTAACGGGGCGCGCCATTTCTGGTTCCATGAAAAGTTATTACCAGTTTTACAGCCGCAGTCTGATTTCCATCTCTCAATTCCGTGGGAGCAGCTCCATGATGAGTTTTCGAAGATTATTACCTCATGCTGAGGTGTATGCTGTTCAAGAAATTCTCCTGGGTTTGTAATTTTAGCAAGATTATTTGATTTGATATAGTTAATGCAGTAGGTCAGAGCCATTTCGCCGTATTTATGATGATGACCATAGGTCTCTCCATCTGTAGCAATAGTTAAAATTTGATCGTGGTCAGCCTCAGAAAAAGAATTTAAGAGCCTTTTGGCAAAATTTTCTCCATTTTCAAGTGTATCGTGAAAAGATATATCTCTGGAAACCGGGCCATCGTAAAAGAAGACGGTTATTGTTCGATTTGACGGAAGTTTTACAATGTAAGGAATCTTATGATCTATTTTTTGACCGGATACATCATGCCATTCATCAGAATTATTAGCTTTTACCTTATGTGCCTGATGGGGTGCTAAAATAGTAAATTTAATTCCAAGTTCAGACATTATATCAAGAGATTCAAGGTCAACAGCAGTTTCAGCCAGCCACATACCTTCTGGAAATCTTTTATAATGATACTGAAAATCTTTTACCCCCCAAATTATCTGAGTGCGTTTGTCTCTCAAGTTTGCGAGCGGCATTATAATATGGTTGTAAACCTGAGCAATCGCAGAGCCATGTCCGGAAAAACGTTTACGGCTTTCAGTGTCAGCTTTAATTATTGAATTATAGATGTCAGGTTTATGTCTTTTCATCCATGAAAGGAGGGTAGGGCCAAAATTAAAGCTGATGCTGGAATAGTTGTTCACAATATTTTTAATTCTGCCCTTGTTGTCTAATATCCGGGAGGCGGTATTTGGAGCATAGCATTCTGAAGTAATTCTTTCATTCCAGTCATGATAAGGATATGCCGAGTCCTCAATCTCAACCTCATCAAGCCATGGGTTTTCTCTGGGAGGCTGATAGAAATGACCGTGTATACAGATGTATTTGTTCATGTTTTATAACCTATTAATCAGGACTTTGTATCTTTTCATTATATATTTTAATTAGTATGATAAGTCAAATATGATCAAGCCTTAAGATTATATCTTAATTTAAAACACAGGTGTATTTTTTATTATTTTATTTATTTCTTTTTATGTAATTAATAAACTTGTGTCTGATATGTTCAGGTAAGAGTTCCTTTAGGATTTTATTGATTAAGAGATGATGGCTTTTCAGTTTCATTCTGATCTGTTTTATCCGGAATAAAGATCATAGGGATGTCAAGTATTGAGAAAAAGAATCTCTTTATTCCTAAACCCAGAGATTTAAAGGGAAGCGCTTTGACAGAGGGGGTTTTAAAAGAACCTTTTACCTCGAAATAGCCCAGGGTCAATGCTTTGTTATCAATGGTGAAAAGGTCTCCTGCAATCGGAATGTTACCGATTATTTTTCCAATTGTTTTGAGGACTTGTGTTCCAACGATGAAATCGAGTTCAGATTTTAGCAGGTTAACTTCACCTATAGCGGTTAGGTTGAGGGCTGGACTTTTCAGGATTAGATTGTCTGTTTTCATGATACTATCCTTCTGGGTGAAGTCACCATCGATTAAATCAAACGGCATTTTTTTTAATATTTTTCCTGAAGCCTCAGGGCTTATTTTTTTAAAAATGTTTATTTTACCCAGGAAGGTAGAAAGTAGTGTCGAACGCTGAATGATACCATTTTTTACCTGGATGTTAAAGGTAGCGTTCATGTTCGGTATTATCTCTTTCCCTTTTTTATAGGTTGATGTGAAGCTGCCGGAAAGATTTGTTTCCCCAGTCATTTTTTTGTTTTTCTTAAACATGGGAATGAGTGTTGCAAAATCCAGAGTTGTTTTTGAGGGATGGAATTCAAGTCTGTATTTGCCACGATAGGAGTAATCATATATTACTTTGCCCTGGGCCGTAGCGTTATCAGAATATAAATTGACATTATTCCAAGTAAGTGTAGATCCGAAATATGTGAAATTAGAAGTTGCGTTTTCAAAGTCCCATTTTAAAAAATTCACTTTTTTAACCTGTAGATCAATTTCAAGATCTGTTTTTAGAAAAGGATTAGAAGAAGACGGTTTTTTCGGCAGCTTATTTTTTTTAGCATGTGTTATGATCGTACATATCTCTTGGACAAATTCATCAATATCAAAGAAATCAACATTAAGAGTCAGCTGGCCTTTTGGCGGCAGGGCAGAGATTAGATTACCTCTTGCGCGTATATCAGTTTTACCAACGATTATTCTACTATTTTGGATTTGAAGGTTTTTCTTTGAAATTTCCCCTGTTAGATCTGCTGAAATTAAATCAGCAGATTTGGTTTTATCTTTGATGTTCAATTGATCAAGTTTTATTAAACCGGTAAAAGGAAGAATGCTTTTATTGTTTGAATGTACATTAAAGTCACCTGTCCCGCTTATTTTTCCTGACAGTGCCAGGGTTTCTGGAAATAAAGGGAAATTAAAAGAGTTTATATTGAATTTATGCAGATTGTATTCTCCGTTTAATGTTAGTGGTTTTAAGGTGGTTACTGTTCCGGAGAGTACAAGTGATTTTTTTATAGAGTAGCTGAAAGCTATTTTATTGATTTTGGAGTTCAGCTGTGTTGACAAACTTATTACATTTTGAAGGTTTTTTGGTTTTGTGATTTTGTTTGAAATGTTGTATTCAGTTGGCGTCAGGTCTATCACTGAAGAAATTTTAGCTGTTTTATTATAGTGCAGTGTGGTTTTTGCAGTAATTATACCAGTCGTGTATTCTGAGATATTTAGAGCAGGCTTTTTGGCGGATATTTTTTTTATTACTTCATCTATTGTCTCAGCTGAGAACCTGGAATCAATTAATAGTTTAACGTCTGGGTTTTTAAATGGGCTTATTATTTTAATATCTGCAGTAGAATTATCATTTTCTAAAATATGAAATGTAGCCGTTCCTGATAAAGTCTGTTTATTAAAGGTTAAATATGATTTTGAAATATTCAGGAGAGGAAATCGGCTGGAAATATTCAGGGTGCTGTTAACGAGTTCACAGTATCCTTCGATAGAGAAAGTAGGATTTGACCTGTCCGCTATATCCGGTTTTAGTATTCTGGTATTCTTGATAAAAACTTTACCGGTTTGAAATTTATTTATTATGTCTGGGATTGGAACAGTTAAAGAATTAATATTAAAAATCTTTTTTAAGGAATCAATATCAGTCTCTGCGCTAACAAGTGAAATATCAATTTCAGAATTACTGGATTTAATGTTTTGCAAAGCTGCTTTTCCAGTCAGGTGTAGTGCGTCAAATAGAGAAAGATTTATGCTGTCAAAAATAACTTCTTCCTTATTTCCTCTTGATTTAAATTCAAAAATTGAATCATTTTGTGAGGACTTCTTGGGGATGTAGGGGGCTATCCGGCCAGAAACCTTAAAGCTGAGTCCAGGTGAAAGATTATATTTTATTGAGCCGTTTAATTTAAGGCCTTTATACTCCGAAAGGAGATGATTTTTTATGTCTGGAATTAAACCCGAGGCTGGTACTGAATTAAGATTTACAACACCTTCTGCAGAGAAATTTTCAGGACTAAAAATGCTTTCCTTAAATAAGAGCCTTGTGTTTAAGGATAACAGCCCTGTGTTTATGTCCTGAATATGTTTTGCTGTTGCCTTAATAATAATAAAATTATTTTGATTTTTTATTGCTGTTACGTCAACGTTTACCTCATCAAGACTGGTGATGATACTTTGCGACGTATTTCTATATAGCAGCCTGCCACCTCGTATTGCTATATTTTCAGGATCGAATGAAAATTTAAAAAAACTATTATCCTTAGGTTTATAATTGAACGAAAAAGGTTTCTTAATTAAATTGGTCCAGTCTCCATTTTTTATGCCTGATATTGAGAACTCAGGTTCATATAATATAAAACTGGATGTTATAATTTTTCCTTTTAATAAAGGCAGAAGTTTGATTTTCAGAAGTAAATTTTTTGAGGTTAACAGAGCCAGTTCTTTTTCCGGTTCTGTTATACTCAAGTTGTTTATTCTTATACCGGATCCTGTCAGATTAATATCTTTTACAGTAATTATATAACCGGTTTTTCCCTCAATAATATCAAAGGATTGGTTTACATAGTACTTCAGATCTTTGAGTACAAATGTGCATAACGTTATGATCAGTGCGAAAATGATAACAATTAGTGAGGTAAGATATAATGATATTGAAAGTGATATTGAAAGTTTTTTTATCATTTTGTAGTAGTATATTTTAATAAGCGATTTCTAATGACAGAAACATATCATAATGATATTAATAATTATACAAAGAATTTCATAAAAACATTAATATAAACATGTCAGGTGGTCATGGAACATTCTCTTTTAACTCCGCGGGATATAATTCTCAAAAATAATGGCATACCCTTAAGTATTATCACTCACCTTCTAAAGGAAGGGAGGTCTTATAATCATAACCTGAAAAATGGTTTTGGCTATGATAGTGATCTTAATATTATAAATCAGATGGAAAAAAATATCCCCACACTCGCTTCAGAGCAGGTAGACAAGAGAATTGCTGCTGATTTTTGCTGTATCTGGCGTTATGATTATCCTGAAAGGGTATTTGAGATTTGTAAGATCATAGGCGGCGGAGATAATATGGCGTTGCGCCTCCATTATCAGATTTCTCCTCAAAGAAGACAGGAGTTTATTGACTATGCGGAAGCGTTAAAGGGATGGTTGGAAGACATACCTTTGGATAACAGTTCGTATTTCAGGCCTGGATCTGAAGACACAGTGAGGAAAATTTATGGTTTTTTGGGAGCTAAAGATCCATTAAAGAAAATGCTGGTTGAGAGGACTTACCTTGGTCTTTCTACAAGGTTTTTAAATTGTTCTTTCTGGGGAAGTAATAACCTTGGAAAAGAGGTGAACCTTTTTCCAAATACTGCTCAGCAGTTGCCTGATGACACTTACCGAAGGATGTTGGAACTTGAAACTAGAATCAGTAAAGAAATGGGACCCAAAGCAAGGAATTATCTAATAGATGTGGGAGGGTCATCTGAACCGGCATGCCATTTTAAATTTATTAGAAGGGTGGATATCCTGGTTAGCAGTATCGGTTGTTTGAAGTGGAGAGGTAACCTTCCTGAAAAGGACGAAAGTATAAAAGGAAGAAGAAAAGCAACAAAGCTTTTTTTGGATATACTTGAAAAATACTGGGAAAAAGATAATTATGATGAGAATTATGATTGTGAAACAGAGAAAAAGGTTTTTGATTTGCTTGGCAAACCTGATGAATTTAAAAGATGGCTGGTTGCATGTTTCTGGAAGAATATTAAAAACCAAACAGAGACGCATTCGTATCCAATGAAAAGATGGGCAGAATTCGTAAGAATTGGAGAAGCGTATCTGGACTCCATAGCTTGATATGTATCTATAAGTACAATGGAAAAAGTCTCTTATTAAAAGTATCCACTAGTCGAAATGGCGTCTTTTCATATAACCAAAAGTAATCTATACTTTTTCCGACGCATCAAAAGTTAAGGTTATTATTGCTTATGTTGACTTTTAACTACCTCTGAATTTTAAAGGTTATCAGGACTAATCTTGATTCTGTAAATGAGTTATATGCCTTAATCCCTCCTTTAATATATGGTAACAGAGAACAATAAAACATTGATAAATTAATTTTTATATTTTATATAGTTAATTATTTAAAATTTAAAATTGGAATAATAATGTTTGTCTTAATCATATAAAAAAATGTTTTTTATTTATTAATTCATTTTAAATAGTTAAGAAATACTTACGGTGATTGTGATAATTTGGTTGTCTGCCTGTATCAGGTTTAATTATTTACAAAACGGAGTTGATGAATAACCACAGCACTATTAATTTTATCAAGAAACATGGTGCCTTTAACGCCAACGGGAATCAAAAAAATGACAAAAATAAGCTCCGATATTTCAATTGTTCTGGCAGGCGAAGCCGGTCAGGGAATCCAGTCGATAGAGTCGGTTCTTGTTAAGGTCTTGAGAAAAGCGGGGTATAATGTTTTCGCAACCAAAGAATACATGTCCCGTGTCAGGGGTGGAATTAATTCAACCCAGATACGTATCAGCAGCAAGCGTGTTTTTGCGCCGACGTTCAGAACGGATATTCTGGTGCCACTTACAAAAGAAGCTATCCCTCATTTGGGAAGCAGAGTAACAGAAGATACAATCATTCTGGGTGAAAAAGCAACGCTTGGTGACGAGCGGGTTCTGGATGTGCCTTTTACAAAAACAGCATCTGAATTCGGCAACCCTCTTTTTGCAAGCTCGGTTGCCATTGGCCTTATCAGCGGCATCTTGAACGTAAAAGCTGAAATAGTTGAGGCACAGATGCAGAAACTGTTTTCGAAAAAGGGAGATGAAGTAATACATAAAAACTCCGGTGCCGCAGCACGCGGCCACGAAATCGGCAGACAGCTTATTATGGATAAAAAGTTACTCATAGAAGCGGATCAAGGTGAAAGTTTCGATACGGAGTTACTTCTGTCGGGTACGGAAGCCGTGAGTTTTGGCGCCATCGCCGGAGGATGTGATGCGGTGTTTGCCTACCCTATGACACCCGGATCCGGGGTTTTCACGACACTTGCAGGATTCTCTCATCAGGCTGGAATAATCGTGGAGCAGGTCGAGGATGAAATAGGAGCCATCAACATGGCGCTTGGGGCGTGGTATGCGGGTGGACGCCCGCTGGTGACAACTTCCGGAGGCGGGTTTGCCCTCATGACTGAGGGATTGAGCCTGGCGGGAATGACCGAAACGCCTTTTGTGCTACACCTTGCTCAGCGGCCCGGACCGGCAACAGGCTTGCCCACGAGAACAGAGCAGGGTGACCTAAATTTGGTAAGATATGCGGGCCATGGTGTGTTTCCTCGGATTATTCTTGCTCCGGGGACCACCACGCAGGCATTTTACCTTACGCAGAAAGCTTTTAATCTGGCCGCAAAATATCAGGTGCCTGTGATTGTTTTAACAGATCAGTATTTTACCGACACTTATTACAACATTCCTGATTTTGACCTTTCAGGGCTTGCCGTAGAAAACCATATTGTTGATGCACAGGATGATTATAAACGGTATGCGCTTACATCAAGTGGTATTTCAGCAAGAGGTGTACCGGGTAACGGACCGGGACGGATCTGCGCTGATTCGGATGAACATGATGAGGAAGGAAGGATAACTGAGGATCTTAACGGCATAAGCCTCAAGATGAAGGAAAAACGGTTGCGCAAGCTTGCTAGAGTACAAGAGGTTGCAGAATCACCTGAACTGTACGGGAGTAGTAAGTATAAAAAACTTTTTGTTGCCTGGGGATCTGTTTACCAGGCACTAAAAGAAGCTCTGGATATGTGCGGCTGTGAAGATATCGGCATGCTGCACTTTTCACAGGTTTATCCGGTTCACCCAAAAGCCAGGGAATATCTGGACAGCGCTGAAAAGGTCATTGCTGTTGAAAACAATCAGACGGGACAGTTCTGCTCGCTTCTCAGGGATGAAACCGGGTTTGAGATAACAGAAAAAATATTAAAGTACAACGGCTATGCCTTTGCATCTGATGAGCTTGCCGAAAAAATAAAGGGGGTGCTGTAATGGAAAAGCACAAATTTGAAAAACAGACGAACATGGCCTGGTGCCCCGGCTGCGGCAACTTCGGCCTGAGAAATATCATGATGGAAGCTTATGCTGAACTGGGGATGTCAAAAGAAAATCTCGTTATGGTTTCAGGCATTGGCCAGGCTGCCAAGTCCCCTCAATATTACGATGTAAGCTATTTTAACGGCCTTCACGGAAGGGCACTGCCGGTTGCCACCGGCATAAAGGCCGCAAACCCGTGTCTTATTGTGGTTGTTGAGAGCGGGGACGGAGATATGTACGGTGAAGGGGGCAACCATTTTATTCATACTATACGCAGAAACCCCGATATTACAGTAATCGTACACGATAATATGATTTACGGTCTTACCAAAGGTCAGGCCTCACCCACATCTCCGCTGGGACTTGCAACTCCAGTGCAGATAGACGGTGTCTCCGAGGAACCGCTTAACCCTATCAGCCTGTCGATCGCCCTGGGGGCAACCTTTGTTGCACGTGCCTCTGTTGGAAAACCTGAGCTCACCAAAAAAATTATTAAAAAAGCAATCAGCCATAAGGGGTTTGCGCTCGTGGACGTCTTTCAGGCCTGTGTTTCCTTCAATAAGGTCAATACTCACCAATGGATTGAGGAAAACACTTATGTTCTTGGAGAAGACTACGACCCGTCAAACAAAGTACGGTCGTTTGAAAAAGCACTGGAAACCAAACGTTTTCCGCTGGGGATTATCTATCTGGAAGAAAGCAAACCGGTTTTTGAAGATTCCATTCACCTGTACGCTCAGGACAAAACACCGCTTTACCAGCGACAGCGTGATACGGCAATAGTTTCAGAGATTTTAAAAAACAAAACATGATGAAGTCAAAAAAATGACACTTCCCTCTAATTTAAACAAATTGTTCAAACCGAAAAGTCTTGCCGTCATCGGCGTTTCGCTGTCGAATCCCTTTAACCCCGCAAACGTGATTTACAACAAAAATCGTCTCCGGTTTTCAACAAAAACATATTGCGTAAACCCGAAAGGCGGAAGCATCTATGGTCAAAAGATGTATACGTCCATTTCACAAATACCGGATAAAATTGCGCTCGCGGTAATCAGCACTAAGGCCGACTTCGTTCCGAATATTTTGCTGGAGTGCGTTGCAAAAGGCGTATCGGGCGCAGTGGTTATTTCCGGCGGCTTTAATGAGTCGGGAAGAGAAGACCTTGAAGAGAAAATAAGAGAAATTTCATTAAAAAACAATTTCCCCGTTGTCGGGCCGAACTGCCTCGGAATTTTTTCGCCTCCCCATGCCGACACTTTTTTTCTGCCCAGCGAAAGGCTTATTACGATCAAAAATGGTAATGTCTCCCTTATCAGTCAAAGCGGAGGCATACTCGTTGATATGATGATAAAACTCACTCAGGAGGGTGTCGGAATTTCCAAAGCAGTGAGTGTCGGCAACAAAGCAGTACTGGATGAAACGGCAATGCTCCAATATTTGAAGAAAGACCCTGAGACTGAAGTAATCGGCATATACCTGGAGGGCTTCAGAGCACAGCGCGGAAGGGTTTTTATAAACGAAGTTAACAGTTCGGAAAAGCCGATCGTAATCATAAAATCAGGGAAAACACCTGGAGGATCCCGAGCTGTTTCATCACACACCGCGGCCATCGCCGGTGACTACCGGACTTTTTCAGAAATCGTTAAAGCCAGTAAATGTTTTGAGGTCACCAATGAATCAGAACTTGTATCGTACTGTGAGGTCTTGTCGGCCTACCCCAAAGCCCGCGTCCAGAAAACATGCATCATAACCGCAAGCGGAGGACATGGCGCCATCGCATCCGATGGCTGTTACAATGCCGGCATTGACATCCCTGCCGTCCCGGACGAAGACCAAAAAGAACTGGCCCAAAGACTAAATGACGGTATTAAGCCTATCGCAAGCCTTTCAAACCCCATTGACCTGACAGGCAGTGCCCTTGATGAGGATTTCATCGTCACGGTCGAATTTTTCATAAAGAAGAAGTATATCGACTGCATCATGCTGCTTTTACTTCCTTATCTACCGGGCATAACCAGCGATATCGGCGCTCGGATAGCGGAAGTGGTCGGTATCTATAAAAAGCCTATCGTGGCATATATACCCCATGTCGATAAATACGGTATATTTATAGAAGGATTTGAAAACAACGGCATACCCGTTGCCCATTCCGTTGAGGGCGCCGTATATATGGCTGCCGCGATAAAAGGAGCCGATTTTGAAACAGGACGTCATTAAAATAATCAAAGCATCAAAAAAAAACGGCTGGGTTATGGAACCACAGGCTAAAATGATCCTGCGACTCTACGGATTGAAGACGACCCATTTTTACTGGGTAAAGCATTCTCGGGATCTTCTAAAAAAAGCCCATGACATCGGTTACCCAATTGTTATGAAGGTTGTATCAAAACAGATCATCCACAAAACCGAATCAGACGGTGTTTCAATCGGCATCACTGACGATGAACGTCTTACAAAAGATTTCGAAAAAATGATTTCACTTCCTGGCTTCGATGGAGTCATTATCGAGGAAATGGCCCGAGGGTTTGAGATGATTGTCGGATCGAAATATAATGATCAGTTCGGAACGGTTATTATGGTGGGGCTGGGGGGTACCGCTGTTGAGTTGTATAAGGATGTCGCGATTCGGCTTGCCCCCATCAAAAAATCGGAGGCATTACGTATGGTGCTCTCTCTTAAGGCCGCTCCCCTTTTACAGGGATACCGGGGTGCGGAGCCGATACACCTAGAGGCATTGTCAAATCTTATTGAGCAGTTTTCAAAGATGGCATCTGGGCTTTCAGACACAATCGCTTCAATCGACTGCAACCCCGTTTTCTGCAGCGCCAAACATGCTGTCATTGCAGACGCCAGATTTATGTTTTAAGGGCTGTGATCCGGCCTGATAGCTGAATAGTATCAAAAGTTAATAAAAGGCGGGATATTTAATGCTCTGCCTTTTATATTTCACATAACCACGAGGACTCTTAACAAAACGCAAAATTATCAATTCATGCCGTACCTTGAATCTGTCAAAAGTTCATATAACTACTGGTAATATAAATCTTTAATTTATTAATATTCAGAATTGCTGGATAGTATAATTAATTGATGTCAGGTAAGATCCGAGTTTTCTTGTAAGACCTGTCAGATCAAGTCCAAACTTTTACGAGTTAGATTTATTTCCTTCAAAGTTTTTTCCCAGTTGGCCGCATGCAGCCATAAGTTCACTTCCTTTACGGGTTCTCATTCTTACAAAAATTGATTTTTCCACAAGCCATCTTGAAAACTCTTTGACTTTATCATATGATGGGCTGGAAATGTCAGCACATGAATTATTGTTGTAGGGGATAATGTTTACTCTTGCCTTAAACGGTTTGACAAATTCAACAAGCTTCCGAGCCTCTGTATATGAATCATTAATCCCTAACATTAATACATATTCAAAAAAAAATACAGAAGAATTTCGCAATGGGTATGATAATAAAGCGGTTCTCAGGTCGCTAAGGTTATATTTCTTATTTATGGGCATTATTTTTGATCGGGTACTATTAACCGCGGAGTTGAGAGACACAGCAAGATTTGGAACCGGATTTAAATTTGAGCCTAATTTTTCAAGCTGATCCGGTATACCAATAGTTGAGATAGTAATATTTTTTCGCGCAATATTAAAACAGCGCTGGTCGCTCATGATTTCGACTGCTTTAATTACATTTTCTGTATTATCAAGAGGTTCACCCATGCCCATAAAAACAATATTTTTTATTGAACTTTTTTTAAGATAAAATTTAGCGTTATAAAACTGACCGATGATTTCTTCAGTGCTCAGGTTTCTGTTAAATCCATTTTTGCCTGTTTCACAGAAAATACATCCAAATCGACAACCCGCCTGAGATGAGATACAAAGTGTCGTATAGCTATTCATTGGGACCAAGACACTTTCAACATTAAGCCCATCATTAAGTTTAGTAATGTATTTAACTGTATTTGCTTCATATTCTGTTTTAAGAATAATACCTGGACTTATTGAAATTCTACGCATTATTTCTGATGCAAGTTCTTTGGAATCATGAAACTCTTTTGCTTTGGTAATATTTTTATTTCCTTTTTTAAAGATTTCACGGCATATTCCTGCTGCATGAAACTTGCCTTTACCAAACTCCTTATTCAAATATTTTGTGGTTTCTTCAAATGTATATTCAAGTATTTTCAAGTGTGATCCTCATAAAAAAACGATTCAATAATCAGTATTAGCAGCAAAATCGCCCTGATATTGAGAAATCTGTTCTTGACGTAGAAGGTCGTTGCAGTATGCTGGCGTCACTTTTCTTTTATGGTTTTAACGGGAGCGGTTCCTAGGGCGCTGCTATGGGCAGTTTTTTATTAATTCATAATACTTCTTTCTGATGAACAAGTTTTAATCTTCCTCTATATATCCTGCGGCATGGGGAAGTCCAAAAAGTCCGGGGGCAGTTCTGGGTGCAGTTACATCTTCCTTTTCCCAAAATGGTGGGAATCTCAAAAAAATGGATGCTCCGGTTAAAGAAAGGGTCTGCAACAGGATAAAAATGATTTGATTGTCATACAGGGCCAGATAAGTCAGGCTGAAAGTCATATTCGGAACATGCGATGTCCATACTTTATGCTTAAGCGATATGGGGGTATCGTGCTCTGGAACAACATAGACATCCCAGTAGAGGTCCTGCCATAACCCCATGTATGCACTTATTAAAATATAGCCCAGTATCCATCTTCCCCATAATGGCCAGCCGAATATACCGCAGAAGTTCCAAATCACAAGGAACAGCTGACCGGTACAGATCCCCCAGATCAGTCCAAATAGTATTTGTGTGATTAGATAACGTTTTCGATTAAAAGTAAGTGTCATTTTTGCCCAGATAATCCAGTAGGCTATGAAACCAAAATAAAGCATCCTGCTGTCCAGATGATCCATGCCGTGCTGTTTAACTGATTCTGTGTTACAAATGGACTTTGAAGGATTTTAGTCATGGTTCCGGTGAACCAGGAAATAATTAAACAGGAACAGAAATAGATTCCGGCTCTAATCCATAGGACTACAGGGTTAAAATCATTCTGAGGCAGGCCACGGTAGTTTTTCAGGTAGATGATTAACAGGATAATTAGAAGGGCTGTAATTCCAGACATGACTAAAGTAAGCATAATGCTGTACTCCTATATATGTTTTTAATTATTATATGTCTCTATTAGAGGATATTTTTATATTAGTTTTGTCAGGTATTTGCTGATTGTCCAAAGTTCTTTTTGTGTCTGAATATTATTGTATTTTGATGAGACCCTAACCGGTTTTTTCTTTGAAAAGTATTTACCTGAAGTTCCTTTCACATCATTTGAACAGGCAAGGTAAATGCTTGTTTCAGCCCCTTTTTCAGGTGAGATGAAAAACGTATTGAGTATTTTGACGATTAGTGTTTGATACCATTTTGGGTGTTCCCACATATTCCAGATTCCAGTAGAGACATGTCCTGGATGTAAGGTATTAACCGTTGTGTTTTTATCTTTTAATTGTTCAGCCAGCTCCTGAGTGAACAAGATAAGTGCAAGTTTTGAAGCTGTATAGGCTTTCATGCCTGTATATTTAATCTCTGTTTGAAGGTTGTTCAGGTCAAATTTTGACTGTTTATACGAGTCTGATGATACATTAATTATGCGTGCCTCGCCTGATTTTTCTAAAACAGGCAGTAAAAGATGTGTAAGTAGAAAATGACCAAAATAGTTGATGCCGATGGTTCTTTCCAGGCCGTCCTCAGTTTCAAATCTTTTCAGAGAGAAAACCCCTGCATTGTTGATCAGGACATCAAGAGAACTGTACTTTGAAATAAAATTTTCTGCAAATTTATGAATATTGGACTGGGAAGAAAGATCAAGATGCATTATCTCAATATCTTTGTTATTTGTTTCTTTTATAATTTCATCCAAAACCGGTTTTGCCAGGTCCACGTCAATACATGCCATAATTATTCGCGCGCCTTTTTGTGCGATACCTTTTGTGGTATTTCTTCCGATGCCACCATCTGCTCCGGTTATAAGAACTGTTTTTCCCTGCATAATTACAGCCTCTCTTTATTCGTCTAAAATTTAAGCGCGCTTTTTAGTTATCGCAGCATTTGGACAGATCCGTGCGCAGGCCCCGCATTCAACACAGGTGTCATCAATCTTATAATATCAGTTAAATTCCTCAATTGATTCAGTCGGACATATCTCCCAGCAGGTTCTACAGATGATGCAGTTGTCTGTTATTAAGTAGGACATGTTAATCTCCTTTAAACCCCCATAAGGCCGGTTTGTATATTTTTGTAATTTTCCATTATTATTGGAAGTATTTCCCAGTGAATTAGGCATGAAAGTTCGCCTTCGTCTAGTCCCATTAAGATTCTGGACTGTTCATCACCTGTGGCAAATGACATGGTTTTTGTTTTATACACATGAGGAAAAGAGCAGGTACACCAAGAGGATCCTGACAATCCCTGGACCAGTTCCCCG
>JAHEEI010000031.1 GCA_024640785.1 Pseudomonadota bacterium
TGAGTCCAAGTATACCCAGGCAAAAATAAATAACGAACTTGATTTAGAACGCATCAAGGTTGCCAAAAGTGAACTTGATGTCGCGAAGGCCAAACTGGAACAGACTGTTTTACGTTCCCCTATTGAAGGCCTTGTCTATAAGCTTGATATTCATCTGGGGGAAACCCTTGCCTCCAATGATACTGACCGGATTGTCCTAGGGTCTGACAAGCTCTGGGTAAAGCTTTCCGTTGAATCTTTCTGGAGAGACAAAATAGCCCTGGGTTCCACGTTCACTGTTTATGACTCTGAAACCCGTGAAAGTCTTGGTGAAGGAACCGTTATACAACAGTCTCCCTATCTGGGACGCCGTGACTTTCGAACCGAAGATATGCAGGAACGTTTTGACACCAAATTTCAGGAGTTTATTTTAGAATTTAATTCTTCAAAGGAAAATATTCCTATAGGGCTCTCTGTGCTTGCAGAATTGAATTGAATTTACCTTTGTTCCGGTATACGCACAACAGGAGTATAAGCTCTAACTTTTTTCGAACCACGGGCAGCCTTAACGAAACCTATAATTATTCGGTTTTAAAACCTACTCCTTTAAGAAGATGGGAGCAAAATGAAAGAAAACATTAAAATGCTTAAACCTGATATTAAGGAGCTGTCCATTGAAGAACGGTATGACCGGGCTTGTGACTTTTTTGAGATGGACCATATGATAAGCTACTATACTCACAAAAGGCTGGGTACGGTCAAAGAGTGGGTTGAGGATACGGTAGCAGCATACAGTCATTCGGTTCCAAGGTTTTTAGGACCTGTTGTTAAAACCTTAACTAAGCTCGCGCCCAATCTTGCTCTTAAAAAAGTTTTTGAATCGGTTTTTGTCCTTGACCAGCAGCACCATGATATATCAGAATTTTTATACTCTGAACCAAAAGATGGGACAATAGTTGTGCAGTGGTGTAATTGTGCCAGACTTAAAAGGCATAAGAAATGGATAAAACAGCTGGGCTATGATTTTGACGACAGAGAAATATGTGAAGTTGAAAAAATGCACCTCACCCACCCTAAACATCCCGGTTACCTGATGGGTTTTGTTCCTACGAAAATCAACTGGACAGATGACGGCTGTATCTGGCATTATAAAAAAGTGTAGCCGGAAACACCAAAGAAATTAGATGTGTTTCCGGCAAAATTTAAAATAACATTTAAACAAAAAAAAAGGGGGGGGGGTAAAATGAACATAACACGGAAAATATCAATTTCTATTGTGAGTTTTATTCTGTTTCTGACATTGTGCGGATCAGTTTTTGCTCTGGATACCGATGGTGACGGTTATTCCGATGAGATAGATAATTGTCCTGACATATTCAACTCTGTTCAGCATGATGTTGACAGTGATGGCAATGGCGATGCTTGTGATAATGATACGGTTTACGGAACTATTTCCGGAGATATTAACGAAGGAGTTACCGTAAACATATATATTGTTACATGCGGCTTACCACAGCCCCACGCAGCTGTAACAACAGATTCAACGGGCTATTATTCAAAAGGTAATTTAGGTAATGCTCGCTATCTTATTGCTCCCGAAGAGACTAGTTATAGTTTCAGCTCAGGCTATTGGATTGATATTCCTCAAACAAATATTCAGTCATACGATTTTACCGCAACTTCAGATTCTATTCCGGAAAAAATCGGAGTAATCTATGTCCTTCATGGCGGCATGGACCAGTATACACCCCAGTATATGTGGGAAGCATCTGTCCATCAATTTTCTTACGAAAAGAGCCACCCCGTATACAAACTGGCGATCTGGAATGACGCTTGGTGGCCAGTGATATTGCAATCGGAAGAAGCGGTAAAGTTTCTTCGGAAATATGAATTTGAATACGAACGTATCGGCGGTTTTGACCCCTTTCACGAGCTATCCGAGCAACAGCTGGCTGATATGAAAACAGAACTGGACAAGAATACCGATAACCTTGAATTTGAAGTTGAGTTTGCCTCCTGGATGTCCGGAGGACGTCCAGGAAACTATCCATATCCCCGCTTTTTATACAACGGTCCCTCTGAGGGAGCAACTGTCAATTCTAACGTCACATACTGTGGGGAAGAGGAACCTGACGGCGCATGGGCCGGGTGCGATCCGGAGAGATACAATACTGAAGGACCGGTAGAACGTCTACTGGACAAAGGCGTGAGCCGTATTATTGTCATTGACATGGCTGTAGGCGGCGTTCGTTTTTATAAAGCCTATGATGTGGTACAAAAGACAAAACATGCAATGCAGGACTACAATAATGGTCAAGGAACAACTGTACCTCTCTTGTGGGTTAATGATTACAGCAACGTAATGGAACGTTCTTATCCCATAGCACCCGAGGGCTGGGGCGCTTATTCTCCTTATCCTCCTGATAATTCCACCTTTGTGGACAGCAAAGTTTTATTAAACGGATGTCCCAATCCGGTTGCCGAAGACCTTGATTACGCCCTTTTGCATGTAGAGGGAATAGAAGCGGGACTATCCGGTACTGTCAATGATAACGAGACCGGGGTTCTATTGTTCAACCACGGCCTGTTCCGTGCAGCTCGACGCTATTTTGATCCGAAAATAGATGACACACTGGTTCTGGACAAAAACATAAAAGCCCTGATACTTGAACGTCATCCAGAGATGGATCCTGATAACATCATCGGAGCCTACGGCGGGGTCAGGGAAGTAAATTCTGAAAACGGCATTTATGAGCGTACAAGAGCAATGCGAGGTGAAGATCTCGCCCATAGCTACCTTCATGAAACCAATTTAGACATGCCCGGCGATGAATGGGGCTACCGGTACTGGGACGCCCTTGAGTATCTGAAAAACCGAGGTGTAAAGCATATCGTAGTCAGTTTTCCTCAGGTGATTACCGACTCTGTTCTTACCCTGGCTGAATACTATAATCAGATCGGGAAAGAGATCGGGACAAAGACCTGGCTCTACTATAACTCAGGAGATAACGATACCTATCCCGGAGTAGGACACCCCTTTGCTGATTACTGGGGTAACTGGGTGGATACTGATTGCGGGGGAGAGGAATGCTGCTTTGAAATGGGGGGCTGCGCCGACGGCAGGACCTATCCGCCGGCGCGACAGACACCTGACAATATGTCCCGACAAGACATGGACCCATCACTTGCTTATGATCTGAGTGATTACGGTCACCTTGGCTATGACCCTGATCTTGGACCGCCTGATCCTAATGCTCCGGTCCAGGACCAGTATACAGGAACTTGGGCGATGTATGTTACACCCAGTGATGATCCCCGGATGGGACAGTTGCTCGCAAAACATGTTTTAAATGCTGTTGTCAACCCTATGGTATATATTACCAACGGCGAAATTAAAAGCATTATAGAGGGCCAGAGTATCACCTGGCAGGCAAATGTACAAAGCGGAACTCCAGCTTATTCATATGAATGGTTCATAAAGATGGAGGGTGATACAGAATGGATCTCAGCGGGTGACAACAGTGCATCCTGGACTTGGGCAACTGGTTCAGGTGATGCAGGAATCTATTCAGTCCGGTGTAAAGTAATCGATTCAAAATCCAAATTCAATGAAGTTACCTTTAAAGGTTTTATCGTCTCTGTCCCTTAATAAAAAATGAGAAAGAACGAATCTCTTTAGATTTGCTGGAAGTCAGACAAATCTAAAGAGATTCATAAGACTCTGCCGGAATATCTTTGGAATCTTTTATAAGCTCCTTAATCTCCGGACGCTTCTCTTCTGAAAGCCTGCCACATTTTTCAAGATCTTCTGCCAGATCACTCAGACCGAGATCTTCAAGCCTTTTTCGAGTCGGCAGACCGTCATTCGAACAGCCGCGGTATAAATAATACTCATCAAGCATTCCGGATTCATTTAATGGATTTTTTTCACCCCGCATGGTGCCTTTCCGGGTATCATCTTTTCTTGTAAGCCCCATTAACGCATTGAAGCCTCTCTCAACCTGGCACGCCCTTTCCGCAGAGTCAAAAAGGCCGGACGGACCCCTGCCGGTTATGGTCCGGTACATCTCTCCCATCTCTCTGATCATAATAAGAGGATCACTCCATACATTTGAATTAATCACTGGAAGAAAACATATTCCCAGACAGTCCAGAATCATTTTATAGTTTTCCTGCCACCACACTACCCTTCCCTTTGCAACCGGACTGGTATGATCTGCAATGCCTTCAGGAAGATCTTTACCGAACATCTTTTCGAGCATTTCTTCATGACCTATAATCGCTGCAAATGGATGCCCTTTAAGGTGGTCGCCCCCCCGGGTCGCAACCGAAGACGCAAGACTCATGGGCAAAGCAAAGGTACAGCTGAAAGGAAATGACATCCCCTTGGTATGAAAACCATAGGGTACGGCCTCCGGTCCGATACGTTCCGCCATTTCACGGGCCCCTTCAGCAAGGATGTCACCAAAGCCCTCTCTTTTTGCTGTTTTTCTCATCAGGCCTTCAATAAGATCAACATCTCCCCACTTAATGTCAAGACCTTCTGTTTGTTCTTTTTTGAGAATACCCCGCTGGAAACATTCCATGGTTATTGCCATATTATATCCAAACTGAATACAGTCCATTCCCATTCGGTTACATACATCAGACAAATGAAGCATTTCAGCAAAATCGAAAATTCCAATCAGAGCTCCCAGGTTCAGCATATGCCCATATTCTATCTTATCTCCTTTATCGCCTTTATACTTCCCCCCCCTTATCTGCCATTTCTGGGTACAGGCAATCGGACATTTATAGCATGCGGCCTGTCCGCTTTTGAACTTATTCGTAAATATTTCAAGATCATATTTCTCAAGTTGTTCCTCTGTCAATGGCTCCTGTTCATTTTTGATCCGGATGGATTCTGAGATCTGGGCAAAATTGGTGAGGGTTCCATATTCTTTTTTAAGTGCCGTTCCCGGACTTTTTATCCAGGCTTTGCGGTAAAAGTTTGACAGCTCATCGACCGCAGCAGGATCAGCAACAGGCACTGTTCCTGATCCTTTTACAATAATAGCTTTCAAATTTTTCGAGCCCATGACACAGCCCATACCGGTTCTTCCGTTAGTACTGGTACGCGTTCTTCCCGATAAAATATTCGCGTACTTGACAAGATTTTCACCTGCCGGACCTATTCGTGCTGTTTCACAGGCACCGTATTTTTTCTGAATTTTGTCATCGGTTTCGTAGATATCCAGACCCCAAAAGTCAGAGGCATCAACAATTTCAGCCGGTTTACCCGTCTCGATTAAAAGTGCCACGGGTTTTTTTGCTTTACCCTTTATTACAATATGATCATAACCTGCCTGCTTAAGACGCACAGGGAAAAACCCACCCGCATTGGTATCTCCAAATATTCCAGTCAGCGGACTTTTAGATGTCACCGTAAATCTGCTGCCCGTGGGAAAAGGTGTCCCCACCAAAGGCCCGCAGCCAAATATGATCGGGTTTCCCGGCGCACAGGGATCAATATCAGGATTTGCGCGGATATGGTCATAGAAAAGACGGGCGTTAAGCCCTGAACCACCGATGTACTTCTCTAAGTAATATTCGGGAAGCTCCTCCTCCGTGATTTTAGGCTGTGAAAGATCAACAACCAAAACTTTCCCTCTCCATCCGAACAATTCCCGTTTTTCTGCCGGCTGACTGTTCATGGCCTACTCCTTTTAGATAATCAGGAAAACTTATTCTTTTCAATCTGCATTTTTATATTTTTTTATTCTTCTGTAGATAAAACAGACAGGAACCGCTAAAAGACCGTAAAAGAAAATAAGGCTTACAAGTCCCATACTTATCCATTTCAGGCAGGTGGTAAAAGATAAAACCCAGGTAAGAATATCAAACCTCGAGGGATAGACAAACATGACAACTGCGGCAAGAATATTTTCAATATAATCAAAACTGAGAGCTGTAAGGGCAAAAATACTTAAATTTGATCCTTTTGCTCCATACACATAACCCAGTGAGAGATTTATAAAAACCAGATACAGCAGTGTGAAGACAAAAGGCCAGGCAGCGTCAATTGTAAATTTAGATAAAATATATTTTTCTCTCCCCTCTTCTCCATAAGCCTCTGCTATCTGATAAATAGTCTCCGGTGTTGAAAAAAACTTAAGATCAAGCGTTCCCGCTTCACCCATAAACTTAGCTGATTCTGCTTTATAGTTTGGAAGAACGTAGAGAATAAAACTCATAAAAAGGATTAAAGCTAATACCAGTACGGGAAAGCTTGAGATTCTGTTAACGAAATTAATTACTTTATTCATAAATTGCCTCGCCCCATAACTTTTGTTTCAGCGTGCCCAACAATTTAGACCTTAACTGTACAGCTTCAGACTTTTAACCTTTTAATCACAGCAGCTTTGTAACTCCCCAAATACTTATCTTATCACTTCCCAAAAAATCCTGGTTGCTCTTTCCATCCCAGTAAACCGTCCCAGCATCTTACGTGAACCGTCTTTTTCACTCAGCTGATCGCAGTAATGAAGAGCGGCTGCTTCCACCCTTTTTTTATAATCATTATCTGTTATCTTTTCCGCGGAATCAAGCATTTCAAGATAAAATAAAAGATAGTCTTCGGAACATTCACAGGCTTTATCAAGAAGAGAATTATCCAGCATGGCATAAACAGAATAATCCGTCAAATATGGCGCCATCCATTCTTTTGCCTGTTTCTTCGGGCCAAGATCATACCTGTCATAAACATTTTTTAAAGGAGAAATATATTTTTTCTGATATTTATCACCTTGAAAAAGTGGGATGAGATTCATATAAACAAATGACTTCTTTTTCATGCAGGAAAAATCAATGGCCAGAAGCGGGATATCATAATCCGATTCAGGGTATATCTCAATGGCAAAAATCTCAAGCCCCGGAACCCGCACCGAACAGCGCATTACTGATATTTTTCTCACCTTTTCCATCTTCCAGTTATACATATTAAGTTTAAACACCCCCAGAAACCTTTTGATCTCTTTCAGATCATCAGGAACAGAAATAGGGTCGAGCGTATATCTTGCTTCAAGGTGAGCCATGATTTTGTTTTTCAGATTTTCCATAAGTAAACTACCTAAAAAAATTGAGGAATTTATTAGCTGTCAATCCTAACACAGCTGTGATTTAATTTGTGAACAACATCAAGTTACAGGTCTTTTCCGCTCTTTTTCTTGAGTACTGTCACCTTTTCCCCGGCAGGCTGTTTTTTGATATGGTCCTCCAGTTTAAGCGCCTCACTTTTTGTCATTTCACTGCTCACTGCAACCAGTTCAAGGGGACGTCTCGATCGGGTGTATTTAGCCCCCTTCCCCGCTTTATGTTTTTCAATCCGGGAAGCTACATTTTTTGTGATCCCACAGTATAAAGAGTGATCCGAACACATTAATAAATATACTTTCCAGCTCTCATCGACTTTTGTCATCTGCCTGATCTTATGCCGCTCTGTTTTGTAATCGGAAGACGGTACAGCGAGAGCGCTGCCTTCCCGGCGACATAATTGTCTGCCTTTTGATCCAGATTATCCGTAGACATCCCGAGCTTTTCAAAAATGATCCTCAGGCAGTAGAGGATGTCCTCCTTTTTCTGAAGAATCTCAGCCGTTGATTCCACAATGGCTGAACAATAATTATGTCCGCGATGATCACCATTACATATTTTAAAGGATGCTGCGGGGTTGTTCTCCAGACAGGTATTCATGCGGCCGCCACGCTTTGTTCCGGTATACAAATATTTATCATCAACTGCAAAAGATGTTTCAACCGCATATGGCTGTCCATCATCTATCGCGATCAAGGTTCCCCATTTTTCATCATCCATAAGTCTTCTGATTTCCTGTTCTGATATTGGTATTCCCATTTTTTTCCTCCAAAAGAACTACGGTTATTAATAAATTTCAATTTTTCAAAATTTCTTTTTTAATTTTTCTATGCGTCATGTGCTTTTGCTTTTACGCCCTGTATGACTCCACTGTTGCCGAAAGCATTATCACGGCTCCTCCAATTACAGTTTTAATTTCCGGGACTTCATATAATATCACAAACGCATATATTGTTCCATAAACAGGCTGAAGACACGAAATAAGACTTGCTGACTTTGCTTTGAGGTAACGCAGGCTGCCCGCAAAAAAGCTGTGGGGAACCGCTGTAAAGAAAAGGGCTAAAACCACAAGCTTTAGCCCTGTCATGGCATTAATCGAGCAGGCAGCAGACGTAATAAATATCATCCCGATTATGCCGGCGATAAAACTCTGGTACATCATGGAAGTGTCTCCCCGGTAAGCTGCAAGATAGTTTCGCTGTACAACATTTCGAAGTGAAAACATAAATGCGGAAAAAATACCCCAGCACAACCCCCGGGTAACGGTATTATCAAAGGAAAACTCCGGCACCATCAAGTATATCCCGAAAAGAACCAGTGTTCCACAGATAATGTCTGAAAGATGCGGTTTTTGACCCCTCCATAAAGGCTCTAAAAATACGGTTATGATGGGATAGGTAAAAAGAGATATTATCCCGACTGCAACACTTGATATCTGAATTGAATAAAAAAAAGTCACCCAGTGCAATCCCATTAGAACACCCTGCACCAACATAATTGCATAATCTCGCGGAGTATCAAGAGCTATACGCTGTTTTGCAATTTTAAGCAGGATAAAAAGCCCGGCTGAAGCTATTAGGGCCCTGACTGCTGTAATATCAATAACCGGAAGGTCAATTAGTTTTGCAAAGAGTCCTGTGCCACCAAAAAGAAGGCTTGATAAATGAAGGGCAAAAAGGCTTTTTCTCTTTTCGTTCATGACTAAAAATAAGATTAATTAGTGAGTAAAAATACACACTATTTCTTGCAAAATAATTTTCCATCAAAT
Source organism: Pseudomonadota bacterium (assembly GCA_024640785.1). Lineage (GTDB taxonomy): Bacteria > Desulfobacterota > WTBG01 > CAIYCZ01 > CAIRTM01 > JAHEEI01. The sequence goes on from JAHEEI010000031.1 coordinate 8,879, forward strand.
GACCAGGACCGCTAAAAACATTCTTGGCCAAAAAAGTAGGGGTTTAGTTATTGGGCGATAAAGTTATTTTTTTGATGCCTCTCCAAACTGTAATTCCGCAAGTCGCGCATACACCGTATCACGTTGAATCAGTTCTTGATGACAGCCAACATCAATTATTCTGCCTTCGCTCATGACAACAATGCGATCAGCTTTGAGAACCGTGGCCAAACGATGGGCAATCACAATTGTCGTTCGGTCTTTTTCCAGGTATTCCAAGGCCTCTTGTACCAGTCGTTCGCTTTCAGCATCAAGGGAGCTGGTCGCTTCATCCAGTAGCAGTATTGGCGGATCTTTGAGGATAGCACGGGCAATGGCTATACGCTGTTTTTGACCGCCTGAAAGCCGAGTTCCCCTTTCTCCCAAAAACGTATCGTAGCCTTTCGGCAGCTGCCTGATGAATTCATCCGCAGCCGCCGCCTTAGCCGCTGCTTCGATCTCAGTGTCCGTGGCCTCGGGACGCCCAAAGCGAATGTTTTCACGAGCACTCGTTCCAAATATCACCGTCTCCTGGGGAACGATACCAACACGGGTACGAACATCATCAGGCCGGGCCTTGGCGATATCGACACCGTCGATGAAAATCTTTCCCTCTTGGAAATCGTAGAACCTCAGCAACAGCTGGAAGATTGTACTCTTGCCAGCGCCTGATGGGCCAACGAACGCAATTTTTTCGCCAGACAAAATCTCCAAGGTAAATTTTTCAATTGCCCGAGTACCGGGGCGAGATGGATAGTTGAAGGAAACGTTTTCAAAGCAGATACGGCCCTCACGGGTATCAGGCAAGTCCACGGGATTAACAGGATCTTTGATGGCAGGTTCGGTTTCCAAAAGTTCCACCAGCCTCTCCATGGCACCAGCCGCGCGCTGCAGTTCACCCCATACCTCGCTCAGGGAGGCCGCCGACATGGCCACGAAAATGGCATAGAACACAAACTGTCCCAGTTGGCCCCCAGTCATCTCGCCACCGATCACTGCACGGGCACCTATCCATAGCACAATGATCAAGGCACCAAAGAGGCATGTGGTGGCCACAGTAGAAAGCAGTGCCCGAGCCCAAATGCGACGTACCGCGGTTTCAAAGATCTCTTTAACCGTTTTGCTGAAGCGTTTACTCTCCAATTCTTCAGCGGTAAACGACTGAACCGTCTGTACTGCGTTCAGGGTTTCACCGGCCAATCCACTTGTATCGGCAATGCGATCCTGGGTATCACGAGATAAACGGCGCACCCAGCGACTGATCGCTAAAATGGGCACCAGTACCGCTGGCACCAGGAGTACGATATACCCCATGAGCTTGGCATTGGTAAAAGCGAGAAGTACCAAAGCACCGAAGAACTGTATTGAAGAACGCAGGATGATGGACAGACCTATACTTGAAATTGATTGTATCAGGGTAGTGTCGGCAGTCAGTCGCGAGAGCACCTCACCCGTTTTGGTAACTTCAAAAAAGGCCGGATCCATGCGAATCACATGTCGGTAGACCGCATTTCGGATATCCGCTACAACCCGCTCTCCCAGCCAGTTGATAAAATAAGTACGGGCCGCGCCAAAAAGCCCGAGCAGCAGGGCAACGCCAAGGAAGAAATAGAAATAGCGGTTAATGGTGGAGGCGTTCTCAGCATTGAAGCCAAAGTCGATCACATAGCGCACAGCGATCGGCAAGGCTAAAAATGCGCCCGATGCAATCAATAATGCGGCCATAGCCAAAAACAGCGTCCCCAGATAAGGCCGGATGAACGGGAAAATTGCACGCAAAGGCTTTATCGAGCTGCCCTTGGGACGATTTATGTTTGAGGAGTGTGGTGGCATAAGCAAATATTATCGGGGTTTGTTGTTTTTGAGAGTATCAATTATGTTAAAACCCCCTCTAAATGTCAACCTAATCCTCCCAAAAGCATCAGCCCCGTTATGGGGACACGCTGAATCCGTAATAGGGCCACTTTGATTTAAATGCACTCAATACATTAAATTGCCGGTCTGCGTGTTAGGAATCCGAACGATTTGAGCTATTATGTATGCAACCATTTTCTGACGACTCATTTAAGTCCGGCTTATGTCCAAAAACAATTGGGACACAGCTCGATCTCGATAACGGTTGATACTTATGGACACTGGATATCGGGTGAGGGACGGCAGGGCCTTGAAAAAGCCTTGCTTGGATTTGTGCGAAATCGTATCGGAAAACTGCATATATAAAAAAGCGACTCAATTAAGCATCTGAAATCGCTTTGTTTTTATTCAAATGGTGCCGAAGGCCGGATCAGAAAAAGGAAATGTAAAAACAGTAAGTTACTGTAATACAAGTGAGTTTTTCTAACACTAAACGAGTTTTTGTACGGTTTCGACTGCATACCTGCATATCATTTGCATATTTATAAAAGGTAGCATTGTGCTACTAAAAAGGATTATACTGACTTTGGCAATAATTAAGGCTGTGGCACGAACTGTTGACTTTGGATTTTGTTAAGGTTACTCGTGGTTATGTGAAAAAGGCAGCGTCCGATTGACCCTGTCTTTCAGTGACTTGCTAATTATTCACTTCATGTTTTTTAATCTTTTTGCCTAATCTTCTATCCCCCACATATTCCACAAGACTGTTCACATACAGGCTGACCGCATCCACCTCCACATCCGGGAATTTCGTCACAGACATCACCGAGACCATCGCCATCAGCATCAAGTTGGTTCAGGTTACATATATTTGGACAATTATCTGCAATATCAAAAATCCCGTCATTGTCAATATCAGGACAAGCACTCCGGTTCCCTTCCCAGGCATTCATTCCGCCCAGCATATTATAGATTTGGGTATAACCGTTTAAGCACAAAAATTCAGCAGCTTGGCTGCTTCGGTTACCACTTCGACAAACAAACAGTATTTGAGCATCGGCGTGAAAGTCGTTATAACTCGACTGCAGCACGCCAGAGTTCCAGGGATAATTTAGAGCACCAGAGATGTGCCCTGGACCGTCAACATCCGCAGTGTCGTCACAGTATTCAGTCTCCTCCCGCACATCAATTATGATAAGGCTCGGGTTGGCATCAATCATGGCGCTTGCCTCCGTAGCCGTTAGGTCGTTAAAAGCCTGCTGATCAGAAGCAAGAAGATTGAGGTCCTGACAAAACACAGGGAATACGACGAAAAGACTTACAAGAGAACCCAAAAGAGTACAGATAATATTTTTATGTTTCATTTATTCCCTCACATTTATATAACCAGAACCAAGATAACTACAGATAACATAACCAATTCAGAATTTACCAAAAATTAAAATGCTTGTAAAGAATATTGAGCTTATTTGATAGCTTAATATTTTTGCCTTAATAATAATTGTCTCCTTCAGGTGTAAAACATGTTTATGAATTGAGACCAAACATGACTGTTCGTGAATATTCACGCATTTTTTCTTTGCCCATCAACCAGGCCAGCATATCAACCGCTGGCCCTCCTTTACTAATGAGTGTATCCACGTACCATTCTGTTGCTTTCGAAACCTTACGGGAAAGATCAGGCGAAATAGGCTCGGCAGCTTTAACCATGGCAAAATAAGCATCAAGATATTTTTTGTAGGTTTCAAAAAGCAGCTCATCGCTTCTGCTGTCGGACTTTGCATGAATACTAAAATCCAAAACCACATCTTTGTACCAGCGTGTAACAGGCATATCCGCAAGTTTTTCAGAAGAGGGTTTCAGGGCTCTCATGCGATCATAATGAACAGAAAGAGTTTCATCAGATATTTTAGCCGGATCAATGATCTCAATCACAAAGACCCGTTTGGCGCCCATGAAGATCACATCGATGGACAGCATGGGCAAATTACAGGCTGGGTCAGGCCGAAAGAAAAAAGTGTGGAGTTTCATAAACCCACCCATGGTTGAATTGGATAGGTTAACCCAGGCAAACCTGTCTCCCTTTAACAGTGTGCCCGCTACCTTAAAAAACCCTAATGCTTTAATCGGCTTCAGAATTCTGTAATCCTCTTTTACCGGACAGGTCATCAGCTGAGAATGCTGTTTTAAAAGTTCACGGGCATAACAGTCATACCTTTTATGTGCTTGCCGACTTTTGCCGCCAATGCGTAAGAACCATATGATGAGAAATAAAATTAGTATCAAGATCAATACTGAAGAAACTGCAGCCGAAATAGACATTTCACCTATCCTTTTATTATAAATTTCATCAAAAAACTCTCAGCCTCAGGGAGACTTCCTGAAGGCCACACACTTAATCTCAACACACCCCCCTTTGGGTAACGCTTTAACCGCCACTACTGCACGGGCAGGTTTGTGCCCGGAAAAATATCGATGATATACTGCGTTAAAATCCCCAAAGTCGGTCATGTCCGTTAAGAAAACATCAACACTTGCTACCTCATTAAGGGTTAACCCGGCATCAATTATAATATTTTTCAGATTTTCCAAGGCTTGCCCGGTTTGAGACATCAGGTCTTCGCCCACCATTTCACCGGTTTCAGGATTCATCCCCAGTTGCCCGCTTACAAAAACCATTTCTCCTGCCGTCATGGCTTGAGAATAAGGTCCTATGGCGGCAGGGGCTTTATCCGTATTAAATGCTTTAAGCTCCATTTTAATCACCTCAAAATAATGATTGCTATTTTTCTTCTGCAAAGGCTTCCAAAGCCTTCATGACTTCTATGGTATGAGTCATACCTGGTCCGCCACTCATCAAAATCGCGACATTTGAAGCTTCCATGATTTCCTCTTTGGTCGCCCCCATTCCCAGCGCACCCTGAACATGCGCCCGGATACACGGCACACAGCGGGTAGCGACCGCAATGCCGATGGCGATCAGCTCTTTTTGCTTTCCGGTGATAGCGCCGTCCTCCATCACGCTTCCCATTAGACCCATAAAGCTGGAAGAGATCTCGGGAAACTGCTGGCCATATTTGGCTGTGTACTCAAAAAACTCATTCATTTTCTCATTGATATCTTCTTTGCTCATAACTGCCTCCAATATTAATTTTTATTCCTTAAAGAGTTTTTAACAAGAGCCTTGACCTGTTCATCCGCGAAAAGACCTGGCACCCCGCCGGTATGAACAAACACAACGGTATCTTCCCGGGTAAATTGTCCTTTCCTGGAAAGGTCAATAATTCCGGCCATTACCTTTCCTGTATAGACCGGATCAAGAATCAGTCCTTCATTACGGGCCGTGAGTAGAATCGCTTCTGCACCATCTTGAGTGGGATGGCCATAGGCCTGACCCAGATACTGATCATAGATAGTGACTTCCTCTTCCTTTATTTCTGCTTTTACACCTAACAGCTTTGCCACTTCCGAGCTTTCAAACAGGACCATGGGCGCCAGCATATAATCCTTTGCCGTCACACTGATGCCAATAACTTTTATATTGCTGTTAAGAAGTTTCATCCCCAGAAAAAGTCCGCTCATCGTACCACCAGTTCCAATTCCGCACACAAGATAATCTGCTTTTATCTGCCGTTCATTCAACTGGTTCAGCAGCTCAACAGCTGCATTCACATACCCAAGTGAGCCAAGCGGTTCAGTGCCGCCAAGCTTAATAATATAGGGGATTTCACCTTTTTTACGCAGATTCTCTGCAACCGCTTCAACTTTGTTCTCCACATTGTTCAGGTCCTTTGCCCAGCGGTCGTATCCGGACATAGATTCATCCTGGACCGGCGGAACAAAATGAACATCTGCCCCCATGAGATAATCCACCAGGAGATTACCGGAAATTGTGGGGGGTTCCGCGCCCATCACCACCAGGGAAGACTTCATCCCCAGCTTGGCTGAAGTGCCAATGGTGATCCGGCCATGGTTGGTCTGAGGCCCGCCGGTGGTAATGACTGCGGTGGCACCTTTTTTCCTTGCATCCGCCAGTAGAAACTCCAGTTTCCTCACCTTGTTCCCCCCCAGTCCTGCTCCGGTCAGATCATCTCTTTTGACCAGCAATCTTGGCCCGCCAATCACCTCGGTAAGTCTCGGCATCTCTTCCAAGGGTGTGGGCAGATCTGTCAGTTTTATTCTTGGGAACTTTCCAGTCTGCATAGTCTTCCTTTCGATTCTATTTTTTAATATTAATTGACTAGATAGCCATCTGTTTTCCTGCTGCTTAGGGCCAGCTTGTCATCATGGGCTCAAGAGCCATGCCCATTTCTTTCATCAATCCTTCATGTTTCCTGGGCAAACCTTGTTCCGAACATTTTTTATTCTATTTCCCTTTATAAAAATTGTTTAGTTCTTGACATTTATAGTTTCTTTATGGGGCTCAATAATCCGTTTCCTTATCATCAAAACCCATAATGCACATATCAGGCTGACACCACCTTTAAGCGCAAAAGGTGCCCAGTAACCTATCTTGTCAAACATTAATCCACCCATCTGCATAAAGATTAAAATGCCTATTGGCTGCATAGTGTTTAATCCTCCCCGTATGCCCCCCACCATGTTTTTCGGGGCAAGATCTGTGGTCAGGGTATCTCCGCCGAGGGTGGCTGCAGAAAAACCGATGCAGATGAGACTGGCATACAGAAAGATTATAGGAGAAAAAGGATTCTCAGTAGCCGCCATAAGCAGAAAACCTGCTCCGGAAAGAAACAGCCCCACTATAGTCACTGAGACCCGTCCGATCTTGTCTGTCAGAACCCCAAGTACAGGATAGGCAAACAGCGTAACCAGTGAAGTGACCATCATCACGATTCCGCCGCGGGCGGTTGCCTCGACCGGCGTAATCCCAGCGGCATCTGCTTTATAGACCATCCACAAAATGATAAAAGTCGCAACAATGGCAATATCCGCACGTGCAACAGCAGCGATCAGATACCCCATTTTAAGACCGATACTTTTTTTCACCTCCTGATAAATTTCACGAAAGCCAAAAGACGGGCCTTTTCCCTTGGGCAGGCGGTCACGGGTACCAAACTGCGCAAACAGGATTCCTGTAAAACCCAGAGCCCCGGCCATATAGAAAAGACTCAAGAGACCGGTATTTTTAGCGACCTGGACTAACGCCCCGAATACCAGCATGGAACCAAATCCGATCACCGCACCTGAAAGGGCATAAGCTTTACCCCGGTCCTTTGGCTGTGTATAGTCGGCTATCATTGTCATGATCTGTGGGAAAGAAAGGACCAGACCAATACCGATAAGAAATCGGATAATATAGGCGACAAAGACCTGTCCTCCTACACTGGTATCCCCCAAGAACATTGAGATCTCCTTGGTATAACCAAACAGCACATAAAAGACCGCGCAGCAGGCAAACCCCAGAACAATAAGGATTCGTCGGCCTATCTTGTCAGACAGGATGCCAAAGAAACCCACCAGCAAAAGCGTTGCGATCTGGCTCATATTCTGAAGTCCGGTATTGATAAGGCCCGCCTGATCTTTAGGGATATTGATCACCTCTTTGAGATAGGCCGGCTGCAGTACCGAAGGTACAGCCATGAGACAAGCCACAAAAAAGGCTGAAAAATATAGGCTTCGAAAATTAGATTTTTTAAGGTCATCCGGAACAGGAATTCCTGCAAATTTTGTTTTCTTGGGCTCCATGTTGCTTTTCCTCTCTAAGGCATATATTAATTATCCATAACTCATAGTTGTTTTTCATTTATTGGTTCGCCGGATACAGCTCATCTGCAATGTCTTTTAGCTCGATCGCCTCAAGTTTTTCTCTCGTGGGCCAGCCGGTCTTTTTGTCAAATCCTGATTCTTCATAGTATTCATCCAGCATACTGTCCAGATCATTTATTCTTCTGCCATCAAACTTTCCGCCTTTAATCGGTTCAGTAAGTATCCGTTTCGGCAAAGTATCGTCCTTTCGGTCGAATCCCTCCCGGGCGTTGAATGCCCTCTGGGTACAGATGGTCCTCTCTCCGATTTTCAGATATTCCGCTATATCAATCCTCTGACCGGTTACCGCAGTAAACCCTCTCAGGGTCTGGTGAATGTCCGGGATATTAAATAAAGCCGGATAGAGACAAATTCCCACACAATTAGAAACCACGGTGAATTCTTTGTACGGCTTATACCATTTTGCTATTCCCTTCTCTGAGTTTGCGTCCGGTTTTTCAGTCAATCCAGTCACTTCCGTAAAAAGAAGTCCCATATCTATGGGAAAGCCCCAGGGACGAACAACTGTTGCACCTCGTTCAGAAGTTGCTGCGGTAAGAGCCGAGGCCTTGTTCTGGCGCCATTCATCACCGTCCAGTTCCATTCCCTTTACGTGAAAGGCGTATTCTTCTGTTCCTTTACCCATTTTTTCCGAGGCTCGCTTCACACCTTCTGCCAGCACATCACCAAATCCCTTCCGGCAAATCATCATCTCCATCATCTTTACACAACCTGTTCCATCACCCCAGGTCAGATCAAGCCCGCCAGCGTCTTCAGTAGTGATAAGTTTCTTTTCCTGACATTCCATAATCCATGCCGCCAGCTCAGAAGCTGAGTTTACACATACCCCGTTCTTGTTGCACAACTCTGAAACTTTAGCTATGGCATTTACATCAGTAATCCCGCATTTCCATCCCCAGTTCCAGTAGGCTTCAGCCATCGGGCCGCCAAACTCATCGCCCTTAAACTCGCCTTCCTTAATGCGGTATGTAACACCGCATCCAATGGGACATGCATAACAGGCTTTTGAACCTTCCTGTAATTTTTCACAGATATTGTCCATATATAATTTTTCATCGGTCCAGCCCGCTTCCTGAAAATGTTTATAACCAAAATCCTGAGCCTCAAAGACTGCCTGGTTATAGGATGCAGAACTTCCTTTTTTCAGCATCTGGATAGGTGGCGCTTCACTCATTGTCTGAGTAACTTCTTTACTAACCGCTTTTAATGCTTCTGCATCACTCACATCAATCTTGCGCCGAGTACGTATAACAATCGCCTTAAGATTCTTTGAACCCATAACAGCACCGCCACCGCCTTTTCCGGCAAAACGGGTATGATTAGCAACACTTGCCAGACGCACTAGGTTTTCTCCCGCCGGGCCAATACTAATCACCTCGATCTTTTGATCCTTGACCTCTTTTTCCAATATCTTCTGGATGGTGGGAATATCTTTTCCCCACAGATGCGCTGAATCACGTATTTCTACTTTATCATCATCAACCATTATATATACTGGCCTGTCGGATTTCCCATTAATCGCAATTGCTTCATATCCAGCCATCCGCATCCGGGCACCCCAGCTACCTCCCATATTCGACATGGAAATCGTACCTGTTTCCGGGGATTTGAAAACCACAGTTCCCCTTGAACCGGCAGGAAAAATAGTACCGTTTAGCGGGGCACTGGTAAATACAATGGCATTGTCTGGCCCGAAGGGATCTGCCTTAGCAGGCACCATGTCCCAGATCAGCCGGGTTCCCACGCCTTCTCCACCCATATAATTCTCTATCATTTTTTCTGACACTGGATTGATATCGATTTTTTGTAAGCTTAAATTTATAGTCAGGACATTTTTCTTTTCCATTTTTGACTACTCCGTTATATGCCACTTAAATTACATATATTATTAATGAGTTACTATTCAATACTGATTGCATTGGACGGACAAATATCTTTACAGACTCCGCACTCAATACAAAATTCTTCATTAACATCTGCCTTCTCCTCCAGCTCAAGCGCTCCCTGGGCACACACATCACTGCAGCAGCCGCATCCCACACAAGCTTCCAGATCTATTGTTATAGCCATTTTATTTTCCTTTCTAAAGCATATCACTCAGGCAGCTCTGACTACCCGTTATCTTTTCAAGCAGTTCATGGCGTTCTGATTTTATTTTATCGCTGTGATTCATGATCGCATTCCACATGACCTCTGGAGAACGGTACTGGTTATAGGTGCCTTCAAGCCGTTCTCCCTCGATCAGGCCAAACAAATAATCTAGCTCCTCATCCGTATATTTAGGTACCAGGGCAAACCCCTGAGCCACCCGCATCACATCCGATGAATTAAATTCAAATGAGTCCTGCCACCATTTTGTATATTCATCAAACCCTTTTTCACCTGTTAGTTCCTTAGTTACTGCATTCGCCGCCCGGTAACCGCACATCAGCGCACCCTGGGTTTCCACTTCAACAAAGGCAGCTGCATCACCGATCACGATTACGTTTTTATTCCAGGGCACAGGCATGGCGCTATAGGTCTTAAGGGTGCATCCCACAGGTTTTATGAGTTTGGCATCTTTAAACGCCCACGCCAGGGAGCCTTTTTGGGTGATATTTTTAAAGATTTCAGGAGGAGGATATTTTTTATTTCCGGTACAAATGACATATCCCGCATCTTTACCATGAATTGAGGGGCCAATCATCATCGGGGCCAACCCCTGGTAATTGCGTCCGAAATAGGTTTTTAAAGCCGTCTTGTCTAAGACCTTGATCCCTTCCATAAAATATACGATGCACAGCGCCGTGGTAAAGAGCTGTCTTTCCTTATTCATCCCGAGGGCTTCTGCGACCCCGGCATTTACCCCGTCCGCAGCAATTACTTTTTTCGAGGAAAGAACAGAATGTTTTCCTTGGCAGGTCAGATACAGTTTAACTTCACTACCCGTCTCTTCCGCACCATATACCACCGTTGAAGAGATATACTTCACTCCCAGATCCGTACATTCATCAAGCAATTCCTGGAGAAGGAACCCCTTGTCAAACTTAATCACAATAGGCCTTTTGTTTTCATGGGCAAAGTGTATGGTTCTGCCTGAGGGAGAAACATAGTATTTGTCTGTCACTTTCATTTGAGGTCCGGTATATTTGACCCTGAAATTATTTTTGGTAAAAAAGACCTCGTCTTTTCCAACCTTAATGGTGTCTCCGGAATAGCTCTCATCCATAATAAACTGTTCACAGCAGGCCCGGGTTATTTGAGAGATATCTTTTCTCTTTTCAATCAGTACAACTTTAAGCCCTTTTTCCGAAGCAGTCTTAGCGGCCATAAGCCCGCCGGGTCCCGCTCCAACAATTGCAACATCGTACATATTAATTCCTTTCCAAATATATGTATATATACCATTAAGTATACTAAATTCTTAAACTAAAAACTGTTTATATCTGAAAACAGTCTTAACCATCATCTGTTTTGGTTTAAAAAGTAACTCATTTAAGTTATTTTTTCAAGTGAAAAACTTTTTAATCCTCTTAATATAAGTTCAATATCAAAAGTATGTTGTTGGGCAGGATCAAAGTCACTATTCAGAGAAAAATGGAAATTAAACACGCCCATGGTGATCAGAACAATAGCCCGGGCAACTTTTTCAGCATCTGTTTTAATAAAACAGCCGGATTCAATTCCCTCGTTTACAATGTTTTTTATCCGGTCCACCTGGGTGCTGTAAAAAGAGGTCATAACCTTTCTTACTTCAGCATTACGAGTACTTATAGCTAAGAATTCCTGACAGATCTTTAGAAAATCCTCATTCTCATTTAAGACTTTGCTGGCAATCCTGGCATACATTTTGAGCTTTTCCTCTGGCCCCTTGACCGTCTCTGCTTCGTCTTTTATCTGTGAGTAGTATTTACTGTTCATGTACTGAAATAACTGCAGAAACAAATCGTCTTTAGACTTAAAATGATAATAAAGTCCGCGCAGAGTCATATCTGCCTTATGACTCACCATTTCCATGGAAGTTTTAAAATATCCATATTCAGTAAAGATACTTGCAGCTGCAGCAAATATTTTTTCTTTTCGGTTCTCTTTTTCTGCCATTTTTTCTCCATATATATACTACTAAGTATAGTAAGTATTATAGGATATAATTTTTCCCTGTCAATAACAAATTCAGATTTTTTCAAAATATAACATCTTAAGATTAAGTACCAACCACAATAGAATGATTGTACAGAAGAACATGAAGGAAAAAGTACTTCCGTTTGACTTGAAATAGTTTTTATTTTTGTTTGATTATTAATATGACAAGAGTTGTATGAACTCTTGTCATATTCAAGGGTATGGCACGT
>JAHEEI010000032.1 GCA_024640785.1 Pseudomonadota bacterium
TGGCCGATTTACATTCACCCCCAAGACAATCAAGGCTTCCAAGGCAGTATTTCCCAAAAAAAATGTTGGCCAATCTCCCCCAGTTTCGCAACAACCAAAATTTTCGGAAAAAAACAGTCTGCCGGCACCAGAAGCAAAACCGACATTTCAATTCAAACCATTGAATATTCCCAAGGCTTTTGGAAAACTTGTTTCGAATACGGGTGAGACTTTAATGTGGTTCTTTGTGCCAGCTATGTTGATAGGGATGTATAACAAGTTTAAAGTACAAAAATGGTATAAACCGGAAAAGTTTTTTATAATTGCTATTATATTTTTAAACATCCCTGTAATGATATGGTTGTATTGCAAGTATGACTACATGAGTTATAGACATACCTTGCCCTTGCTGTTACTTCCAATCCTCTATATCCCTGTGGGTTTACAGGAATTAGCAATCTGGTTCCAGAGTCGATTTTCCATAAAACCAGGGGTCTCTGACACCATAAATTTAAATGAACGATTCTGGTTTCTGGCGCTACTTCTAGTTGGTGTCTCTATATGCGCCCCAAAATTAATCAGGCCGATTGGTAGAGAAAAACAGGGTTTCAGAGCAGCTGCACAGTGGATTAAAGACAATACTGATAGTAACGCAATAGTAGCTGTGCCTGACAGACGAATAAGTTTTTATGCCGGGAGAAAAGAATTTTTTTATGAAAATGAAAACATCCCAAAAAGAGCTAAGTATATTGTTAAAAGAATCAAAAAAAAGACTGCCGAATTGGCTCCGGAAAATCCATCAGACAAGTTAGTGTATGAATATATTGATAAAAGGAGAGAATTTGCTCACACAGCCATATTCAAAAGGTTATAAGCAGGACATTTCCTCACGCAGAAAGAATTATATCTACCTGACGTTAGTGATGGCAATAACAGATTTTAAGGTAAAATACGACAACTCTGCCTTAGGATATCTGTGGAGCCTGGTTAAGCCGTTGCTGATGTTTGGTACATTATATCTGGTGTTTTCGGTGTTTGTACGATGGAATGTTGAAAACTACAAATTGCATTTACTTTTAGGTATTATTCTCTGGAATTTCCTGGCAGAAGTAACTCTAAACAGTATGCTGTTGCTGGAAGGCAAGGCGTCAATTATTAAGAAGATAAACTTTCCGAGATGGATCATCATAATAGCTTCTTCCTTAACCTCTTTTCTGACCCTGTTTTTGAATATTGTTGTATTCTTTCTCTTTTTTATCTTCTCTGCCCCTCCTTTTCGTTCGTCTGCATTGTTGCTAGGCCTTTATCTTATCGAGCTATATTTCCTCTCTGTTGGTATCGCACTATTATTATGTGCGCTGTACCCGAAATTCAGGGATATTCACCACCTCTGGGAAGTCTTTGTCCAGCTTGGTTTTTGGGTTACGCCGATTATATATCCCATTTCAATAGTGCCCCAAAAGTATCATGTATTAATATTTTTGAACCCCATGGCCAGAATTATTCAAGGCTCCCGCCAGGCAATAATAGGTCCGCCAGGCGATTTTACTGGCTTTACAAGTCATGTCCTTATAATCTCTGTGGCTACTGTTTTATTTTGGGCGGGCTTGACATTATTTAATAAGTTATCTCCTTCTTTTGCAGAGGATTTATGATAACCCTCGAACATGTAAATAAAGTGTTTCGACTGCCTCACGAAAGAAAAACAACGTTGAGACAGAGATTCGTAAGTGTTTTCCAAAAAAGCACCTATGAAAGATTTTACGCTCTGCGGGACATAAACCTTAATGTTAAGCAGGGAGAATTCGTCGGCGTTATCGGAAAAAATGGCTCAGGCAAATCAACCCTGTTGAAGATTATAGCAAGAGTTCTGGAACAGACTTCCGGCAGAATATCAATAAATGCAAACGTCGCGCCTTTTCTCGAATTAGGCGTTGGTTTTCAGGGTGATTCAACCGTCAAAGACAATATTTTCCTTTATGGCGCGTTGTTGGGGATGGGCCGAAAGGAAATCGCTTCTAAATATGACTGGATAATAAATTTTTCCGGGCTTGAAAAATTCATTGATACCAAGCTTAAAAACCTGTCCTCCGGCATGCAGGTACGGCTGGGTTTTTCAATAACCGTTATTGTTGAAAGCCCGATATTACTGGTGGATGAGGTTCTTGCTGTTGGCGATATTGATTTTCAGCAAAAATGCTATGATTCTTTTATGAACTTTAAGAAAAACGGCCGAACAATTGTATTTGTCAGCCATGATTTAAATGCCGTCGAAAGATTTTGCGACAGGGCCATTTTATTGAAAGGAGGCGCTGTAAGCGCTGAAGGACATCCTAAAGATGTATCAACTGCATACAAAAACTATTAACAAGTCGGTTCTCAACCTTTTGTTTAGAAAACGGTTTATCAATGACCCTCCAATTAAAAACGAAACGCATAAAACATACTCTGTGAGCGTAAACAAAATAAAAAAAAAAATTACCGGTGTCGTTATTCTCCTCCGCTCATTGCTTTGGATGTTGTTCGGGACTAAAAGACGAAAATTTTCAAAAGTATGGGCTACATATAAATATGGAGGTGTCAGACTATGCTGGCATCGTGCAGTAGAAAAATTTGGCCAACGGCAGAAATATAATCACGAAGAAAGCCAGCTTTCACTTTCCCAAAGTAATTATATCCTCTCACTGTTTCCAAACACACCGTTATTTTCAATCATAGTACCGGTCTATAAGGTTGATAAAGAATGGCTGGCTAAGTGCATCCGTTCGGTTATTAACCAGTACTACAGGAACTGGGAACTTATCTTGGTAGACGATGCTTCGGAAAAAGATGACCTGAAAAAGTTAATAGCAACCAACGCCTCACAGGACAACCGAATTAAAACATATGTTCTGAAAGAAAACTCAGGAATAGCAGAAGCTACAAATTTCGGAATAAGACAAGCTAAAGGTCAATTTGTCGCGTTTCTTGACCATGACGATGAACTAACACCTGATGCCCTAATCTGGGTTAGCTGGGCTTTGAACAAAAACCCAGAGGCATTGTGGTTATATTCTGATGAAGATTTAATCACAACAACAGGCAAATGCCACAGCCCGTACTTTAAACCGGATTTTTCCCCTGAATTTCTTTTGTCTAATATGTTCACCTGCCATTTTAGCGTATATGCAGCACAGATTCTTAATGAAGTCGGCGGCATAAGAAAAGGATTTGAGGGTTCTCAAGACCATGATTTAGCCTTGAGGCTTTCAGAGGTCATTCCAAGGGAAAAAATTATCCATATTCCTAGAGTCTTATATCATTGGCGGGAGGTTCCAGGTTCAACAGCTGCTGGTATCACAGCAAAACCCAAGGCTCCTTTTGCTGGCAGAAAAGCAGTGGCTAATGCATTACAACGTCGCAGGATAAAAGGCAGAGTAACTTCTTATGAGCTTAGCACTACGATATACCAGGTTGAGTTTGAGCCATCTGAATTTCCAAAGGTAAGTGTTATAATCCCAACTAAAAACGCGATTTCCCTCGTCAAGAAGTGTATTGACTCTGTACGAGAATTTACGGGTTACCCCAATTATGAGATCGTGGTTATCAATAATTCTTCAGATGATCCGGAGTTCTTAAAATATTTAGAAACGGGACAGGCTGAACATAAAATTAAAGTTATTCAATATGATAAGCCCTTTAATCATTCTGAAATGAACAATATCGCAGCAGATTCTGTCAACTCCGAATTTGTACTTTTCATGAATAATGATATTGAAATTATTTCAGAAAAATGGTTAGAGCAGCTAGTTGGTGCTGCACAACTGGACAAATCCATTGCAGTTGTTGGAGGATTACTTTTATATCCTAATAACCAGGTACAACATGGAGGTATAATTTTAGGTTTGGTCGGTACAGCAGGACATGCCCACAAAAACATCCATAGTGATCTTCCAGGATATTTTGGTCGACTTCATACTCTTCAGGAAATGTCAGGCATTACGGCTGCGCTGGCACTTGTGCGACGTTCAAGTTTTGCCGATGTCGGTGGTTTTGATAGTGCCCGCTATCCAACATTATATAATGATGTTGATTTATGTATTCGTCTTCGGAAAAACGGTTTCAGGTGTATTTATAATCCTAGGGTAAGGGCTATTCATTATGAAACAAAAACACGCGCAATAGACCCGGAAGAGCCGCTGTATAGACAAAGACTCGCAGAGGATTACTCTGAAATACTTAAGATTGATCCTTTTTACAATCCCAATTTGGCCCTCGATAACGAAAAATTTTGCGGATTCAGGCGATTTCCAATCGAAAGTCAGATCCCGGAATTAGCGGGTATCCCAGAGGAATTCTCGTGACAGAACCGCTATCAAACAATAACACCGTATCTGTTATAATCCCTACCCACAACGTTGGTCAACATTTCTCAGAGTTGCTGGATGGCCTGCAAAATCAGACCTTAAAACCTGCTCAAATTATTGTAGTTGATTCTGAATCCACCGACAAAACACCGGAACTTGCCAGTAGCCGAAACTGCAAAGTAATAAAGATTAATCGTGCTGATTTTGATCACGGCACAACACGCAACTTAGCAATATCCAAAGTTTTGGGTGAATTCGCTGTGGTTCTCACCCAGGATGCAATACCTGCTGATGAGCATATGGTCGCCGAACTGATAAAACCCATGCTAGCCGACTCGAACATAGCTATAAGCTATGGCCGTCAGCTACCCAGACTAAATGCCGCTCCATTAGAAAGCTTTACACGGGAGTTTAATTATCCCGAAGAGTCCAGGTTAAAAACCAGGAATGATATTGAAACTCTCGGTCTCAAAGCCTTTTTCTGTTCCAATTCGTGCTCGGCTATTCGTTGCTCTATTTTTAAGAAATTGGGAGGATTTAAAGATAATGTCATTGTAAATGAAGATATGCTTTTTGCCGCCAAAGCGATTCATCAGGGTTACTCAGTTTATTACACTGCCACAGCTAAAGTCTATCACAGCCACCCTTATACTTTGCTCCAGACTTCCAGGCGCTACTTTAACATCGGAAGATTCTTTGCCGACAACAACTGGCTTCTCAAACAAACAGGTCTTAGACGTTATGGCGGAGGCATGATGAAAGCCGGCATAAAAACATTCTGGGAAAAACGAATGCCTTATTATATAGTTGCTTTACTCATCGAATTTACCATAAAAGCCATTGCTTACAAATTTGGCTGGTATTACCAGCTATTATTTCACAAAAACCATAACTAGCCTGATTGAAAACCTTTTCATATAAGCGCAGACATTTTGTCCACCCTGCCATCAAAAGCGCAAGGTTAAATCCGGAGGACAGCTCTGCTGCAGGATCTAAAAAAGCCCTCTCTGTCATGGTGTCTTCAGTATCCAAAAAATCCTGCACCTCAATTTATTTTATGAAAACAAATTTATTTAACAAGCAGTCTTGTGGTTGCCTCTATCTGCATCATGTTTGAAGAAATAAGTTCACCCGGCGTTACCCTCTCTTTTGAATCTGGTTTTTATGCCATGTTATTTTTGCTATGAGTTATTTCTTTTTTATTTTTACGGGTATTTTTTCCTCCCCCAGGTTAGTGCTTTCTGGTGTGAATTAAAAAAAGGTCTATTCTGTTTGGGCCTTTTATGGCTGAACCTCTGTCTTCCACGATACCACGACCGTAACCCGGGATATCCATTATTGTTCCGAAAGGATAATGTTCGGCATCGAAGCGATGGCTCCAGGAGGGGAAAAGATAAGCCAAGGTAAAAGAAGTCTTGGCGGTATCATCCATGGATGCTTAAGACTGTCGATCGATATTAGACCGGGATTGTATTCCCTCGGTTTCAACCCGCTTGCAGTTAATCCCTGGTATTTACCCCCTCCCTTGACATAGTAACGGTTCCAGAAATTAAGTTTAAGATATTTCCATTTTCCACGTGTCCATCCACAGCATTTGTTGCATCCACAGTAAGCGGTTGTTTCAATATTTCGGGTTTACATATGGGCGCAACCGGGGAAAAATAGAAGAACTGAAAAAAGCGGGATTAGGTAAGGCTGTTTTATGTTTAAAAGGCTCATACCTGAGAGCTTACCGATTCAGTAAATTAAACACAAGCTTTTTAAGAATGGTATGTTTCATGTAATTACCCTTTTAGGTAAAATTAGGAAATATCTTTAATATTGCCAAAGTAAATCTAACAAAAAATTTTGTTTGAGAAGAATATAACAACTTTTTGAGCAAAAAATGACACCCCTTTGGCTCCCTATAAAAACAAAAAACCCGTAAATATATAAAGCTACGGGCATTTCTATAATATGGTGCCGAAGAGAGGACTCGAACCTCCACGGAGAAAACCCCCACAAGGTCCTGAACCTTGCGTGTCTACCAATTCCACCACTTCGGCAATATGTTTTGTTATAAAATATTATTTTTTATTATAATCTTAGAATCAATTTTATTGATTTTTTAATCTTTTTAGATTACAATAACTTTTTTTATTTGTCAAGAGAGCATCTATTGAAAAACTCTTTAAAACAACTAAATTTTAGAAAAAATGCTAATTGATAATAATTACTGCTTTGCATGCGGCAAAGAAAACCCTGATGGCTTTCAGCTGGAATTTAAGTACTCAGATGACGGAAGCAAAGTAGAAACAACCTATATTCCTCCTGAAAAATTTCAGGGATGGAAAGGCATTGTTCACGGAGGCATCATAACTACCCTCTTGGACGAGATAATGGCCAAGGCAGCCATCAAAAACGGCTATCAGGTTTTAACTGCTGAAATAACAACCCGGTTTAAAAACCCCGCAAAAACACTTGAACCGCTCCAATGCGAAGCTGAAATTGAAAAAGCAAACAAGAAAATCCTTTATGTAAAAGGAATCGCTTTCAACAAGGAGGGTGACATTGTGGCTGAATCACGCTCTAAAATGATCATTACTTAACTCAAACACAGCTCTATTACAATAATTTGAAGATAATCAAAGGAAGCAGAAAGCTAAAAGACCTTCGCCTGTTAAATCCGGTTATAACCCTTGGCAACTTTGACGGAGTACACAAAGGCCATCAAATGATACTGAAAAAGGTTATAAAACGGGCAAAAGAAATTGGGGGCGTATCTGTTGTATATACTTTTAGCCCGCATCCTTTAAATGTGTTAAGACCAGAAAAAGAGCCGCCGAAAATAACAACCTTTGAGGAAAAAGCAAAACTGATCGAAGAACTTGGCATTGAATACCTGATCTGCGAAAACTTTACCACCAGCTTTGCAAAAAAATCTCCGGAGAATTTTTTAAAAAAAGTCATATACCAAAGAATTAAACCCCAAGAAATCATTATCGGACATGATTATTCCTTTGGCAAAGGCAGACAGGGCACAGTAGACTTGCTTAAAAAAACCGGGAAAGAACTCGGTTTTAAAGTTGACATCGTAAGTGATATCAAAATAAAAAATATACCGGTGAGAAGCACGACCATCAGAAACCTAATATCAGAAGGAAAAGTCTCGCTGGCACAAAAGCTCATGGGTAAGTATTACTGCTTGTCGGGAAAGGTGGTTCACGGAAAACAGAGAAAAATCGGTTTTCCCACTGCAAACTTAAGTCATATAAAGGACCTTATCCCTCAAAAGGGAGTCTATGCCATATATGTGGAAACACCGCACGGAAGATTTAAGGGCGCGATTAATATCGGGGTGAACCCTACCTTTGACGGAAAAAAACTTTGTATAGAAACCCATATCTTTAATTTTGATACAGATATCTACGGTAAAGAAATCAATATCTTTTTTGTAAAGAGAATACGGGGAGAAAAGAAGTTTAAAGATGCGGAAAGTCTGGCGCTGCAGATAAAAAAGGACGTGTCTTTTATAAACAGAGTTTTAAAAGAAAAGTTATAATTATGTAACTGAAACATTCAGGAACATTTACTTGAAACACACTAACATATCGGAGAGATATTATGGATCACATCGAACAGCTTGAAAGCCTGAGCATACACCTCCTTCGCGAAGCATATGCCAACTTTAAGAACATGGGAATGCTCTGGTCAATTGGCAAGGACAGCACGGTCCTCCTATGGCTGGCACGTAAGGCATTCTACGGACATGTTCCGTTTCCACTGGTACATATTGACACAGCCTACAAAATACCTGAAATGATCGAATATCGTGACAGACTTGCCCTTGAATGGAATCTGGATATGATCTATGGCCAGAATGATGATGCCCTGAAAAACAAACAGACTTTTCCGGATGGCAATGTGGACAGGATAGCCTGCTGCAAGCTTTTAAAAACCGAAGCCCTAAAACACACCCTAAGCGGAGAATGGCCCAGGTACCGAATGAACCATGAAACGGGTCAGTATGAGATCGCCAAAAATACCGAGCCCTTCACCGGCGTAATTGTCGGTGTGCGTGCGGATGAAGAGGGTTCCCGTTCAAAAGAACGTTATTTCTCCCCCAGGGACAGGGAAAATAACTGGGATCTTGGAGACCAGCCCCCTGAATTCTGGAACCAATACAAAACCGACTTCCCTCCCGGAACACATCTCAGAATACATCCGCTGCTTGACTGGACAGAGCTTAATATTTGGGAATACATTAAACGTGAAAATATCCCCACAGTTTCCCTCTACTATGATCAGGGTAACGGCAAAAGATACCGCTCTCTCGGATGCTACCCCTGCACCAATTCGATAGAGTCAACCTCGAAAAATGTTGATGACATCATTGAAGAACTGCAAAGCGGTGCCCTTTCAAACATTGCGGAACGCTCAGGAAGAGCACAGGACAAGGACGATGGCGGCGGACTCGAAACCCTCCGAAAAGGTGGGTATATGTAATAAATTAAAGTGCCTGAGATATTTTAAAATACGCACATTACCTAAAGACAAAACAAATCCTAAGGAAATATAAAGATGGAACAGATATCAGACAGACAACAGATGAACATTGTGATTGCAGGTCATGTCGACCATGGAAAAAGTACGGTCATCGGAAGGCTACTGGCTGACACAGGGTCTCTGCCGGAAGGCAAACTCGATCAGGTTAAAGAAAACTGCAAAAGAAACTCAAAACCTTTTGAATACGCATTTTTACTGGATGCATTAAAAGATGAACAGGCCCAGGGCATTACCATTGATACGGCCCGGGTATTTTTCAGCACAAAAACCCGGGACTATATCATCCTGGATGCCCCCGGTCACATTGAATTTTTAAAAAACATGGTTACCGGCGCATCAAGAGCAGAAGCAGCTCTTCTGGTCATCGATGCGGATGAAGGCGTCCAGGAGAACTCAAGACGTCATGGGTACATGATCTCCATGCTGGGCATCAAACAGATTGCTGTAGTCATCAACAAGATGGATCTGGTCGATTATAGTCAGGATGTTTTCAATAAAATTGTTTCGGAATACTCAGCCTTCTTGAAAGAAATAAACATCGAACCGGTGACATTCATACCGGTAAGCGGAATGCAGGGTGATAACATCGCAGTACTTTCAGAAAAAACTCCCTGGTATAAAAAAGAGACCGTGCTTGAAATTCTGGAAAAACTTAAAAAAGAACCCTCAAAAATAGCAAAACCTTTCAGGATGCCGGTGCAGGACATCTACAAATTCACTAAATTTGGTGATAACCGGAGAATCGTGGTTGGAACCATTGAAACAGGCACGATAAAAAAGGGCGATGAAGTTGTTTTTTATCCTTCTGGTAAAAAAAGCCGGGTTAAAAGCATAGAAGTCTTTAATGCACCACCCAAAACAGAAGCTGAATGCGGGTATGCCGCTGGATTTACCCTTGAAGAACAGATTTATATTACCCGGGGAGAAATTGCAGTAAGATCTGATCAGAAAAAACCCGCTGCAACATCAAGGGTCAAAGTGAACCTGTTCTGGCTGGGCAAAGATCCCATGGTAAGGAAAAAAGAATATTTGTTTAAAATAGGCACCTCCCGCATACCTGCAAAACTTGAAGAGATCACCAGAATCATAGACGCATCAGACTTAAAGGCCAAAGGCACGATCAACCAGGTCGAGCGCCATGATGTTGCAGAATGTATTCTCAAACTGAACAAAGCCGCGGCCTTTGACCTCGCTACCGATATCGCCGGCACCAGCCGGTTTGTTATTGTGGATAACTATGAAATCCGGGGCGGCGGAATCATCTCAGAAGCCCTGAGTGACAAGCAGACCTGGCTGAGAGACACGGTAATGCTCAGGAATTACAAATGGGAAAAAAGCATTATCTCACCTGAAGAACGTGCTGAGAAATACAACCAGAAGTCAACCCTGATTATTCTCACCGGCACGAAAGACGCAGGAAGAAAAGAGGTTGCCAAAACCCTTGAAGACAAGCTGTTTGAAGACGGTAAAATTGTCTATTTCCTGGGCATTGGAAACGTGCTCTACGGAATTGATGCAGACATCATTGGGAAAGAAGACCAGAGGCAGGAACATATCAGGAGACTTTCAGAAGTTGCCAACATACTAATTGATGCTGGAATTATCCTGATTATTACCGCCATTGAACTGACCCAGGAAGACCTTGAAATCATGAAAACCATTATCACCGCTGAAAAGATTGAGACCGTATGGGTCGGTGACAACCTGACAACAGACATCGCCTATGACATGAGAATCCATGAGGAAAGCAGTGCTGATGAAACTGCTGACAAATTAAAATCAATGCTCCAGGAAAAGGGAATCATCTTTAAACCCTGGTAGAAAAAAATTATCAGGCAGGAAAAACGTAGAAAAAGAACTTATAAATTTTGTCTTAAATAGAATCAGACCCATAAAATTATGATAGATCTTCATTCGCATTCAAACGCTTCAGACGGAGCACTCTCGCCCACAGAACTGGTAAAATATGCCAGAGAAAAAGGACTGGTGGCTATCGCCATAACCGACCACGATACTGTTGAAGGAGTCGAGGAAGCCCTCACCGCCGGAAAAGAGTTTGCTCTGGAAGTCGTTCCCGGAATCGAAATAAGTGCTGAATTCCCAGAAGAGACCATGCACATTCTGGGATATTATATGGATTCCAAGGACCAGAAATTCATTGATAACATCTCAGTTCTGCAAAAGGCCAGAGCAGAGCGAAACCCGAGAATCGTTAAAAATCTCCAGAAGCTCGGGCTCAATATTGAATACGATGAAATCTTGAAAGAAGCCGGTTCCGGACAGGTGGGACGTCCTCATTTTGCCAAAGTCCTTTTAAACAAGGGTTATGTTAAAACAACTCAGCAGGCCTTCAACCGGTACCTCAAGAAAGGCGCGCCCGGCTACGAGGATAAATTCAGGTTTCAGCCAGAAGCTGCGATCTCCCACATCTTAAGTGCCGGAGGCCTCCCGGTTCTTGCCCATCCGGCCACACTTAGATGCAAAACAGAAGATGATCTGGAAACTGAAATCAAAAAGCTGATAAGCTACGGACTCAAAGGCATTGAAGCCTACTATTCGGACCACACAAACTCACAAACAGAAGTCTACATAAAACTGGCAGACAAATACGGTCTCTTCATCACTGGCGGCAGCGACTTTCACGGACATAATGTTAAAGGCATTGATTTGGGGACAGGGAAGGGAAAACTCGATGTTCCTTATGAGTTTCTTCAAAAGATGAAAGAAAGCCGGTAACAGCTAAACTTCTATTAAATTATTTCCCAAGGCAAGAACAGCCCTCTCCGACTACGATCAAAGATAAATAATAGCATAAGCACATGTTATTTATTTAGAAAACTTATGTAGAATATAATCGTAATCTTCTTTAGTATTAATACTTCGGAAAATCTCCGCATCTTCGACCCTGATGACCTTAACATCAAGAGTAGGGAAAAGATCTATGATTCTGAACTCATTGTGGTCAATCAGCTCGTTAAGCGCGCCAATACAGGAACGCCGGTAAACCGCGCACAGCGGCTCAAAGTTTTTATGTTTAAAAATAGTAATATCATAGCCCCTGCAGGAGGAGACCAACTGCTCAATCTGTTTCGAACCGACTAGCGGTATATCGCAGGAAACCACCAGCACATATTCCGAAGAAGCAAGGCTCAAAGCCGAATGTATTCCTGAAAGCGGCCCGCATCCAGGCCTTATATCCTTTGCTGTTTCAATATCAAGAAAACCGTATTCTTCCGGAGCGTTGGTAATGATCATTACCTTCTGCACATAAGGGGAGACCCTATTAAGCACGCTCTCCAAAACCGTAATGCCGTTTATCTGCATCAGCGATTTATTCTGCCCCAGACGTTTGGATTTGCCACCAGCCAATACAGCAGCAGAAATAATCGGCACTAGAAATGAGCCTTCAATTAGATTGGATATGCCTTCAGTATCCCCGGTTGAAAAGCGGGTGATACCTTCACAAATACTGCTGCCTCCCACAACTGCTATCAGCCCTTCATCATCCTTGCACAGCAGGCTTTCATCCTCTTTAAAAACCTCTATCTTGTACTCACCATTTTTAACTCCGCCTTCCATCAGAACAAGATCTGTGCCAAAAAGTACATTTTCTAAAACCATAATTTTTTCATCCCAGTCTTTTGTTGGAATAAAAAGATTTGTCTCCGAAGTGGTTACAAGCGCAGCAACCCTAGCCCCGGCCTGCTTATACCTAAAGGTATCTGTTCCCAGTCCGTCCACCTGATGGTCGTGTGAAGAATGGCGCACAGCAACAACTTTATATCCTTTACCGGAAAGCGACCTGATCAGTCCGACCATCAGATCTGTCTTCCCCGATCCTTTCTTTCCAACGATATGTACAATTGGAATTTTATTCATTTTAAGATCTTCTCATCTATAGGCTTAGTGCAACCCCCAAGGGAGATATATAAAATTGGGGCCTCATTTTGACCGTGCCGAAGGTTTAGGTTTTTTTGGAGATTAAGCAACGCATGGCTGAATCCCGACAAATCAGGATAAGTTTGGAACGCCGATCTCAAAAAATCCTAAAACAAGTGAATCCCATTTTACAGGATCGGACAAAGGATATCTTTTCTTTTTTACTTTCTTTAGAGCAAGCACAGGAAACAAGTAAAATTTTTTAACTCAAACTTACTTTATCATTGCCATCCTCGCACCTGTTTCAAATGCAAGGTTAAGGTCAACTTCCTTTTCTTTAACCTGCGCCCTTTTCAGGTTACCAGTACTGAAAACCTCGCCCACTTTTCTCAAGTGAAAATCTCTTAAATTCGCATCCAGAACCATCAGCAGAAGCGCGGATGAAGAGGCCGCAAAATCGCCCTGGCTCACTACTGTCACTGCTTTTTTGCCGCTGATCAGCGGTTTTGTCTCGGCATAAATAATGTTTCCTTCTTCATCTCTTCCGACCTGCATCTTTAAAAGCGGCATCATCCTGGAAAAAAAGTTGGTCAGACCCGCGGAAATAGTCCGGCCGTGATTAGGTGATCCAAAAATTAAAGCATCTGCCTGCTGCATGCGCTTGAGGATACCGTCCATAGCATCTCCAAGCGGACAGTCTTTTGAACCCTGAAGAATTGAATGTGCGCCGCAACCAGTACAGTATTTGATATCTGATTCGTAAACATAGATCTTCTCCAAATCAACCGCTGCTTTGCTTTTAACCCCTTCAATCACTTTATCAATCAGGATGTCAACATTAGATCCTTTTCTCGGACTCCCTATAATCGCCATAACCTTCACAATAGACCCTCCTTTTTTCAACTAGGAAACTGCTGAAAATATACAGGAAGATACTGACATAATCAACGAATTTAAAAAAGGGCTATCCGAACCGGATAGCCCTTTTCTTTATTTTATTGGAGGCGACGACCGGATTCGAACCGGTGATAAAGGCTTTGCAGGCCTCTGCCTTACCACTTGGCGACGTCGCCAAAAAAATGGAGCGGGAAACCGGATTTGAACCGGCGACGTCAACCTTGGCAAGGTTGCACTCTACCACTGAGTTATTCCCGCTCTATTAATCCTTAGATTATATATATATTACATTTTTTGTCAATTACAAAATTAAAGCAGTGCAAATAGTATAATCATACCCTATGAATTTTAATACATTTTAATAAACTTATATAGATAATCAACTCCAGTCCAGATCGTAAGAACCAGCGCAGCATATAGAAAGGCCATACCTACTATTTGAAAATCCACTGAAAAATCAAAAAAACCGAGACCTAAATTATATTCATAGTGGAAAAGAAGAGGGATTATCGCTGATATTTGAAATCCGGTCTTGTACTTTCCCGCCATAGTCGCCTCGATTACCTTATTACCCTTTCTCAAGGAAATGACACGAAGCAACGTAACCATCACCTCTCTTCCCAGAATGATGGCCACTATCCACAGGGGTGCCCTTCCAAGAGGTATCATCATAATTAGCGCAATCCCAACCAGGAGCTTATCTGCTAGAGGGTCGAGAAACTTACCAAAATCAGTAACCATGTTCATTCTTCGGGCAAGGTATCCATCAACACAGTCAGAAATTGATGCCAGTGAAAAAACAAGCCCCGCAAAGAAACTCTGGAGCTTTCCCGGTGAAAAGAAGAGCAGCAGAAAGAGCACTGGAACCAGCATAATTCGAAACACCGTAATCATATTGGGGAGGTTTATAATTTTACTCTTTGTGTATTCTGTCATGAGTTATTTCTTTTTAATCAGCATATCCGGACTATAATCCCCTGTTTTCATTTCATAAAAAATTCCGTCTTCAAGTTCAACACAAATTTTCTTTGAAACAATATTTATATACTTGACCCTCCCTGCTCCCTGAGGAGTCATCATTTTCTTACCTACCTTTGGAAGACCCTTTTTAAGTTCAACATAGGTTTCATATTCATAAGCAAGGCAGCACATTAACCGTCCGCACACTCCTGATATTTTTTCCGGATCTAAGGGCAGTCCCTGCTCTTTGGTCATCTTCACGGTAACAGGACAGAACTTTTGTAAAAATGTAGTACAGCAAAGCTCCCTTCCGCAGCATCCGATACCGCCTATCCTTTGAGCTTCGCTTCGGGCACCGATCTGTCTCATCTCTATCCGGGTTCTCAGATCCGAAGCAAGCTCCTTAACCAGAGACCGAAAGTCAACTCTGTTTTCAGACACAAAATAAAAAACAACCTTGCTTCCGTCAGGCATGATTTCAACATCCACAAGTTTCATGGGCAGTTCATATTTCTGAATTTTCTGCTGGCATGCCTGGGAATATTCACCTTCCATTCTGATGTTTAATTCTTCCTGCCTGTCATCATCCTTATCCGCCATTCGTAATACTTTTGGAAAAACTCTTTTTTTACACTTTAGATTAAACTTATAACTTGCCTTTGAAACTACGGTTGCAAGCATGGGACCGTCCTCTGTTTCAACAACAACCCGGTCACTTTCTTTAAGCTCTAATTCACCGGCATCGACGTTAATATTTCTAAGTTGTTTCCTGAATTTAACATCAATAATATTTATGTTATTTCTTTCAGGTACACTGCTGTTGTTTACTTCTTTAGTGTCACTACTCATTTATATACCCTGTGTAAAAAGGCTCTGAAGGCCCATTTCAAAATTTACGGTTAATGAGGGGTTATTATTAAACCACTGGAGCCTTTTCATTTTTTTTATAACGCCCTCTTTTGTTTCGATTTTTGCCATCCTAGAAATAACTTCCAGAAAATCTTGGTTATATATAACCGAATCTGAAAGCCCTTCCATTACAAAAAGGACATCACGGTACCATGTCTGCAAGAACTCAAAGAGTAGCGCCCTGCCCTGATCATCATTTATCAACCCTGAAAGATCATAGGCTGTTTCAAATTTGCTTTTTGGCAACAAAGAAAAATACCGCCCTACTTCAGCACGTTTTGACAGAAAATCACTCTCCAGAAGAAAAAGTGCCCTTTTAACACTGCCCTGCGCATGAGAGAGAACCTGGGCCGAAGCTTCTTTATCAATCCCCATATCTTTCAGAAGACCAGAGATCTCAGCATCACCAAGGGGCATAAAGGATACTTTCTGACACCTCGAAACAACTGTTGAAAGCATGCTTGCGAAATTCTTTGAAATCAGAATGATGATAGTATCATCAACCGGCTCTTCCAAAGTCTTTAAAAAACAGTTGGCAGCCTCCGAATTAAGCTTTTCCGCATCATTAATGATAACAACCTTTTTCTTTCCTTCAAGCGGCTTATAAGCGATCTCACGCTGTAATCGCCTTATCCGGCCTATCTGACCTTCTTTTTTTTTATCATCATCAGGTTTTTCATCAGGTTCAATTTGCTGAACATCAGGATGAATCATCCTGTCGATCTTGCTGCAGGACAGACAACTGTCACAAAAATCACCATTTCCTTCAAGGCAGTTAAGAGCCTTGGCAAAAGAAACAGCTGCTTTTTTCTTGCCTATCCCTTCGATTCCGGTAAAAAGAAAAGCATGCGGAATCTTGCCCGATACAAGAATATTTTTCAACATGCGAAGAGGCGCAGCATGTCCGTGAATTGAATTAAAAGGCATAGTTTACCTCTTTCAGCCTGTTTTCAAACAGCAGACATATTTCACTATGAATCTCATCAATCGGCTTGATAGAGTCAACGATCTTAACCCGTTCTCTATCCTCTGCCGCAAGATCCAAGTAGCCGTGTCTTACCTGTTCGTGAAACGCTATGACTTTATCTTCGAACCGGCCTTCCTTTTTCTCTTTTCCCTCAAGCAAATTTCTTGCCCTTGACCTTTTAATTCCTGTTTCCACCGGGCAGTCCAACAGAATAGTCATGTCTGGTTTAATATTTCCAAGGAAAAGCTCATGACTCTTATTGATAAGCTCCAGGGAGATACCTCCCGCGTAACCCTGGTAAGCCTGGGTCGCACCAAAAAATCTGTCGCAGATTACTATGCTGTTATTATCAAGAGCCGGCTGAATTACCTGCTGCAGATGCTGAATTCTTGAAGCGGTAATAAGAAGAAGTTCTGTCAAGTGAGTTATTTCAACATTATCACTGTGAAGAAATATTTTCCTAATCTCTTCGCCAATGGGTGTGCCGCCCGGCTCACGGGTCACAACACATGGAAAGCCCTTCTTTTTGCAGTAATCTCCCAGCATTTTTATCTGGGTAGTCTTCCCGCACCCCTCAATTCCCTCAAAAACAAGAAAAAATCCCATAGAAAAGGTATTCTAGCCTTTCTTAATTCCATAACTGTCATAAAACACAAAATCTTCTACCTTTTTCCGGGGAGTCACCCTCGCCTCTTTTTCAGGATAGCCAATGGGGAGAAGCTCTATAACAGCTACATCAGAAGGAACGTTTAATATCTCTCCCGCCTTCAAAGAATCAAAAAACCCCGTATGAACAGAACCCATCCCTTTTTCATAAGCAGCAAGAGTCAGGTTCTGCAAAGCAAGAGCTATATCAAAAAGCATCCAGTCACCTTTTTCCGTAACAGGTTTGCCCTTAAAAAACCCTGATGTTCCTTTTTTCGCACAACCTACAATCACGATAGGTGCCTGTTCCACAGCACCGCGGGCTGGATTTGTCTCTGGCAGTGTCTTAGAGAGTTTCAGCCGGATACTTTCATCCTTTACCAGAATAAACTCCCAGCACTGAGTATTTGCCCATGAAGGTGCCAGCTTCGCAGCCTCCAGAACATAAGAAATAGCCTCATCAGAAGGCATATCCTTCCTGTATTTTCTTATGCTTCTTCTTCCTCTGATTGCCTCCATGAGTTCCACGCAAAATCTCCTAAAAATGTAGAAATTTCTTCACTTTAGAAGGTTAACAGAAATAGATATAGCTGTCAAGAAGCTTCCAGATAGGATATAAAAGGGTTCACTTTTGCAAGTTTATTTTTCCAGTAATTAAAACTAAAAAAATAACCAAAATATGGAGGACTCCTTCTGAGAAAAGAACAATTTTAAAATGAAAAGAAACTATGAGTTATCATTTTTCGCTTATAGATATCCTCTTGGCAGAGAAAGTGAGGAATCCAAAACCCGAAGAAAGCAAAGAAGCCTTGACAACAGGCGATATTTCGGAATATATTTTCCAAACTGTAATACAGCTCAAGATATTCACTTTATTATAAAGGCCGGATTCTGGATTGGTTAATCTCAAAAAAGGCTGTTTCAGGGCTTTGTCTTTCTGTAAAACAATTATATATCAATTTCTTTTAGTCACACATTTATTTACTTTCTTACAGATTTAACTTAAGACCTTAAAACCTTCACATGCAAACCATAGCTTAAAAATAACATTATGCTAAAAAAAGAAGTCCTCAAGAATGTATTTGAAGTTTCTGATTTTGATTACCTTTGTGCACAAAACATGATGGCGCCAAGACCGAGAACATCTGTCAGACCTCCAGGAAAAAAAGGACTGCCCAATCAAGGTGCGGTAATGCTCCTGCTTTACAACAAGAACCATAATTTAAACATCCTTTTTATAAAAAGACAGGATACCCTTAGTTATCATCCAGGACAAATCTCTTTCCCCGGAGGAACACATGAGGATAAGGAGACATTACTTGAAACAGCACTTCGCGAAACATACGAGGAAATCGGGATAGAGCCTGACAATTTAGATGTTCTGGGAAAGCTCAACTCTGTTTATGTTCCCCCATCCGACTTTGTGGTTTATCCCTTTGTTTCATGGCATAACAGCCTTCCTGTATGCACTCCCTGTAATGAAGAAGTTGCTGAAATAATTGAAGTCCCAATAAATGAATTTTTCAAAGACAGGGCAAAACATTCAGAAACTAGGACAGACAATGTTTCTGAGATCACAGTTCCCTATTTCAGGATAAAAGAACATAAAATTTGGGGAGCAACTGCCATGATTCTAAGTGAACTGCTGGAAAGGTTTAAAAACGCGGGCATTAAAGAGCAATAACGCTCATCAAGTTACTGCCTGGCTAAGCCCGATACTGTTTAAATCAATATTCTGCTGTATCACATCAACAAGAAAATCTGCGTCATTTCTTTTTTCCTTAGAAATAAATGGGATCTGCCCCAGAACAGGAATTCCGGAAAATCTTTTTATAACCTCGGGATTGGTCTCTTCTGCCTTGCCGATTTCAGGGGTTATCTGATTCAAGATTATTCCTGCAACAGAAATACCACAGGCCAATGCATACCTAACAGTCAGCAAAGTATGGTTTATAGTGCCAAGAGATAATCGTGACACTATAATTGTAGGTAAACCCAGCATTTTTATCAGGTCAGAGGTTAGAAGATTACCTGTAATAGGTACCATTAATCCGCCGGCTCCTTCCACTAGTACGGTTTCATAGTTTTTTTTAAGAGCTTTGAAACACGACCTTATTCTGTCCAGGTCAATGGAAACCCCTTCCATCTCTGCCGCAACTCCAGGCGCAAGGGGATGTTCCATCCTGTAAGGACAAATAACATCTATATCCTCAGTACAACCGGAAAGTTTTTTTAAAAAAACAGCGTCCTCAGGGATGAGCTCTCCACCTGAATTACTGCATCCTGATTCAAAAGGCTTCAGTACACCAACCCTTTTACCCGACCGCCTTAAAACACCCGCGATGCCACCGCCAGCAATAGTCTTCCCAACACCAGTATCTGTTCCTGTAATAAAAAAACTTTTCATTTATTTAATAAAATGTTTGTTCAGGCTTTCTCCCATGTGGCAAGTATTGAAAAAAACCCTCTTCTAGAAACTGTATTTTAATTTGATCTTCTGAAACAGCTGCCACCATTTTTCCAGAATCATTATCAAACATCTTCAGGAAGGGTGAGTGCCCCATTATCTCTCTTGCCCTTGACAGAGTGATAAGTATTTTACCCCTATGTTCAAATTCGAGTTCATACCAGCCTTCACCAGCATACAAACTATAGTTGTTTTGCTCTGATATTATTTTCTTTATTATACCGCTACCCATTAAAAGTGAGAGATCATCATTCATCCACTTTACAGCCTGCCGGCATTCCTTTTTGCTAAACTTAATGGTTGAATTCTCCAGTCCAACCGGTCCTTCTGAAAAAGAAGTAAGAGGAGCTAAAACAAATAAAACAATTAACAAAGGCCGGGTTATGTTACATCTTTTATTCATAAGTAAATTTATTTATTCAGTTTTATCCTGATCTGGTTCTGAAAACCTTCTATTTCCGATTTATTTACTTCAAGAGTTCTCCAGTTATAAGAATCCGGCGTATTTCTGTCCCGGTTCTTTCTTCCTTGTTCCGAGGTCATTCCCATTGGTTCCCTTGGAATATTTTTAACCTGTTCCTTTTTCTCCAGGAATACATATACCCCGTTTTTTTTCTTCTTTACCCTGGCAATTATCTTCCACTTATTATACCCATCTATGTCCATGGTATGCGCCCATCCGGTCTCAATCCTTCCCGAAACTTTATCCGAAGAATCAATAGAACAGTTCATATCCTTTAATAAAAAGTCGTTTACCGCGTTCCAGACTTCATCATAACTTTGTTCATATAAGGATATTGTGCTTTCAAGTACCCTTTTTCTGGATGAAACACAACCGGCGGGAAAAAATATGGATAGTATTACGGCCAATGAAATAGCTCGAAAAACCTGTTTTTTCATGTTCTTTTCCTGCTCAGATTATATCTTAGATCTATATCTTCCAGAAATTACCAAAAATTTCTATCTTAACAATTGTGCTTGAAATTAGTATTATGTCAAGAAAAAGCTTGCATGAAAAAACTATTCTGTTTGAAATCAAAAGATAATGTTGTAATATAATTAAATATTTAAGATTCCTTCAACTTATAAATCAACAAAGACATTATGGAATATAAAGATCTGCAGGAATACATAAGTTCGCTTGACTCTGCCAAAGACCTTAAAATAATTGAAG
>JAHEEI010000158.1 GCA_024640785.1 Pseudomonadota bacterium
GAAGAAAACTTAAAATAATTAAGATACACACAATATGTTTTGACATTTTTCCCTCTTTCATAAGGCTATCATTTACATATGTGCTCATGCAAAAAACATGCAAAATCAAATCGTTACGATTTGGATCGATTTGTATTATAATAAAATCAATTGGTTGCATACCTTGAACGGTCTGATTAGCAGTACAGATATGTACCAGAAACACCTGAAATTATGAGGCATACTCCATAAGATTTATGAAAAAATTTACATAATATTAACGGTCAAGGATGAGTTTTCGGGCGTGTCAGGGTGGATTAAAAGGGAATCGCATTAAGAGAAAAATAAAAGGAGAGTATTATAAAGAATAAGGAAATTAGTAAAAGAATGAAATCCACAAGGTAATTTCTCATGATGAGTTCCTTTAATTTTATAATGTGTATTTTACCGCTTATTAATTATAAATAATACCACAAGGTAGTATGTCAATAGGGAATATGCCTCATTTTATAGGGAAAAAATCCTAAACGTATATTGAAAAATCCCACAGGATAGGCACGTATGGCTGAAAAGGACGTCTCTGCCTAAGAACTAAGACAGGGAGAAAGTGGTGGGCTTGATCTACAATTATAGTCTTAAAACATCAGTTCCCCAAAATAGAAGATTTTGAATTGAAATCAATGTTGTGATTTGCTTGCCAGTATTCAAAACCTTATGTTATTGCAGATATCGTTAAAAGCAGGCTAAACAAATCGCTTTTTTTAATCCAAGAAAATGCTGCGTTTACCCCTGACAGCCTCTTTCTTGTCGGGCCGTCTTGTCCCGTCGTCTTGTCGGGTCGTAGCTCGTAGAGCGAAGTCGGACCTGTCCGTCATAGCTTGAAAAGCGTAGGCGGAAGCTAAAAGCGAAGGCTGACTTGTCACGTCGTAGCTCGAAGAGCAAAGACTGATAATCAAGGATCAAGGTTTGATCCCAACACCTGGACGTTCCGGAAAACCTTAATCCCAAAGTTTTTCACTTAATGCTTAATAGAAACTTACAATTTAAGAGTCGTCCCGCAAATCACTCCTGGTGATTACCATTTATTGTAGGGTAAAAACTTCCCGTTCATGGTAACGACGACACGGTCTCCCTTAGGATTTTCCTCTTTTTTAACATCTAAGATAAAATCGATAGCACTCATGATGCCGTCACCAAATTTTTCGTGAATAATTGTCTTAAGAGGCATTCCGTAAACCTGCATAATTTCATAAAAACGATAGATCAGCGGATCGGTGGGGACTACTGGGCCTAATCCCTTTAGGGGGCATTCGATAAGCGCTTCGGCCACATCAGGGCCAAGTCCCAGGGCAGATACAATTTTTTTCGCTTCTTCCTGAGAAGCGCTGGCCTGCCGGTAAAAAACAGCCGCAATCCAGACTTCATCACGTCCCACAACAGTTTCCAAATCAGCAAAACTCAATGATTTCTCTTTTTTAGCAGCCAAAAGTCTTTTTGTGATTTCAGGCAGTTCCATTCAATACCTCCTGCGTTGATTAGGATTAAAATGTAAAATAACGACAACAAAAGCACCTCATGAAAATCGGACTTGTCAAAACCTGTGCCTTCTTGCCAAGATCTCATTATCAATTTTATTAATCCATGCAAATGCTAAATTTACCCTTGGGCAGCCTCTTTCTTGTCCCGTTGACTGGCTGTAGCATAATACGGGCGTCTGCCACAATGCATTTTTGCGCAGAACACATAACCGGGTTGAGATCGATGGATTCGATCATGTCGGCGGCGGCCATGACGAATTTTGAAAAACAGACCAAGGTCCGAATCTAAGATGAGAATAGGGGTATGGCATGTTTCTTTAACACGAGAAAAAGAAATGTTTTGTAAGGTGTTTCGAAGTATTAAAGACCGATTAAGGAGGCAGATCTGTATGTGGCTCTATTTGACAAAAATGGTTTTCCACATAAACAATAATTCAAAAATAAACTTAATAGGTTAAGTACGTCCCTCACTTTCTCGTGAGTTTCGTGAGGTAACTTTATTGACAATTACATGGGTATTGTTTATAATAATTTTAAAACAAATCGCTTGAAAGGGCAAATCCGTTGAAAGGCGGGGACGCAAAGCCACGGGTCTAAAGCTGAAAAGCTATGACAGCCGGGTTGCCGAAGTTACTTAGTCCAGCCTTTGGGAATGCTTGCCCAAAGGTTTTTTTGTTTTTAGGATCTTTCTATCTATTTGTAGTCTTGTCGTCAAAATATCTATGAAAGGGGATGGTAAAAAAATAAAGCAAATATTTGAAGAAAGGAAGTCAGATAAATTTTAACATTAGGGAGAGAAACACAACAATGTATCCATTAATAAAAAAAAGAAAAGCCATCGCGATATTGATTTTTGTAACTTTTAGCACTTTCAGTATTATTATAACGCCAGTCCGTGCAGCAATGGTATATACAGGAGACATTATCAAGCAAAACCAACACGATCTTTCCCGAAAGCGTATAAATATATTTCTCGATCGTTCTGAAGTCCATAAATATCTGGTGGACTGGGGAATTAACCCTGATGAAGCAAAGGCACGCGTAGACAGTCTTACCGACGAAGAAATTGAAAATATTGCAACCAGAATGGATCAACTACCGGCAGGGGGTGATGCATTTGGAGTAATAGTTGGCGCAGCACTGATAGTATTTATTGTATTGCTGGTAACAGATATTCTTGGCCTCACGGACGTCTTTACTTTCGTTAAAAAGTAATAAATAAAATCCGCCTCCGCTTTCATTTGTGAGGAGTTCGGAGAATTTTGAAATCTTCAATATTTTTCGAGCTGGCAAGGCGGACAATGCCTCTGCCTTTTCCATTTTGGTTTTATATCTTCAATTTTTCATAAATTGAAGATTTATGAATGCAATAAAGAAAGAGAGGAATTAACATGAAAGAAAAACATTACGAACTTTCGATATTTGTGTTCACAGTCACAACCGTTCTTCTGTTCGGGTTTTTCATGCTTACAAGCTCTCAGGTATTTGCTGATACTGCATATAAGGGACTATACAACAAGAAAGAGTGGCAAAAACAGAAAGAACAGGACAAGGTATATAGAAACCACCGAGAGAAAATGAAAAGAAAAGATCACAAAGATTACGAGGAACAAGGCCGTCATAACTACGAAAAACGTCCGGATTACCACAAGCATCCTGGATACAGCGAACGTCCTTATGATCAACATCGTCTTTACGTTAACTACGACCATAAAGGACATCGGTATGACTATCACGGCCATTGGAGGTCTTGGGATCAATGGGATAGATACTCAAGAAAACACCCACAGATATACGAACATGGAGGATATTACCGCCAAAATACACATTTAATGTTCAGATTTTGCGAACCTGGTACCGGAAACGGTTTCTTTTTTTCAATCGGAAGGTAATCAAACGGACTGAGATACGGGTTCAGGCGGGGCGAAGGGAAACAACCGCAGCCGAAACAAGCAGGGCAAGGATCAGGATTATTTTTTAAATCTAACACGTTGAAAATGCCTGCATGATTTCCCGGGCGACCGCGTTTTTACATTCGACCCGGCATTGGGATAGATCTTCGACACGGGTGCAATGACCTTCACACTGTGGACTCTTGAATTTGATATCCGTAAACATGGTTCCCCTGTACAGCGACAAGAATGTCTCCACTTCCACAGCGAGCGTCGTAGCACAATGGTTTTCCTCCGGAATATGATTGAACAAGTATAAACCGGATTCGGTTTCATCGAAGCTGGCTTGGAATCCAACCAGACAAATAAAGGGGTCTTTCAAAAAGTCGTCTATAACTCTCCATGTATATGCACATTTGGTGCAGATTTTGAAAGGAATCATTATCAGGTTCTCTTCAACATCTCAAAAGTTGAGATGTTCAGGTTAACTTGTTAAGCATTTTCAGAAATTCTTCTTTATTAGAGGATC
This sequence comes from Pseudomonadota bacterium, assembly GCA_024640785.1. Classification (GTDB taxonomy): domain Bacteria; phylum Desulfobacterota; class WTBG01; order CAIYCZ01; family CAIRTM01; genus JAHEEI01. The sequence goes on from JAHEEI010000158.1 coordinate 3,939, forward strand.
AAGGTTTCACCCCATCTCAGGACCCTATTCAAGAGTTAACCCCAATGATTCCTATTCAAGGTTTGACCCCATTCATTTAAAGTTATTGTCCTTTAGGGGCCCCTGATGCTTCTTCGGATACCCCGGTCTTCTCTGTTTTTCCAACCTCTTCAGCTTTCTCGGCTGCCTGTATCTCGAACTCAGCTTTACCCAAAATATCTCCGCTTTCAGAAACGATCTCCACATGTCCATTACCTAATAACATATGAAGCTTTTTAGAACTCCAAGTACGCCAAGATTTTGCTTTTATAGGCAGTCTTACTCTCGCAATTTCATCATTCCCAAAATACCAAACATGATTAACATAAGTCGTATCTTCAGCCCCGCTAATTTTGGTAAAACAGTATATTTTGTCCAAATCATCAGGGAATACAGTTCCGACACCAGAGGGCTGCCGATCCTCAACAGCGGTACAAATATGGATCTCTTCCAAAACCAATGAAGGCTGTACCTGTGCTACAGCTGGAGTGGTATCTTCCATTTGCTCTTTGGCAGGCTGTTCCTGTGCTACAGCTGGAGTGGTCTCTTCCATTTGCTTTTTGGCAGGGTCTTCTTGGGCGAAACAGACACCTGAAAGAATCAGGGCACTCAACAATACAAACACTATTTTTTTTAACATATTACCCTCCTTTTACATTTTTTAATGAAAAGATCTTACAATTTTTAGTAAGGCAAATTGAAATCTCCTCTTTGTCCGTAAGCATCAACCTTCCCATCCAACAATCTGACTAAATATAAATCAGAGTAGAAAATTCCCGTATCAACCCGATATTTTAGATATTCCACATTCCCACTGGCACTGGTTCCATAAGGAACACCAATAGCTTCAATGACTTCTTGTTTTGTCATACCAATTTTTAGATTATTCATTTGCTGGTGCATTCCTGCACAGCCGAGAAGGAAAACAACTAAAAAAAACGCTATGATAATACGATAAGTTTTCATTTTAATCCTCCTTAGATTAGCAATAATCGAGATGTGTTATTTAAACGGTATATGAATTGATAAAGTATAAAATCATATAAAAAATGTCAATGTCAGCAAAATGTTTAATCTGATCTCAAAGGCCGATATAATAAATAAAGCTGCTGTCACCTTGCACAATAATATATAATTATTGGTGTCAAACCTATAATTGTGAATTATAGTTTCGCCGTATTCACAATTCAAGCTTTGAACCCAATCCCTTTAAAAGAAAAAGGAAGTAACTTAATATGTTAAGAGCGTCCCCAAAGTCCTAACCTCGTTTGTTCCAACCATCCTTGCGTGCTCCTCTATGGTTTTATTGGAAGTCAACAGTACAACATATGAGTCAACCCTCATTATGACCTAAACTGAGCGTTTCAAATCGTGACAGGGTTATAAAAAGTAATAATTATAAATAAATATGCAGTGCTTTAGTCGCTAATAGATCTAATCTAATCGGTGGATTTATTTAAGTAAAAAATTGTCACCATTTGAAACCCTTCGGGCTTGCCGAGTTTACCGAATCTGCTGCGTTATGAGACATTTGCAGTAGTAAACTACGGCTGCATGTCTCATGCCTTGCATCTTCGGCAAATTCGACAATCGCTCAATTTAGGTATGAATGGTCTGGGTTGTGGATAACGCTGCCTAAAGCTGAAAACT
>JAHEEI010000159.1 GCA_024640785.1 Pseudomonadota bacterium
TCCCTGCTTGCGGCTGGACGGGCTTATTTCTATAAAAGGTTTTGGGTTATGGCTGGAAATCCTTAATGATTTTGCACTAAAATCGACATGGACACAGTCGTTTAATTGCTTTTCAACAAAGTATTTAATAAAGGCAATATCTGCAAGTAAAAACTCATCCCGGCTTTCAATCAGGTGATAAAAAAAGCTAGTGTAGTTCATACAGTCTTTTTTATAAAGCAGGATACCCTTGGAATCCAGGTAGTAAAATGAAAAGCCCTTTCGGATGATATTTTTGTCATTATCATAGGAAACTATGGAAACAGCCTCACCATAAAAAAGTCTGATCTCAGGAGTAAAAAATATTATACTTTCCTCAAGCCCGGTTATATTAAAACCCAGAGAGGTAGATTCAATTGCATGCCGCTTTAAGGGAAGATAGTTCTGTTCAAATTTTATATAAACAGGAAGGTTGGGATTGTTTATAATAAGGTCAAGATATTTGTCCAGGGCTTCATCAGCCTCTTCGTTTTCAAGCAAGAGTCTTGCCAAACTGTTTTCAACATCTGTTACTTCTTCAGAAACCTTGTTCTCCTCAAAAAGCTCTATCTTTCCAAAAGTCTCATCTTCTTTGATATTAATGGTCCCCGGCGAGATTATCCAGTAGACCGGATCATGCTCTGTTGAATAGTAGTAGTCTTCGCTTTTTTCTATCAGGAAAACAAGCTTGTATCTTTTTCCTTTATTTTTCGCTAATGAAAAAGAACTTGTGTTCTTGATATTATGGATAAAATCATTTTCGTAGTCATCGTAATCAGTAAAATCAAAATTAATAATTTCATCTTCCGGAGGGTTTTTTTTGATGTGGACTTTTTTGATTTGTGCACTTAAATCGTTTAAGCTTTTATGCTGAAGGGTGTGGATCAGAACCGCACCGATATGCTTGCAGAACCGACCATGGTGACAGGTGCACCTGAACTTTTTAATTGCACCTTCAGCGGTAATAGAGATTTCTATTCGGTGAGAGCTTGTGCCGTTGTCCTGAACACGTGCGAATATCAGGTTTGGTTTTTGATCATATTTAAGGATTGAGTCGTTCTGTGAAAAATCCAGGGACTGGGAATACATTTTCCAGCCCAGCAGTTTCTGGATGTCTTCAAGCGTCTTTAAGTTTTTTAGAACCATTTATACCCGGATTTCTCCTTCAAAAAAACTGGGGACCAGAAAAACCAGCGGCAAGAGTAATTTATATAGTTAATTTAATCATCTTCTGAACAGATTTTAACTGTCTGTTGTTCAGTTAAAGTCAAATCGTTTTCTAGCGAGGTTTATGTTTTTATATGCAGTAGAGATTAATCATTGATAATATCATAAAAACAAATATTTTGTAGATATTTTTATTTTTGCTTCGTCCTTTATTTGTTTAATCACAGGGGGTCGTCGCCATATTTTTTAGCGGGCGCTTAAAATTTTCTATAGTTGCGATTTGTCGTTTGGGAATACGGGATATTTTTTGAAAAAGGGGTTAAAAATCTTACAAATTGTTAAAAATTTTATTTTTTTAAGGTATTTTTAAAGATACTACCTTAACCGGACCAGACAAAAAAGGGCCTCTATGGAAGTTGTTTTTGCGGAGAAAGGTTGCATCTGCAAAGACTTTATGTTTCCCCGGCTATTCTTTGGCTTTATTAAAAAGAGGGGATTTAATAAGGTTAAATTTTTGCCCCAGAAACTTAAACAGAGTTATAATGGTCTTTAACCCGTAAATAGTGCTGTTCTTAAAATCTATTTGTGATGCTTCGGGAAAATATCTGACAGGTACCGGGACACAGCCTATTCTAAAATTAAAGTATGCTGTCTGCGCCAGAAATTCGGTGTCAAATACAAAGTCTTCTGAATTTTTAAGAAAGGGGATGGTCTCAAGCACTTCTCTTGAATATGCCCTGTATCCTGTGTGGAAATCAGTCACGTTTTGTCCGAAAATAATGTTTTCTGTTATGGTTAAAATACGGTTAGAGATATACTTCCATAGAGGCATACCCATTTCAAGCGTCTCTTTTCTGGTTCTGATACGGGTACCCAGAACAACATCACAGACATCCTTTTCAATAAACCCAATAATATAAGGAACCAACCTGCTGTCATACTGGTAGTCCGGATGAACCATTATTACGATATCAGCACCCCTTTTTAAGGCCTCTGTATAACATGTCTTCTGATTTCCGCCGTAACCCCGGTTTTTTTCATGTGCAACCGTATGTATCCCTAGAGATTCTGAAACTTTAACCGTATCATCACTGCTTTTGTCATCAACCAGGATAACATCGTCAACATAACCTTCAGGGATATCCTCAAAAGTTTTTTTCAACGTTTCTGCCGCATTATAGGCTGGCATTACAACGATTACCTTTTTTCGTTCAGACATCTGTTTTCTCCTATGGCCATATTCTGTAAGAGATAAGAAGGCGGTTTGCTCAAAATATAAGGTTTTTATTTTATCAGCAGTTTAAAAATACAATAAAATATTTTTAATTTCAATAAATTCCTTTTAAACATTAACTAAATTTTCACTTTCTGTAGAAAGTTTACTGAAATTGAAACAAAAAAGGGAAGGGTCTGTAGGCGTGGAGCAGCCGTTTAAAATCTTTGTTTAAGTTATTATAAAAAAATGATAGGCTGTATCAAAATGTATAAATTCTTTTGGAAAGAGATATGCCCGACCCCCTCATCATTATTATTATAGTTGTTGTCATTATTTTAGCAGCAGTTCTGACCTCGGTTTTTTTCTTTTCCAGACTGTTAAAAAAAATATCAGGGTTTGATCAGGAACTGAAAAATTTTGAAAAAAATCAGCAAAGAACGGAAAGCATAATCAAAGAAGAGATAGCAAAAAACAGGGCTGAGACAAGCCAGAGCAACCAGCTTTCTAGGCAGGAAATGTCAAATTCTTTAAAATTATTTGGAGATTCTCTTCTTTCCAGAATGGCGGAGATCGCCGGACTTCAAAAAAATCAACTGGATACTTTTTCAAAACAGCTTTCTACCCAGGCGCGAACAAATGAGGAAAAACTGGAACAGATGCGGGAAACTGTGGAGAAAAAACTAAAGTCTCTTCAGGACGACAATACCAAAAAGCTTGACCAAATGCGTGAAACAGTGGATGAGAAACTCCATGCCACCCTGGAGAAAAGACTGGGACAATCTTTTAAACTTGTCAGCGACAGGCTGGAACAGGTTTACAAAGGCTTGGGTGAAATGCAGACTCTGGCTGCGGGTGTAGGCGATCTTAAAAAGGTTCTGTCAAATGTAAAAACTCGGGGAACCTGGGGTGAAATAAGCCTCGGGTTTTTGATCGAACAGCTTTTTACTCCTGATCAGTATGCAAAAAATGTGGCAACGAAGAAGGGAAGTTCTGAACGGGTTGAATTTGCCATCAGGCTTCCGGGCAGAAATAAGGAAGAAGGAGAAGTCTGGCTTCCGATTGATTCAAAGTTTCCGGAAGCAGATTACACCCGCCTGATGGAAGCCCAGGAAAAAGCAGAACCGATACTCGTGGAAGAAGCTGCCAGGAGCCTTGAGAAATTTATTAAAGCTGAAGCAAAAAAAATAAATGAAAAATATATAGACCCTCCAAACACCACAGACTTTGGGATTATGTTTTTGCCGGTTGAAAGTCTCTACTCAGAGGTTTTAAGAAGGCCCGGTCTTTTTGAACAGCTGCAGCGCGAATTTCGGATCACCATAACCGGTCCCACAACCCTGGCCGCGCTCTTAAACAGTCTCCAGATGGGGTTCAGAACCCTGGCCATCGAAAAAGGGGCAAGCAAAGTATGGGCAGTTCTTGGAACCGTTAAAACAGAATTCGGCAAATTCGGGGATATCCTTGATAAAACTCAGAAAAAACTCCAGGAGGCAAGCAATACCATAGAGACGGCAGCAAGAAAATCAAGGACCCTCGAAAGAAAGCTTAAAAACGTGCAGGAAATGCCTGTTGAAAAACCTATCGAAATACTGCCTGAGGTTGATGATATTAACGATAATTGACAGGCTTTCGTTATAATGATAAAAAGACCTTTAACTTGATCCATAAACAGGCTTCATTAATCTATCCAAACAAAAAAGATGAATGCAATAGAGGTTGAAAACCTTTCAAAATTCTACGGTCCGGCAAGAGGTATAGAGAACGTCTCTTTTTCAGTAAAAAAGGGTGAGATTATGGGGTTTCTCGGGCCGAACGGTTCCGGAAAAACAACCACCATGAGAATCCTGACCTGTTTTTTCCCCCCGACCAGCGGAACGGCACGTGTCTGCGGCAGCGACATCTTAAAGGATTCTTTTTCGGTTCGGGAGAAAATCGGTTACCTTCCTGAAAATGTGCCTCTCTATATAGATATGCCGGTCTTTTCATATCTTAACTTTTTTGCGGAAATAAAGGGGGTTCCGTCCCGGCTGAAAAAAAAGAAGGTAGATGAAGTCATCCAGCGGTGTGAACTTCAGAGCGTTTCTCACCGACTGATCAGAAAACTATCAAAGGGGTTTAAGCAGAGAGTCGGGATTGCACAGGCCCTTCTCAATGATCCCGAGGTCCTCATTCTTGACGAGCCCACCGTGGGTCTCGATCCAAAGCAGATCATCGATATCAGAAGTTTGATAAAAGGCCTTGGGGGAAGCCAGACCGTTATTTTATCCACGCACATTCTTCCGGAAGTAAGCATGACCTGTGACCGGGTGATTATTATGCATCAAGGTAAGCTGGTTGCCGTAGACACTCCCTCAAACCTGACAAAAAAGCTTCAGCAGGCACCTAAAATAAGGCTTAAAGCGGAAGGCCCGGCATCAGATATTATCAAAACCCTGAGCCAGCTTTCCGGAATAACAGCCATTGACCGAAAAGAACCGGGCTCAGAAAAGAACGGCTTCTATGAAATAGAGATCAAACAAAATGCGGATGTCATAAATGAGATCGCAAAGTCTGTATATGAGAACAACTGGAAGCTGAAAGAGATCAAACCCGTGGACATGACGCTTGAGGAAATATTTATTAAAGTGGTAACAGAAGAAGAAGGGGACAATAACACGTGAGCTGGTATTTTATTATGAAAAGAGAAGTGAATTCTTACTTCACTTCTTTAACCGCATATATTGTTCTTTTAATCTTTCTGGTGATATCCGGATATTTTTTCTATACCAATCTCACCATGTTTGTGACCTTTGTCGGTTCTGATGTGAAGCTGGGGCTCTGGCAGTTTACTTTTCAGGACATGAGAAGAACCATGCTGCTGTTGCTTCCCCTTCTGACCATGCGTCTGTTTTCCGAAGAAAAAAAACTGGGAACGATAGAGCTTCTTTATACTCATCCCATAAAAGATCTCGCCATCATCATGGGGAAATATTTAGCCTGTCTCTTTGTTCTTACGGTGATGCTAGTACTCACCTTTCTTTATCCAATCCTTTTAAAGATTGTTTACAGTATTGAGCCCGGACCTCTGGCTACAGGATATCTGGGGCTTTTCCTTCTCGGGGGCGCATTTATTGCCTGCGGTATCTTTGTCTCATCTTTAACCGAGAACCAGATCGTTGCCGCCATGGTC
>JAHEEI010000160.1 GCA_024640785.1 Pseudomonadota bacterium
ACGAGTCTGTAGGAACCTCGACATGCAGCTAACGCTTCAGTTACCCCCGTCGAACCCGTTTCGCCCCCTTTCACTTGTAATTTTATATATTAAGATATATATAAAGATTATTAAACTGGTAATTATTATAGCATAGTACAGATATATAGCAAACAGGAGGATTGTATTGTGAATCTGGAGGGCAGGGTTTTAATCGGGAATGTATGGAAAGAAACTAATCAGAAAATAGAGGTGAAAAATCCTTTTAACAATGAAATAATCGCGGAATGTTTTTACGGCAGAAAATCTGAAATAGAAGCTGCTTTAAAAGAGGCTTTAAAGGCTTTCAAAATAATGCGTGCCATGCCGTCATTTAAGCGAGCGGAAATCCTTAAAAGGACCGCAGAGATAATAGCTGAAAAGAAGGAGGACTTTGCACAACTTATATCTCTTGAAGCAGGAAAGCCGATTTCTGCAGCAAAGGCAGAAGTTGACAGAACTGTAATCACCTTTTCCCTTGCTTCAGAAGAGGCTACCCGAATTTATGGGGAGGTGCTTCCCCTTGATATCTCTGCAGCATCCGGAAACAGGATCGGTATTATTCGCAGGTTCCCTTTGGGTGTTATTGCTTCGATTACACCGTTTAATTTCCCGTTGAATCTGGTGGCCCATAAGGTCGCACCGGCTTTGGCTGCAGGAAACAGCGTGGTGCACAAACCTTCATCATCGACTCCGTTAACCTCACTTAAGCTTGGGCAGGCGATGATCGAGGCGGGAATGCCCGAAGGGGCCGTCAATGTTGTTCCCTGTTCCGGAAGTAATGCTGATAGTATGGTTGTTGATGAAAGGATAGGTATGATCAGTTTTACCGGAAGCCCTGAAGTGGGCTGGGGCATAAAAAGCCGGTCAGGCCGAAAAAAAGTGGCGCTGGAACTTGGTGGGAATGCTGCGGTGGTGATTGAGCCTGATTCAGATATAGAGGCTGCTGCGGAACGTTGCGTGGCAGGAGGATATGCCTATTCCGGACAGGTCTGTATTTCGCTTCAGCGCATATATGTTCACGAAAAAATATATAATCAGTTTAAGAATGTTTTTGTTGAAAAGGTTAAAGAAATAAAAATAGGGGACCCTGCATTGCAGGATACAGTTGTGGGGCCGCTTATCACGGAAGAAGAAGTGAAAAGGGTAGGTGACTGGGTTTTAGAAGCAGCAGATATGGGTGGGAAAATTTTAGCCGGTGGAACATGGGAGGGAAACATTTATATGCCCACGGTACTTGAAGAAGTTCCTAAACATGCCCGTTGTGTGAAAGATGAGATATTCGGTCCGGTTACGGTATTATCACATTACAGTGATTTTGATGAGGTGATTGATAAGGTAAATGATTCTGTTTACGGTCTCCAGGCCGGTGTTTTTACCCAGGATATAGGGAAAGCATTAAAAGCTTTTAATCGGATAGAAGCAGGAGGAGTGGTGATAAATGAGGTGCCGACTTTCAGGGTTGATAATTTTCCTTACGGTGGAATTAAAAACTCGGGGTTTGGAAGAGAAGGGTTAAAATATGCAGTTGAAGAGATGACTGAGATAAAGATTATGGTTGTTGATAATCTTATTTGACTTGGCTTTACAGGAAGTCCGCCTGTGGTATTTTGTTGCTTGTGATTTGCGCGCTTTGATTTTGGAGTTTATTTGCCTTGCTCATAATTTTTCAACTTGGTTTTATGGTATGATCAAATAGCTTTTTCAGAAATAACTTTTTTAAAGTGAGAAAAGAATATTTAATTATCCATGGAGGAGAAAAGACGTGAAAAAAACATTTTATGTATTAGCTGTATTAATTATTGCTGTCGCAGTAATAGTTTTTTTAAAAGGGAAAAAACCAATGGATGCTGATAGTGGGAAGGGTTCTCTTGAACTGGAAAAGAAAAGACTTTCTCTGCAGCAGAAAAATGCTGCTCTCGAAAAAAGGTTATCTGAGCTTGAGGAGAAACTCAAAGCAGAGTTCGTGGCCGTTCCTGAAGAAAAGATCGTTGAGGTTTTCGGTGAAGAGGATGAAGGGGTTTATGATGAGAAAAAAAAGGAGGAAGAAATCAGTCTGAAAGTGAATAATTTTTTTGAATATATTGACAGGAAGGAGTATCTTCTTACTGCTGGAATAAATATGAAAGCTTCCGATTACTGCATGACTATTTTTTCAAGGCTTGAAAAAAAACGTCCTGTTCTTGTGGGAGAGACAAAGAACCTTTATGAGCTTATGAAAAATATAACTTTCTTTTTCCGTGTTCTGGGTGAAAAGGAATTAAAAGCCTTAAAGATTATTTTAGAAAACGAGTCTGAGATAACTGAGCAGACTGCAGGGATGTTTTACAGCTGGATATGCGAACCTGTAAATAAGAGTACCGGCATGCCCTCACAGGAGATGATCTATGATTATGCCGCGTATTTTCTAAATACCATTGCAGGACAGGCGTATCTTTTCAGGAGAGGTTCCAAGTTAAGGCTTTTAACCTCTTATTACGCTGTTCTTGTTCTGGATAAAGCAGATCGGGAGGGACGCAACCATTTAGGTATTGATGTCAGACCCCATATTGTATCCCTCATCAGTGAAATTGAAAATTACAGGCTATTTGTGAATGGAAAAAACTATCTTGATAATTTACGGGCCTTGAAAAAAAGATATGACGGCCGTGCCGCATGACCCTGGAAATAATAGTTAATAGCTGCGTGGCAAGAGTACTGGCCTATTTTAGGAATCTAAAATAGGCCAGACGGGGCTTTATTATAAAAAGATGGAATCCCGGTATTTTTTTGAATTGCCTGCCGGAATGACAATTGCTTTTATCCTGTTATTAAAGCTCTTCCAGAGCGTCTTCCACAGCCTCTCTAAGTTTGTCATCAGCAGTGGTCATAGCGATGATGTTCATCTTGCTTTTAAACCCCTCCTTAAGGCTCAGAGGTTCTTCATCTATTCTTTTCAGAAGAGCTTTAATAACGTCTTTTACAACCTTAACGTCTTTGTAGTCAAGAAGTAGAGAAAGGGTGCTCCAGTCATCAGGAAGACCATATTCTTTAATATATCTTTTAACAACAGTATTGAATTTTTTAGTTCCTGACCTTTTATGTATTTCCTCAAAAGCAATAGAATGTTCTGCAGATGATTTTTTACCTTTAAAGAGACTATCTATTTCCTTAAGGTACATTTTCTGGGCCCATTCTTTTCTGGCAGATCTTGCGCCTATGTCAGACGGGTCAGGAGAATTTTGATCGACCCCTCTGCCACCTTCCTGCCATTCGGTTTTATTTTCATTGTCATTATATCCAGAGCTCATTATTGTTCTCCTTTACCTTTTAAACTTGTTATTGGTGGTTCAATTACCCTTAAACACTGGTTTTCTTTTTTCGATAAAAGCTTTCATCCCCTCTTTCTGATCCTCTGTTTGAAAACAGGATACAAAAGCAGCTACTTCCATGCGACACCCTTCTTTCAGGGTTTTTTCAAGGCCTCTGTTTATTACATCTTTTGCATGGGAGAGGGAAATGCTGCTTTGTTCGCAAATTTTTTGTGCAATTTTAAGCGTTTCATCCATAAGGTCCTCATGGGGAATTACCCGGTTTACCAACCCCATTTTTTTTGCCCGCTGCGCAGTTATTATTTCACCGGTAAAAATCAACTCTTTGGTGAGGGCAGGGCCGATCAGTCTTGCTGCTCTCTGGGTTGCACCCCATCCAGGGATGATGCCCAATATTGTTTCCGGAAGTCCGAACTGAGCCTTGTCAGAGGCAAGTCGGATGTCACAACTTAATGCAATTTCTGTTCCGCCGCCCAGAGCATATCCGTTGATAGCAGCGATAACAGGTTTGTTTATGTTTTGAATCCTATCCATCAGGCTATGACCCAGTTCCGAATACTGTCGGGCATCTTCCGGGGTCTTCCCTTCCATTTCAGATATGTCAGCTCCTGCTACAAAGGATTTTCCATTGCCGGTAACGATAATTGTTCTTACTTCACTTTCTGTTTCAAACGCCTTAAATGCTTCGATGAGTTCGTTAATCGTCTCAGTATTAAGTGCGTTAAGAACTTCTGGCCGGTTAAAAGAAAGGATGGCAATATTGCTTTCAAGGCTTACCAGGATGTTTTTAAAGTCTTTCAATTAATTTCCCTTTCAACTATAAGGCTTACTGCTTCTGATCCTCCCAGGCATAGCGAGGCCATTCCTCTTTTTGCATTCCTTTTCTCCATAGCATAAAGAAGTGTGACCAGTATTCTGGTGCCGCTTGCTCCGATTGGATGACCCAGAGCAACCGCTCCGCCATGAACGTTGATTTTTTCAAAGGGTATGCCAAGTGTTCTGCTTATAGCCACAGTTGAAGTAGCGAAGGCTTCGTTTATCTCGTAAAGATCTATATCTTCGATTGACAGCCCTGCTTTTTTCAGCACTTTTGGTATTGATTTTATAGGTGTTACCAGTACGTCTTCAAGTTCCATGCCTGCGGTTGCCTGTGCCCCCACATAAGCGATAGGTTTTAGTCCCAGTCCTTCTGCTTTTTGTTCTGACATAAGAAGAATAGCAGCAGCGCCGTCACTTATTTTGGAGGCATTTCCTGCGGTAACAGAACCGCCTTTTTTAAAGGCTGGTTTAAGTTTTTCCAGTTTTTCAAGAGAGATATCTTTTGGCGTCTCGTCTGTGTCTACAATAACCGGGCCACCCTTCCTACTTGGAACACTTACAGGCACGATCTCATCTACGAAAAGATTCTCTTTAATGCTTTTATTTGCGCGTTCATTTGACATGGCTGCAAAACTGTCCATGTCATGGCGAGAGATGTCAAATTTTTCAGTTGTTATTTCAGCAGCATAGCCCATATGAAAATCACTGGGAACATCCCAGATGCCGTCATGGATCATACTGTCTAAAACTGGAGCGTTTCCCATCCTGTAACCAAAACGGCCTTTTTCAAGGTAGTAGGGCGCCTGGTTCATATTTTCCATACCGCCTGCTATAACAATATCTGAGTCTCCGCTTATGATGGCCTGGGCACCGAGCATAACAGCTTTAAGTCCTGACCCGCAGACCTTGTTTACAGTAAGGCCGGCAGCTTCCATGGGGATCCCTGCTTTGATCATTGCCTGTCTAGCAGGGTTCTGGCCCAGACCTGTGGGTAGAACATTTCCCATGATGACTTCGTCAACATCCTCTTTTTTTATTTTTGCCCGTTTGATAACTTCATTTATGACAATACTTCCCAGTTCCAATGCTGAAATGTCTTTAAGAATACCGTTAAAATCTCCGATTGGGGTTCTGGCTGCGCTTAAAATAACTACTTTTTTCATGAATACTCCTGTTATATTTCCCGATATTGCTACAGTATCAGAATCAGTCCAAGATTATTAATATTTGTGGTGTATTTACAGGAAGCTTGAAGGGAGGCTTAATTCCTGTCAATAAAACCCTGTTTTCTCAATTAAAAATAGCATAGTGGCAGGGCAAGTGTCAAGTGTCAGACGCAGGTATTGTGTCAAACTTTAAACTTTTTATTTTCTTGAGAAAATAGATTGCTATGCTATTATGAAAACGATTAAAATA
>JAHEEI010000161.1 GCA_024640785.1 Pseudomonadota bacterium
TCTGTCCATCCTCTGTTAAGGAAGTCTTTGATCTCACCATAACTGCAACAAATTTAGCTGAAAAATACAGGACTCCGGTAGTTCTTCTAATTGATGAAGTCATAGGTCATATGCGCGAGAAAGTCATTCTGCCTCAACTGGAAAGTATCGAGATCCTTGACCGGGGAAAACCGACCTGTCCGCCTGAATGGTACCGCCCCTTTGAAGACAACAAATCAGGTGTTCCTCTGATGGCAACATTTGGAGATGGATACAGATATCATATTACCGGACTGACACATGATGATATGGGATTTCCCACAACCAAACCCGACGAAGTCAACGCCTTAATTCAGAGACACTTTAGAAAAATACGCCAGGGTTTTGATGATATCCTGCTGTACGAGGACTTTTTGATGGAAGACGCGACTTCAGTAGTGGTTGCATACGGCGCCATGTACAGAACAGCAAAAACGGCTGTACTTGATCTCAGAAAGGAAGGGCATAAAACAGGACTTTTGAAACTTACAACGATATGGCCTTTCCCAAAAATAGCATTTGAGAATATGCCTGACCAGGTAGAAGAACTGTTTGTTCCGGAAATGAATATGGGCCAGCTGTTCAGAGAAGTTGTCAGAGTAAACCGCGGCAAAAGGCTGACTCACAAAATCAACAAAGTCACTGGAGAGCTGATGACACCAGAAGAAATTGTCTATAAAATAAAGCGGAAAGGGGCTTAACAAGTGCATAAAGATATTGACGTTTATAATTATCTTCGACATGAAAAGAAATTTCCCCTTATGTGGTGTGCCGGCTGCGGAAACGGCATAATTCTGGGTTCGATTATAAGAGCAGTTGACACCCTTGGCCTTGATAAAAACAAGGTGGCAATGGTATCGGGAATCGGCTGCTCAGGAAGAACTTCTACATATGTTGATTTTAACACGCTGCACACAACACACGGAAGAGCACTGGCTTTTGCAACAGGCCTGAAACATGCAAATAATTCACTTACTACCCTTGTTGTGACCGGTGACGGAGACTGTCTTGCTATTGGCGGCAACCATTTTATACATGCCTCACGCAGAAATATTGATATGACTGTTTTTCTTTTCAACAATAATATTTACGGTATGACCGGCGGACAGGCCTCACCAACAACACCATTAGGGAAAATAGCATCCACAGCTCGAAGAGGAAATATTGAAAACAATTTTGATGCCTGCAAACTTGCCGAAGCAGCAGGCGCCAGTTTTGTTGCCAGAGGAACCACATATGATGCTGATGGTCTGGATGAACTTGCGATCATGGCCATTGAAAAGAAAGGCTTTTCGGTTCTAGAAATAATCACTCCCTGTCCTACGATTTATGGAAGGTATAATCGTCTGGGAAGTGCGGTTGCCATGCTAAAAACTCAGTGTGAAAATTCAGTTTCTGTAGAAGAATCACACGAGATGAAACCCGAAGAACTTGAAGATAAGATCGTTACCGGGGTATTTGTTAATAAGGATATCCCTGAATTCTGTGAAGAGTATGACCTGCTCATAGAGCGTTCACAGAAGAAATAGTTTTTATGGTTTTTAATTTAAATAAATTATTTTTATTATATGCTTGGAGGTTAAAATGGCACAGCAGCAGGAATTAAGGCTGGCTGGTCTTGGCGGACAGGGAATAATCCTCGCCGGCATCATCATGGCCGAAGCAGCAGGAATATATGATGGAAAGTTTGTTGTTCAGACCCAGGCTTACGGTGCAGCAGCAAGAGGCGGGTTCAGCCGCTCAGATATTGTTATCAGTGATGAAGAGATTAACTATCCAAAAGCACGCGAGCTTGATATGCTGCTGGCAATGAGCCAGGACGCATACGAGGAAAACCTTCAGTATTTAAGGCCCGAGGGAATTCTGATTGTTGACTCAACCTATGTTTCAGAGATTGCAGAACAGCATGTATATTCCATTCCTTTCACCAGAATAGCAAGAGAAACCTTCACACATGAAAATGTCGCAAACATTATTTCTCTTGGGGCCATTTCTCAGATTTCTCCCTACGTCTCGGAGCAGGCGATAGCAATGGCTGTTAAAAAAAGGGTTCCCGCGCGCTTTCTGGAACTTAACAAGAAGGCATTTCAGGCAGGTAAAGATGCTGCCAGAGACGCAATCAGCGAGTCTCAGCTTCGGGACGAAGCAAATGAAGATATATAGTTCGTAAAAAATGTAAACTTTTTAATCTTACTTTAAACCAAACCTTAATTTGCCTGAGGAGTAAAGCATGAGCAGTATCTTATTAAAAACTGATTTTCCTGATTTAAAACTTATAAATCGAGGTAAAGTACGTGACATCTATGATCTGGGAGACACCCTTCTCATGATTTCTTCTGACAGGCTTTCAGCTTTTGACGTTATAATGTCTGAAGGAATACCCTGTAAGGGAAAAATCTTAACCAGCATGACCGAGTTCTGGCTGGAGCATTTGAAAGATATCGTACCCAATCACCTGATATCAACTGATATCAATGATTTTCCAGAAGAATGCAGGAAGTATGCTGAAGTTCTTTCCGGAAGAAGCATGCTTGTAAAAAAGGCTAAACCTATTGCAGCGGAATGTATCGTCCGAGGCTACATATCAGGTTCGGGCTGGAAAGATTATCAAAAGACCGGGGCTATCTGCGGAATAGAAATGCCTTCCGGCCTTAAAGAATCCGAGCCTTTTCCGGAACCGATATTTACGCCTTCAACCAAAGCTGAAGTAGGAGACCATGACGAAAATGTCAGCTTTGATCAAATAAGCGACATCATTGGAAAAGACACTGCTGAAAAACTTCGTGAGCTGACCATAAAAATCTATAAACGGGCCCGCGAAATAGCAGAACGTCGAGGGATTATCATTGCCGATACAAAACTTGAATTTGGTGTTTCAGATAATGGAATTATTTTGATAGATGAAGTTCTTACCCCTGACTCATCCCGTTTCTGGCCCATGGATAGCTATAAAACCGGCTGTTCACAAATGAGCTTTGACAAACAGTTTGTCCGTGACTACCTTCTGACTCTTGACTGGGACAAAAGCCCTCCTCCGCCTGCTCTTCCTGAAGATATTATTGAAAAGACCAGTGAGCGGTATATCGAGGCATATACAAAACTCACCGGGAAGGAGTTTGTGAAATAGTTCTTTATTGTCTGGATATTTAGAGATTAAAAGCCCTCTTTTTTTAATAGGTCATTGCTTCCGGATTGTACGGGTATTCTAATATAAATTATCCGGTCCGGATACTTTTCAAGCAATGGTAGTAATTGATGAAATATGATATCGCCCATTGAGGATTTAAGACAGATTTTCAATCCCGATTTTTGATACAGGTAAAAACCTTAAATAGGGGTTTTAGGGGTTATCTTTTTACGAAGATCTGGAATGGCATCAACTTCTCTTGCAACACCCGCAAATATTCTCCAAATATTCTCCAAATTTTATCAAAAGCTGAGAAATATCTAAAATTCGAGAGACCTTTGAAAATATATCCAAAGTTATCTAAAAAATTTGATACAGGTATATTTTATTTTTAAGGTTAAATTATAATAGGTGAATTTATATTATATCATTATCCGCTTAAAGAATGACATAAGACTGATCTTAATAAGATAATTAATATTAAAAAATAATTATTTTTGTATATTTTTTATTATAATTAAAATTAATATAAAATTTTATATATATTATAAACATGTTGACATAAAAATAATTTTTATCATATACTGTGTTAACAAAAAGAATTGATTATTAAACAGGTTGCATGATTTTTTAATAAAAATCCGGTTTTTAAAACTTATTCGGGGTCATGGAAAAAAAAATAACCATACTCTATATCATTACCAGTACCAATGTAGGCGGGACAGAGCGGGCATTACTTGAATTGATTAAACGGATCGACCGTACTCAGTTTGACATTCTTGTCTGTTCCTTAAAAAAAGAAGGGGCTTTTTCAGAAAAGATAAAACAGGAAACAGATGGGTTCTACTGTCTGGAATTAAGTGAGTCGGGAGGGATATTGGCGCTGCTAAGTTTTATTCCAGCACTTATTTCTCTTTTTCTTCTTATTCGCTATACAAAGCCGGACATCATTCACTCCTTTCTGTTCAGGGCAAACATCATCGGCAGACTTGCCGGAAGAATGGCAGGAGTGAAAAAAATTATCTCATCAATCCGTGTTATTGAAGCTAACAAACCATTTAAGCATTTTCTGGATCGGAATACATCTTCTCTTGTCACTGTTTACACGGCTGTATCAGAAGCAGTCCGAAACTTTACCATACAGCAGACAGGGCTTTCTCCTGATAAAATTATTACCATACAAAATGGCATTGACTGCAGCCTGGCAGAAAGGACTTTTCCTGGAGAGTTCAAAACGAATAAAGCAAAGGTCAATATAGGACTTTTTGGAAGGCTTGACAAGCAGAAGGGTCACCTTGTTCTTTTAAATGCGGTAAAAAAACTTATTTCAAAAGAAAAAGAAATCCGGGTTTTTTTCTTTGGAGAAGGTCCTGATGAAGATAATTTAAAAGAAATTGTTATGCAGAAGGGGTTGTCGGAATATATTAATTTCATGGGGGTCACAGATAACATTTACAGCTGTATCTTGCAGATGGATATAATAGCCATACCTTCACTTTGGGAGGGCCTGCCAAACATACTGCTTGAATCAATGGTACTGAGCAAGCCTGTGATCGCTTCCAAGATCGATGGAATCACTGAAGTTGTTACAAATAATATAAATGCGCTTCTGTTTAATCCCGGAGATGAAAATGAATTGTCAGAGAATATTCAAAGGTTGATTTACGATAAAAACTTTGCATATAAATTAGGGGCAAACGCTCGAAAACATGTTGTTAATAATTTCTCAATTGATAAAAGTGTTCAGAAAACAACAGAACTCTATTTTGACCTTTCTTATGAAGAATAAGGCTTTAGATATAGGTTTATAAAATTAATAAAATATGTAAGTATATTAACCTTTATTAATAAAGTTTTGAGAACGATTGATGCTTATCGTATATTTTATTTCTTTTATGTTATCCTTGTGCCTGGCTCTTCATCTAACGCCTTTTGTGAGAGGGGCTGCGCTTAAATATGATATTGTTGACAAGCCCGATGGAGTTCTTAAGTTTCAAAAAAAGCCGGTCGCATATCTTGGCGGGCTTTCAGTTTATGTTGCGTTTCTTTTAACAGTTTCATTGTATTTTGATTTTGAAAAAGATGTTCTGGGGATGCTGCTTTCAGGAACAATTATCATTCTGCTCGGGATTATTGATGACCTTAAAACTATTGATCCAAAACTTAAGCTGTTCGGCCAGACTATTGCCGTTTTTGTTCTTATAAGGTCGGGGATATATATACAGCTCTTCTTCCTACCCTACTGGTTATGTATCATCCTTACCTTTTTCTGGCTAATGGGAACGACTAATGCTTTTAATCTTATTGATGTGATGGACGGGCTTTCATCCGGCATAGGGGCTATTTGCTGTTTAATCCTGTTTGTTATCTCTCTTTTAAATGGTCGACCCATGATAGCCGTACTC
>JAHEEI010000162.1 GCA_024640785.1 Pseudomonadota bacterium
ACCATTCCGGCATCTTTGCCGGCATAGGTTGAATCAATAACTGCCTTAATATTATAACGCCGCGTATATCTCACCAGGCCGTGAGCTGTTTTTCCGTTGGTTGTATTAAACGCCCCTTCACAGTAAACAACCGCATTACTTTTTTTCAGTTCTGACATTATTTTCTCCCTGTTAAAATTACTACATATCGATCATTTGGCAGCGGTTCCTTTTTATGCCGCTCTATTAACGCAATAAGGCTGGAAGTGGATGCCGGAAGAGTACTCAAGCCTTCCCGCTCACGAATAAACCTGGAAACCGAAAGCATCATTTTGTCACTTGCATGCGCTGCCCATCCGCCGGTGGTCCGCACTGCTTCCAGGGCAAGATCTCCGTCAATCGAATGCCAGTTAATCAATGGCTCATTTACAAAAGTTTCTTTTATCCTGAGTGGATCAAGATTTTCACAGCTAGGCATATTTTGCACAAAGGAATTCACGATCGGATTTTTTTTATATGAAGAACCGGCAACGATCCTGGGAATACGGGAGGTCTTTCCCCGTCGATACAGGCTCACAAAACCTCTGTAGATTCCGGCAAGCGTTGTGCCGTTGGATACCGGAACCGCTAAAACTGCCGGCGCATCACGT
Organism: Pseudomonadota bacterium; assembly: GCA_024640785.1. GTDB lineage: Bacteria > Desulfobacterota > WTBG01 > CAIYCZ01 > CAIRTM01 > JAHEEI01. The sequence goes on from JAHEEI010000162.1 coordinate 630, forward strand.
AATTCGTCATATATTTCATTCGCGATTTCACCATATCCCTTGAGCTGCAGCAATGTATTTGCTCCTCCCGGATTAGCATCATAGATATCGTCATTTTCTGCAGAACATCTGGAAGCCTCAACCGCACTTTCATAATCTCCCTTTACTGTGACCAGCTCAGCCCCCAAAATTGTCATTTCCTGGTTTCGACTGCCATGATAGTCGGAGGGTATATAAATAATACACTTAAGTCCGGCAAATGATGAAGCCAGAGCCAGGGCAGCGCCATAGTTGCCGCAGGTTGCAGCCGTAATAATCCCAAAACCTCGACGCATGGCATCCATAACCTGTACAAATGCAATGCGGTCTTTCTGGGTTCCTGTGGGATTATTGCCCTCAAACTTCAAAAAGATTTGCCGCAGTCCTACCTCACGCTCGATATTACGTGCCCGCACCAGATTAGTATCGCCAATTTCCGAATCAATAATGTTTTCATAGGCTTCTAGCCTTTCCTCAAGACCCAGTGTATTATCTGACGCAATTTTTTTTTCAGAACAAATTTCGGTACTGACCGACTGAACATCTGATGTAGCACCGTCAAGGATAGGAACTATACCGCTGTTAGATAAAGGTGGTGTTATGCGTTTTTCCATAAACTATTTCCTTCCCTTAGGCATATTTTTTATGCCATTGTCCGGCAGGTGAATAATAATGTTTTTAACTGGCTCATAAATCCTTACCTCCATTGTTCAGCCTTTTCTTCAGCAGGATAATTTACTAATCTTGAAAAATAGTTATTTATTCCAGGCGGGTGTCTTATCTTTTGGGCAGTTCAAAAATATTATGCAAAAACCGCCTGGGCTGTTTAGGCTCGGATTTTTCAGTTTCCTTTTTAGCGGGCTTATTTTTGACTTTAGGGTTCCGCAGTTTTTTGTTTTTTTTCATGGCTGTTTAAAATCCGTTAAATAACATCACATTAATTTGCAACCTTTGTGCCATGATAAATAAAAATAAAAGATTTAAAAACAAAGCAAATCCGTAGGATTACGCATGCGGACAAATACAGCTGAAAACCTTTAAACAAACAAGAGGCTTGACATCCTTTTTTTCTGGAGGTATGTCTTCTGATTATACACTCTGTTGAGAGGGATTAGGCATGATTTTACGGGTAATTCTGGGTGTCAAAAATAAAAAACTCTGCGGCCAGCTGAAAAAGGTTCTTGCGGAACTTAACATAATTACCATTACGGTTCAGGACAAAACAGGTTTAATGAAACGGCTCTCAAAAGAGGGGTCGGATCTCATAATTATTCAAAAATCCATTTTAACCGGCACGATCTTTGAAACCATCCAGATGCTGCTGCAGCTTCCGGATTCACCTGGCCTTGTTATTCTCACCGATGAAGAGCTTTCCGAAGAACGGGCAAAAATGCTGGCTGCCGGATGTGATGCTATTTTATTTGAAGGTCTTCCCATAAATGATCTGCAGAATGCCCTCAACACAATTATCGAAAAAAGACGGGATCTGCTGCTGAAACTGCTTCCGGCAAAACGTGTGCTGGCACACCCCAGTCTGAATGATTTTATTTCAAAAAGTTCTTCCATGCAGACTTTCCTCCATATTGTGCGCCGGGTGGTCTCAAGCAATACCTCCATTTTACTGCTCGGCGAAACAGGCGTGGGCAAGGAACGTCTGGCACGGGCAATCCATGCTGAAAGCCCCAGATCCAATGGTCCTTTTATCGCCATAAACTGTGGCGCGCTTCCCGAAACACTTTTGGAAAGCGAGCTGTTCGGTCATGAGCAGGGCGCCTTTACCGGTGCCACAAGATCCCGGCGGGGATGGTTTGAGCTTGCTCATAACGGAACTATTTTTCTTGATGAGATCGGAGAAATGCCCAATCATCTCCAGGTCCGTCTGCTTCGGGTGCTTCAGGAAAAACAGATTCAGAGAGTGGGAAGTGAAAAATCAATAGCAGTTGATGTCCGGATTATGGCCGCATCAAATCGGGACCTTGCCTCAGAATCTGAAAATCAATCCTTCCGCAGGGACCTTTATTACCGACTGTGTGTTGTCACCCTGACAATTCCGCCTCTTCGGGAAAGGGAAGATGATATCCCTGAACTGGTACAAAGCTATATCGCCTATCTCAGGACACAGATCGGCAGAGATGTTTTTTCAATTACAGATGACGCACTTCACTCCCTGTGCCGTTATGCATGGCCTGGAAATGTCCGGGAATTAATCAATGTTTTAGAACGGGCAATGCTTCTGTGCAATGATGACAAAATAACCATACATGAACTGCCGGATGAAATGAAAACCTGCCGTGAAATAAAGTCCCTATCACCTCACCGTCATGACCTCATACAGATAACTGACACCCTTTCAGAAGGCTGGATTCAAAAACCCCTTCATGAAGCCAAAATGGAATATATCAACCGATTTGAAAAAGCATACTTTACCAGTCTGCTGCGGCACACAAACGGAAAAGTTAATGAAACAGCAGCCCTGGCAGGAATTCAGTCAAGGTCACTTTTTGAAAAGATGCAGCGGCTGGGTTTAAAAAAAGAACAGTTTAAGACAAAAAAACCAAAACTAAATCCCTGAATAATCCCGTTTTAACCTTTAATTAAAATCTGAAAACACCTATCTATTATTTAAAAAACGCCGCGAGTCCTTTTCCTGCAATAAATTCCCCTGCAAAGCTAAAAAAGTTCCCTCAGCAATCGCTCATAAAATTCTTTTCCTTTAACGATATCAAAACAAGTGCCAAATAACCCGCAGCATACGTTTTACAAAAGATGATTTGTCCGGTTTTGCAAAATTGAGACACCTTTTTTACCAGTCTTATCTAATCCTGATACTTTAGTACCGTTTTTAGGGGAGGCAGAACCTCCGATTTAATCAAAAGTTAATTACAGCTAAGATTTAACTCCTTGATATTTAATATTAATTTAAATTTTTTGTAGAATAAATCGGTTGGCATGCAATTTGTAATGAGATAATTATAATACTAAAAGTACTTAAATAGACACTCTAATTAAGCAGACTGAAAATAAATATTTAAATTATCTTGTTAATTTTAAACAAATGTATTTAAGGGAGTAAAAATGAATCTTAAAGAAATAGTAAAGCAAGGCACCCAGCTTGGAATCAACCTCAAAAACATGAAAAAAATGGATGCCATACGGGAAATTCAGAAAGTGGAAAACAACCCAGCATGCTATGCAAGCGACCGGGTATTTGAATGTGAAGAAAAAAAATGTCTTTGGAGAACAGACTGCAAACAGGCACAGAAAATAAGATTAAACCCTGCCATATAACCGTATCGCTAATAAAAACATACGAATGTACGGTCTGCTAAATTGAGACCTAAACAATAAAAAAAGGAAGGCAAAAGTAAGGATCTAATCCAAAAGCATTAAAGAATTAATAAAAATTTTATACCTAAAAGTATGCATACCGTTTTATTTTATTAAAAACCGTATTAAGAAATAAACAATAAAAAGGAGAAGACAGAAAATGAAAAAGAAACACCTTGCAAAAAAAATCATGATGGCTATATTTTTATTAACTATTGTTTCCGGGTGTGCCCTTGGCAAGAAAAAGGCACCGGATAAAATGAACAGCTCAGAGGCCGTTATCCAGCCTCAGATACAATATCAGAGCGAACAAAAGATTGATAAACAGTCGGAATCTGCAGAGGCATTGCAGAACATCTATTTTGAATTCGATAAACATGAACTCGGGCCGGAGGCCTTGAAACAGCTTTCCAAAACAACAGCCTGGCTTTCATCAAATCCGGAAGCAAAGATCAGCATTGAAGGACACTGTGATGAGAGAGGGACTGTAAATTATAATAACAGGCTGGGCCTAAAAAGAGCCGAAAGCGCCAAAAATTACTTTATTCACTCGGGAATCGAAACAGAACGGATAACTGTGATAAGCTTCGGTAAAGAAAAACCTGTTGACATCCGTCATACTGACTCAGCTTGGACAAAGAACCGCAGAGATGAGTTCAAACTGGTCCTGAATTAAAAATTTCAAGGCAGCACCTCTTTCAGTGATACACTGCCCAGACAAGAAGAGACCTCCAAAATTTAATTTTTATAAAAGTGGTTCTGCTGCAAAAACAGAACCACTTTTCCTTCAGGAGAATAGAATGTATAAAAATAAATCAAATACAGGTAAAGTCCAGCTAATTATAACCCTATTTTTCGCCGTATTTTTTACATATGCTTGCGCTACTGTCGGCAAAGATTTTTCTTCCGAAAGCCTTTCTTGGATAATATTGGAAAAGACAACAAAAAATGAAGTGCGCAGCCGGTTGGGAGAACCCTTCCGGGTTGGAGTTGATGATGAAAAACCCACCTGGACATATGGATACTATAAATACCGGGCCATCGGTTCAACCCGCACCAAGGACCTTGTATTTTATTTTAATGATAACTTCACTGTTTACAGCTATACCTTCAGCACCAGCTTTCCGGCGGAAAAAGATAAATGGCTAAACAAAGTTAAGCCCTGAATAGAATAACATCTCAACCGTCAATTAATTTTCCTTGCCTGAGAGAGAATGATACAGATTATCCTTCTAATAACCGGCTTTGCCCTTCTTATCAAGGGAGCCGACCTTCTGGTAAGCGGTGCGTCTGCAATTGCATGCAGACTAAAGGTAAGCGATCTCGCCATCGGCCTCACGGTTGTTGCCTTCGGAACCTCACTTCCTGAACTGTCAGTGAATATTGCCGCCAGTCTGAAAGACGCATCCGAAATAGCAGTTGGAAACATTATCGGCAGCAACATCGCCAACATACTTCTGATCCTTGGAATTTCATCCGTTATTTTTCCGCTTGAGGTCCCCTCGGGAACGGTCTGGAAAGAGATTCCCCTAGTTTTACTGGTAACCCT
>JAHEEI010000163.1 GCA_024640785.1 Pseudomonadota bacterium
GGAAAATATTTTTAAGCCCACAGACACAACAGCTGGGGGGGGAGACCAGATTCACTTTGATTCTGCAAGGGAAGAGCGGATAAATTCAGAGGTAGAGATATTAAAGGGGCGCAATATAATTGAAAGCGTCATAAATGATCTTGGTATTAACACCCTCTACCCTAAAATGGCTAAAGGACCCCTCTCCCTTGGAAAAGCAACCCTGACCTGTGAAAGCAATCTCTCAATATCTGCAATTAAGGACTCAAGTATTATAAGCATTAAATTTCAGCATAAAGATCCCCTTATAGCCGCACAGTTTGTAAATAAACTGGTAAGTGTTTTTCTTGAACATCATTTGAAGGTATACAAAGATCCTGCAAAATACAGTTTTTTTGATGATCAGGTAAAGCTTCAGAGGAACTCGCTCAGGGATTCTGAAAAAACACTTGAGGCTTTCAAAGAGCAGAACAGTATCTCTTCCCTTGCGAGGCAAAAAGAGTTACTCCTTGATCAGATTTCAGGCCTGGAGATAGCCCTCTCAGAAACCAACAGTGAAATCAGTAAAAATGAGGGCGAGCTAAAGTCACTCAAGGAGAGCTCCTATGAAGTATCTTCTGGGAAGATAATGGGTAAAGAGACTGAGCTCAACCCCGAAGTAATGAGCAGCATTAGAAACAGGCTGTCTGAGTTGAGGCTAGAAGAACAGGCTCTTTTGGCGAATTATACAGAGCAAAGTATGCGGGTTAGACATATCAGACAGGAGATAGAAAAGGCTCAAAATCTTTTGGATAAAGAAGAACAAATCTATCATAACAAGGCGATTACAAGTATAGGCCATAATTTGAATGCCCTGAAGAGTGAAGCAGCAACCCAGAAAAAGCAACTGGCTATATATCAGCAAAAGCTAAATAGTGTTAACAGCAAGGAGCGGGAACTAAAAGAGCTGGAACGTCAGTTTCAAATAGATGAAGAAAACTATCAGCTCTATGTTAAGCATATGGAAGAGGCCAGGATTTCCAGGGCCATGGACACACAGAAAATTGCCAACGTCAGTGTGGTAGAGCCGGCCCTCCCACCCATAAAACCTGTTAAACCAAAAAAACTGCTTAATATAATTCTTTCCATTTTTCTGGGTATTTTTGCAGGTTTTGGATCAGGGTTTTTGTTCGAAGTTTTAAGTCATACTTTTAATAGCATTGAAGATATAACTAAGCATCTTGATTTGCCTGCTTTTGCAGCTATACCCGAGTTTGAACCGCATAACCCGGTGGATTTTAAACTGTCCCCTCAGGTTCTATCGGAATATCTCAGGCTGAAACAGCATCTGACCACTTTTGCAGCTGACGAAAAGATGAAAACAATTCTTTTTTCCGCTGCTGCGAAAGGGGAGGGAACGTCAATAGTTATTAGCAACTTTGCCATAACTCTCGCCACAGGAGGAGATAAGGTTTTACTGGTTGATGCAAATATAAGAAATCCGTCCCTGCACAAGCTGTTCAAGCTTGAGAAAAAAGATGGCTTAACCGAATTTCTTCTTGGGGAGAAATCCCTGGATATTGTGATCAAGCAAACAAGCTTCAAAAACCTGTCCGTTGTCACCGCCGGCATTTCTCACGCTAATTTTTTCACTTTTGAATCTCAATCGTTATATTCGTTTATAGAAAAGATAAAAACCTTTTTTGACTGGATACTGTTTGATTGCTCCTCCATTCACTCCTGTAACGACTCCAGCATCCTTGCTGAAAAAATGGACGGCGTAGTTATGGTAGCGCAGGCGGAAAGCACTCGCTGGGAAGTAGTGCAGAGAGCGAAAGAAAGATTAGAGGATAAAAAAATAAAAGTACTGGGGGCAGTATTAAACAGAAGAAAAATGCATATTCCCGACTGGATATACCAGAGGCTGTAAAAATAACTTTTTAACAATAAGGTTTGCCTTATCATGGAAAAAATAAAAATACTTAAAAAATCAGAGTTTGCTGACCTTCTTCACTATGAGCGGGAACGTTCAGAGAGAACAAACAGACCGTTTTCATTAATACACGTTGATTTCACAAAAAGTAATGGAAACAATAATGCTCAAGCTTTTAAAGAATTTATCAAAACAATTGAGCCTGAGTTCAGAACTATTGATCGCGCAGGATGGACTACCAAGAATACCCTATGTTTTTTGCTCCCGGAGACCGAAACAGATGGTGCAAAATATGCTGCTTTAAAATTTAAAAACCAATTAAAAGAGCGTTTAGGAGAGAAGTCATCTTTGCTGGATTTTGTTATCAGTACATATCCGGAAATTCTTGATTTCAAGGAAAACGATATTCACACAAATGGGACAAAAGGCCGTACCAGTTCACTACCCGAAATCCACGAGATGGGATATTCATCAGAACCCCTAAGGTCTGAGGTTGGAACCCTTGACTTATCCTGCATTTTTGATTTGGAAGCAATGGGTCTTCCGGAAAACTGGCAACTTGTTATAAAAAGATTAATAGATATTGCAGGTGCGCTATTTGCGCTTATAATATTTTCTCCTCTCATGCTGTTAATTGCTGCGGCTATTAAGTTCACTTCAAAAGGCCCTCTTCTTTTTAAGCAGGAAAGGGTAGGTTATCAAGGGAAGAAATTTCCCTTTCTGAAATTCCGATCAATGTATACAGATTGTGATGAAAGTTTTCACCGTGAGTATGTCAAAAAATTAATACAGGGAAAACACAACGAGATTAATATGGGGTCTGATGATCAGCCCTGTTATAAGATTAAAAATGATCCGAGGATAACACCGTTAGGAAGACTATTAAGAAAAAGCAGCATGGATGAACTCCCTCAGTTTTTTAATGTCCTTATGGGACATATGAGTTTAGTAGGGCCTAGGCCTCCTATACCTTATGAATTGGCTAACTATCAAAACTGGCATATGAAAAGGATACTGGATGTTAAGCCGGGCATTACCGGTCTCTGGCAGGTAAAAGGACGCAGCCTGACCACTTTTGATGAAATGGTTCGTATGGATCTTCACTACGTAAAAAATTGGGATTTGTGGTTAGACATAAAAATACTGTTTAGTACTGTCAAAGTTGTGCTCACGGGCAGGGGGGCTGAGTAAAAAAATATTAAAATTCTAAATCGGAGTTAAAATGATAAACATCGGTGTTGTCGGTTACGGATACTGGGGACCAAACATAGTAAGAAATTTTAATTCACTTAATGATGCCCGGGTCATTTGTGTTTGTGACAAAAATAAAAAAGTCCTCAATTCTTTTCAAAAACACTACCCTGCTGTTCACACAACCACTGATTTTAATCAATTAATAACTTTTCCTGATATTAATGCCATTGCTATTGTTACACCGGTTTTTACACATTATAAATTAGCAAAACTGGCACTCGAAAAAGGAAAGCACGTTTTTGTTGAAAAGCCTTTTACTTCTACAGTTGCTCAAGCTGAAGAACTAATAGAACTCGCAGATAAGAATAATCTTAAAATCATGGTTGACCATACTTTTCTTTTCACCGGAGCTGTTAATAAAATTAAAGAACTTGTCGATAATGATACTCTGGGAAATTTATATTATTTTGATTCTACCAGGGTAAACCTGGGACTTTTCCAGCATGATGTTAATGTGATTTGGGACCTTGCACCACATGATTTGTCCATAATGGACTATATAATTGATGAGAAACCAGAATCTATAACCGCAAGCGGTAAAGCACACTTTAACAATGGACTAGAAGATATTGCCTACATTACAGTTAACTTTAGCAATAACATGATAGCCCATTTTAATGTCAACTGGCTATCTCCGGTAAAGGTCAGGTCAACTCTAATCGGCGGTGAGAAGAAAATGCTTGTATGGAATGATCTGGATGCAGATGAAAAGGTTAAGGTATATGATAAAGGTGTGAAGGTTGATAATAAGAAAGGGATATATGATCTCCTTGTAAGTTACAGGTCCGGCGATATGTTTGCTCCTAAGGTTGCACAAACTGAAGCTTTGAAATTAGAAACGGAACACTTTATTGATTGTATTTTAAATGATAAAATTCCGATTAATGATGGTCATGCCGGCCTAAGAGTAGTAAGAATACTTGAAGCCTCTGATAAATCATTAAAGAACAATGGGAAAATGATTCAATTATAAAATTAAACTCTACCGATTATGTTTTAGTTAAAGCCAAGATTTGGAAAAATATTTTCAAAAGAACCCCTGCTGAAAAAAGCTCTTTCCAATAGGTTGATTAAAAAGGATCTATAGTTATATCCCAACAAAAGATCAAGCTGATATTTTATACCCAATAAATAATAAAAAGAGAGTGTAAACCATGGACTATATTATCATATCTGAAGATGTACAACTGGGTAAAAATGTTAAACTTTCAAAATTTATAAACCTTTATGGATGCTCTATTGGTGAAAACAGCAAGATCGGGGCTTTTGTCGAAATTCAAAAAAATGCTGCTATTGGAAAAAATTGTAAAATTTCAAGCCATTCCTTCATCTGTGAAGGCGTTACCATTGAAGATAATGTTTTTGTGGGTCACAATGTTACATTTATAAATGACATCTATCCACGAGCAATAAATCCACAGGGCACTTTACAAACAGAATCAGATTGGGTCTGCAAACCAACTTTAGTTAAATGTGGTGCCTCTATTGGATCCAGTGTCACCCTTTTATGCGGAATTACAATAGGTGAAAATTCTATTGTCGGTGCGGGGAGTGTGGTCACAAAAGATGTTCCCTCAAATAGTATAATCGCTGGAAATCCTGCAAAAATACTTAGAGAGATAAAAGAATAAAGAAATCTAATTTTATGTGGTTTTAAACCTTTAATAAGCAGGAGGAAAAAATGAAAGTCCCGTTCCTGGATCTAAAAGCGCAATATGAATCGATAAAAGATGAAATTGATACTGCCATAGGACAGGTTGTAGAAAAAACGGCCTTTGCAGGCGGTCCTTTCGTAAAGAAATTTGAGGAAGAGTTTGCAGATTACTGTGGATGTAAGCATGCAATGGGTGTCAGCAGCGGCACATCTGCTATTTGGCTGACTTTGACTGGTTTAGGTATCGGGCAGGGTGATGAGGTAATTACCGTACCAAATACATTTATCGCAACTGCAGAAGCTATCAGTATGTGTGGAGCCAAACCTGTCTTTGTTGATATTGTTGAACAGACATATAATATGAATCCTGACTTACTTGAAAAAGCAATTACTCCCCGAACAAAGGCTGTTATTCCGGTTCATCTTTACGGCCAAATGGCTGACATGGATCCGATTATGGACCTTGCCCGTAAACATGGACTTTTTGTTGTTGAAGATGCCTGTCAGGCGCACGGTGCTAAATATAAAGGAAGCTTGGCAGGATCTATTGGTGATGCTGGCTGCTTTAGTTTCTATCCCGGTAAAAATTTAGGAGCGTATGGCGAAGCTGGTGCTGTTGTTACAAACAATTTAGAATTAGCAGAAAAAATTAATTTGGCAAAAGATCATGGACAATCAAAGAAATATTTTCATAGCATGATTGGGTGGAATGCCCGCATGGA
>JAHEEI010000164.1 GCA_024640785.1 Pseudomonadota bacterium
TTTACATTTATTTTTTCTAGCCACAGCGTTCTACCTTTTCTTAAAAAGAGCATCAAGCGGGTTTTCACGTTTATTGTTAGAAATAGTGCTGTAACTAACATCTGAATCTGAATCAGTATAATTAAAATAAATACAGAAATTAGCCTTTTCTTTTTCAATACACCTGTCAGCCTGAGACTCTCTACAGGCATTATAAACCGCGGCGTCATATAAGCTACAGTTCATACAGCATCTAAGATCGGTATTACAGTACGGACAGGTATCAGTCCTTGCAACTTTTCTATCCACACTTACTTCTTTTTTACAGTGATGACATATATTCATTTTACCTCAAGCTATTGGTCTATTTAGAATTTGTTGTTCAACTATCTTGGATTGATGAGTAAGTTCTTTTTTGGTAACATAAAAAAATCTATCCGTTTCAGCTCTATCATTCATTGTTTTGCTTCCTTTTGCAAGGATATAAAACTTAATTTTAGGCTCAGTGCCAGAAGGTCTTATAATAACCTTTGACCCGTTTAAAAGCACGTAAGTTATCATGTTTGCTTCTGGCAGTTTAGCATCTTTTTTAATCAGCTTATAATCACCGTGCCAGAAAAGAGGAAGTTTTATACCCTTTATTTCTGTATAGCCGGTATGATTTTTAGCGTCTAGGGGTTCGGAATCGTCAAATAAAATATTTCCGTTAATGTCTTTTGCGTATCTAATTCCGGATGAACCGACTGGTGTATAATCAATTACTGCAAGAACATTTTTATCCGCAATTTTTTTCAATGGGTTTTTACGTAAATCGCTCATTATTTTATTTATAACGTCATTTCCTGCTGCACCTGTGAAACTTAAAGAGATGGTTTCTTCTCTTGCATATCCATATTCATTATAAATTTCTTCCAGTCGCTGTGTTAGAGTAAGCCCACTTTTTTTGTAAAAACCGGCCATTTCTGTAAACATGGCTGTGACTGTTATGGCATCTTTATCCTTAACATAATCGCCAACAAGTGAGCCGTAAGACTCTTCACCACCAAAAAGGAAACAGAGTCCGAATTTTTGTAAAACATTTATCCTTTCCTTCCTTGAGAGATTTATATAACTTTTATTAAGGAAGTTTTTATCCTTTGCTTTCGCAGATTTAAAGGCTTTGTTTGCATAAAGGTAAAGTTTTTCACCCAGGTATTTAAATCCAACAAGAGGTTCTATGGTCATAACTTCATATTGATCTGCAATCTCTTTTGCCAGATCAGTTGACACAATCGATTTTCCGATAACGCTGTTTTCAGGCAGCTTACCGTCGCGTTCCTTTATCTGACTCAGAATATAATCAGTAAGAAGTACCAGCTGCTGGTTACCGCTTAAAAGATAGTACCCGTTTTTTACAGCCGGCTCGTTTGAGTAAAAGTCTATTTCATCTTTACTTAAAAGAACACCAACACCGATTCTGTCACTGTCAGGATCGGTTGCCATAAGAATATCCGCATTGACTTTATTTGCCAGCCGGATAGATTCGCTAAGAGCCTCTTTTTCTTCTGGATTAGGTTTCAAACAGGTAGCAAAAGAACCGTCAGGAACACATTGTTTTTCAACCGGATGAAAATTATCATTTATATTAAAGCCGCGGCGTTCAAGTACTTTGAAAATAAGGCGTTGTGCTGTTCCGTTTAAAGCAGAAAAAACAACTTTTAATGAATGGTCTATTTTAGAGTAAAGAAAACGTCCATTATCATCAACCCATATTGCAGTTTGATTTTCCTTCTCAACATATGACCTGTCAACTTCTCCACCTACAAATTGAATGATTCCCTTTTTTAGAGCCTCGTCATAATCTGTTTTTTTGACGTCACCGTAATCATTGATACTATCCGCTATTTTTTGAACCTCACTATGAACAACCTGTCCACCGTAGTAATCATAAGGTTTGAAACCATTGTCACAGGCAGGGTTGTGTGATGCAGTAAAAACACCACCTGAATATGGCCGTATATTTTCAAGTTCAAAAATAGCAAAAGACAGCTCAGGAGTAGGCGCAACCGTATCAAAAAGATAAACCTTTATTTCATGGGCACAATATATTGACGCAGCTTCTTTTACCAGAAAACCCGGCCCATTAGTGTGAGGATCGTAAGAGCCCCTTCTGGAATCATATGCAAGAATAACCGCTTTTTCTCTCTCAAATTCTATGCCATTCTTATCATATTCCTCAGTTATATATCTGGCATGAGCTTCAACACCAAGCCCGAGTATGATCCGGTTAAAATTTGCAGTTCCAATTGCAAGCTTTCCCCTGACGCCTGCTGTTCCAAAGCTGTTCATTTTATAAAAAGCATCATCAAGCTTTTTCCAGCTTTTATTTTTAGCCAGATCTCTGATAAAATCTTTTACCTTAACTCCGTCAATTTCAACTTCTGCAAAAGAAAGCTGGAGCCACAGGGATGCATTTTTGAAAGTACTATCTTTAATTTCTGATTTTTTAAGAGCTGATTTCAATATATTTTCTATTCCAACAAACTGTCCCATATATTTATTGTCCATAGCCGGTCCTTTTAAGAGGAAGACAAGTTTAATAATAATATATTTTTAGGATTTAGTATCCGTCTGAGCTAACCGGGTATTGTTAAGCAGACAGAATAACGGTTTAGAGAGTTTTTATATCTTAGATCTATCTTTGTACCATTATTTTGAATAAATAACCACACCATTTTCAGGAATTTCCATTTTCCAACCCATCCATTCAGATATCCATAATAAAGTTTTTAAACTGTAAATCGAAACATGTGTTGGGTCACGATGATACCACCAGCTCCTAAAGCCTGTCCCCTTAGGAAGCAATTGGGTCATAATACCCAGGTAACTAAAGTTTTCTTTTAAAAGATTATCGAATAAAATAAATTCTTTTTTTGGCTGGTAAAAATGTTCTGCTACCTCTGTGCAGGTAATAAAATCATATTTATTTTTGAGAAGACTGCTGTCAGGGAAATAATATGGGTCGTAATTAAAGACCTCGAACCCACTCTTATTTAAAATAGTACTCATTGTTGGACCGGGACCACAACCAAAATCAAGACCTGTTGAGTTTTTACTTAATTTCAACATTAAAGGATTGGCAAGTTTTCTTAGAAAACTGACATAACCTTCGTTTTCAAGGCAGTTTTGATGGAAATTATAAACGGTTTTTTCTTCCTCAGGTAACAGATGAAAGCCAGGGTCAAGAAACACAAGCTCACACCTTTTACACTGGAAATATATCTTTACACCCCTATTTTTTTCCGTCTTCTCAAAATACTTAAAGCTATTATCAAGACTGCAGAGAGGACAATTCATCGTACTCCTTACCCTTAAAAATTAAAATTTTAGGTGACTTCACATTTTAAACGGATAGTGCTATAATCACAAATAATGTTGGACTCAGGAGATGAAAAGTCTTACCCTACAAAACACTTCTAGGGAACTAATCCAAACATACACCAATACATAACTTGCTTTACAGACATTATAACGTTTAATTAACTATACGAATAAAGAATAAGGAATAACAACCATAAATATATGACAATAAAATTTATAGAACTTGATTTAGACGAAAACCTGCAAAGAGGTATTACCGAAGCCGGATTTATTAACTGCATGCCTATACAGGAAAAAACATTTACGCACACACTTAAATACACTGATGTTTGTGTCCAATCACAAACAGGCACAGGAAAAACAGCAATTTTCCTGATTTCCATATATCATAACTTTATAAATAAAAGAGATCTAAAAAAAAGCAAAGCGCTTATCATAGCACCCACAAGAGAGCTTGCCATACAAATTGAAAAAGAAGCAAAAGTCATCGGCAAATATCTTGATTTTACCTGCGGGTGCTTTTACGGTGGTGTTGGATATGCCGAACAGGAAAAACTGCTTAAAAGTGATGTGGATATTATCATCGGGACTCCGGGTCGACTCATTGATTTTCATCAGCAAAAAAAGCTGGATCTTAGAAAAACCGGGATTCTGGTCATTGATGAAGCAGATCGGCTTTTTGATATGGGCTTTTTGCCAGATATAAAAAAAATGTTGAAAAATATGCCGCACTTTTCTGAACGTATCTCAATGTTGTTTAGTGCAACACTCAGCTATAGGGCAAAAGAACTGGCCTGGGAATTTATGAACAACCCTGTTGAGATTGAAATAGACTCGGAAAATATAACGGTTGATAAAATTTCCCAAAAGCTCTACCACGTTGGCAAAGAAGACAAGATAAAACTTCTTCTTGGAATCCTGAAATCAGAAAAACCGGAAAACTGCATAATTTTTACCAATACCAAGAGTAAAGCCCATGAAGTCTCTAAACGTCTTGAATATAACGGTTATAAATGCGAATATATTATGGGCGACCTGCAGCAGAGCAAACGCCTTAAAATCATAGAAAGTATAAAGTCTGGTAAATTAAAATATCTGGTAGCAACCGATGTTGCGGGACGCGGACTTCATGTTGATGATCTTGAAATGGTTATAAACTATGATTTGCCTGCTGACGCGGAAAACTATGTTCACCGGATAGGCCGAACTGCACGTGCAGGCAAAGAGGGGAAAGCAGTTTCACTTGCCTGTGAGAAATTTGTATATGCGCTTGAGTCTATAGAAAAACTTACAAACACAAAAATTCCAGTTGAGTGGCCGGATGAAAGTATGTTTGAAAAAGATGTAAGCGCTGGAAAACACTTCAGGATTGAAAAAGAGCGGCAGGATCAGTCTCAAAAAAAACCATCAAAACCGGCTTTAAGAAACAGGAGAAAACCTGTTGGTGAAAAAACATCCCCATCAAAAAAGTCTGCTAAAAACATAAAGTCAATCCCGTCTAAAATAAATAAAAATACCAGAACGCCTGTAAAAGATCATAAGAAGACAAAAGTTAATAAAACCAGATCTCCAAAAAGAACTCATGAAGAAAGACTGGAATACTACAGGAAAAAATATGGTGAAAATTTCCATCCTCCTTCAGGCAAAAAGGAGGTTAAGGGACTGGCAAAAAAGAAATCCATTCTGAAAAAAATATTTGGACTTTTTTTTAAAGATTAAGTACTTTTTATAGTCTAATAATAGACTCATTATATTTGATAAATAGTTATTATGGCTTTAAAAAGTTAATATTTTGATTTTTACTGTTTGACAAAAAGCAGGATGCTTGGAAAGAGGATGGAGAAAAAATCAGTACCGAACATTGGTTACAAATACACTTTTAACCTTTATCTCCAGAAAATAATTCAGAGTTTTAAAGAATTACACGGCAATCCTCATTACCTTGCCATGGGATTGGGAATCGGCGTTTTTGTTGGGATGACACCGACTTTTCCTTTTCACACCATTATTTCAGTGCCCCTTGCTCATATTTTCAGAGGTAGTAAACGTGCAGCAATGCTTGGTGTCTGGATAAGCAATCCATTAACCCTGCCATTTTGTTATTATATAATTTATAAAGTGGGTATGCTCACTCTTGACAAACCCTCACCCTTTAAATCAT
>JAHEEI010000165.1 GCA_024640785.1 Pseudomonadota bacterium
AGGCTTTGCATGGAGAATTGTCTTGGGATTATTTAGAATCTTAAACTCCTGGAGGCAATGCTTAACTGTTAATAATCTGTTTTTGTAGGCCACCCAAAAAGCTTTCCGCAGACAGGCATTACTTGCGTAATCCGCTGATATTATAGGGCCTATTGAAGACTGCGGGCATATTTTGCTTATTCATATTTCACTTTGATAGAGTTTTTGGAAATTTTTGATTTTTTTACCTACTTGCGGTGCAAGATTCAGTTCATAATTACGACAATACTCTGCAATCATCCTATGGGTGTTAAATATTGGGATATTGAGGAATATGTTGTTGATGCACTTATCGATATATTTTGCTCTGAGTTTAGGATCATAGAATTCTTTAAGCACCTGGGGAAAAAGCTTATAAAAGGATGCTGAATCCTCTTCATAAAGGAGTGCTGCAGGTTCTTCACTCAGCGGTTCTAAATCAACAGGAGTGTCAAGGCCGAATTTCCACCCGGTTTTCCCATCATGAAATCCTTCCATCCACCAGCCATCTAGGATACTGATGTTAGGTATACCGTTCATGGCAGCTTTCATGCCGCTTGTTCCACTTGCTTCCAGGGGACGTTTGGGGCTGTTTAACCAGGCATGTACGCCTGAAACCATCATCTTGGCAATGGACATATCATAATTGGGAATGAATACTAGTTTAGCTAAACCTTTGCTGCGTTCATACAATTCTTCCTGTACGTCGAGGATTATCTTAATTAGTGATTTGCCCGGTTCATCCGCAGGATGTGCTTTGCCGGCAAAAAGGAAATTGACAGGATAGTCTAGCTTCGTGATTATGTCAGTCAGTTCCTTGATGTTGTCAAAAATTAGGTCAGCGCGTTTATAGGTTGAAAAACGACGGGCAAAACCAATAGTAAATACTGATGGCATGAGTGGTATATCCTCCTCATGCAAATGGGATAGAAAATTAGGCGGATCAATCCAAGTTTCTTCTATTTGGTGACGGTGCTGGACAAGCATATCATTAACATAGTGAATGAGTGTTTCGGTATCATGTTCCCATGCCTGTTCAAGGTAAGTACGGAATTTTTTATTGTTCAAAAGGGTCTCTGCGTTAATGAATACAGCAGGGTTTTGTTGCCAGTTTTTCAATTCTGGAAAACTGTCAAAAACCTCGGCCTTGGCATCACTAATCCAGGTAAGATGATGGACCCCGTTCGTAATGGCGGTTATTTTTTCGGCAAACTGGGGGAATTGTTTTTTGGTGACATCACGGTGTAATCTGCTGACACTGTTGACAGCTCGATTCACCTGCATGGCAAATTCAGTAAAATTGTAAAGCTCGGAGTTTTCCTTGTCACCAGCCAGAAGGCCAAGGATCCGCCTGCAGACTGTGTGGCTCAGGCCCGCATAGAGGGATTTGTTAAAACGGTCATGCCCTGCTTTTACAGGGGTGTGTATGGTATAGATGACTTTTTGGGCAACTGCCTCTGCAGCTTCCAGTATATCTGAGTCTTTAACACTTGTCTGATAGGATGGGCCAAGTTTGTTCAGAAGAAAGTCAGCAATAAGATGAATCACTGCAACTACCCCGTGTTGTTCATTGAGATGTATCCGCTTTGCCGTGAGTCCAAGAATATCCATAAGCGGCATGACTCCTGCGCCCAGCATACGACGCTGAACAGCCTTCATTTTTTCTGAACTGCTGTCGTAAAGGTGGTTGGCAGCATTGCGAATCCATTCCGGAGACTCTGGCAAACAAAAATCGAGCAGAAATTCCGGGACAAAAAAATCCAGGTTTTCATTGATTTCTATCTTCATCCATACTTGGGCATAGGCCATGACTGTTTTGTCATGTCCGTCAAAGAAAGGAATTTCAATATAGAGCGGTTTGTCAGGATAACTCGGATTCTTTAAAAGATAGAGACTGGGAGTTTCTCCAGGTGACCAATCAACTGACCAGCTGATTTGACCGATTCTTGAATCAACGAGTTGAGCAAAATATCCTTTTTTGTAAAGCAGGGATATCGCTGCAACCGGGATCTTGCATGCAGCAAAACTTTTCAGGGTGTCTCCTGCTAAAACCCCAAGCCCGCCACCATAGTTTGGCAATTTATAAGGTCCTTGAAGGAATTTTTTTAAAAATGAACTTAGTACCGCATCGTTGCTGCCTGCTATTTCTTTTTGCTGAAGATAAGTTTTAACTGGATTGAAAACATCCAGGTCAGCTCCGATTTCCATGGAGATATAAACTGCAGAATTGCCGTCGTCTTCTGTCAGGTTGGACCAGACCCGGTCAAATACCTTCTGTGATATGCCGAAAAAGGTACCAAAAGGGCTATGGGCTAGTATATTATTCAGGAGCGTTTCCTGATCAGTGAGCGTGTCGTGATATTTATTTTGCATGATAAACTGATTTTTATGGAATTTATTATAATGGTAATTAACCTGAATGAACTATTACTATAAGATTACTCTTATAATTATGAAAAGCTTTAATTTGGACTGCAAACAAATTTTTATAACTCACTGTAATTAATCCTGAAATTATATTTTGCAATACTGTTTTGTAATTATTGGGTAATTGGGAGCATAGTAATTACTTTGGAAAGACTAATTTTTTAAGAAAAATATTGTTTAGTGCAGATTTTTGCTGAATTTTTTAAAAAATTATATCTACCTAAGGGATATTTCTGGAAAATTTATTTTAAATATACTATATGCATGAAAGTTAAGATTTATTTATTTTTCACGTAATGCCTGCTTTTAAATAATTTACTTTTTTGGGAGGAGAAAGATGAAGAGGATGTTGTTGTTGATGATGTTTGCTGCTGTTGCTTTGGTGCTTGCACTTGGTGTGAGCGGCTGCGCCAAAAAGAAAGTATCTGCCGAAGAAGAAATGGGTGCGGCTACTGAAGAAACAGCACTGAAACCAGGTGACCCCGGCTATGAAAAAATTTATGAAGAGGGTATGGCCTCCAAGGAAGAATCACTAGAAGCCCAAGCTGCAATGGAAAAAGAACCTGAGGTTCTGGAAGGAAGAACATCTGCACCACTCCTGCCTATTTACTTTGATTTCGACAAGTCAAATATAAGAGAAGACCAGCGTGCTAGAATTATAAAGAATGCTACCTTTCTGAATGAGAATAAAGGCGCCAAAGTCCGTATAGAAGGAAACTGTGATGAAAGGGGAACCAATGAATATAACATGGCCTTGGGAGAACGCCGAGCCAACAGTTCAAAGAAATACCTGATGAATCTTGGGGTTCACGAGGATCGTATGCACACTATAAGTTATGGAGAGGAAAAACCATTGCTGCATGGGCATGATGAGTACTCTTGGGCCCAGAATCGGAGAGATGACTTTGTTGTGGTTAAGTAATTAGACTGGCGCAACTAATAATACTGCATTATAGTTAGCCTAACACTCCGGGGTGGCAATGTATCTCAGGCATTGCCACCCCGTTTGTCTGTCTGTAAAAACAGAGTGGAATTCTTATAAAATTGACAATTAATGGTAAACGGGAATGAATATTCTCTTGGCAGAGAATTTCGTGCCCGGAAATCTTTATTTTGGAGGGGAAAAGCAAATGCGTTTAAAGATTTTAGTGGTTTTTTCTGCCGTGGTGCTGCTGCTTGGCGCTACAGGCCTTGTAATTTCTCAAGTGGAGGCCGCGGAGAGCGGCAAACAGATTGTCAGTGTCAACATTCAGGATGTGCTTTTGGGCTCTGAGGCGGGCCAGGAAGTCAAAAAGGTACTTGAGGGAAAAGTAGGTGAATTCCAGGAAAAATTTCAGAAGGAGCAGGAAGAGGTTGATGCTCTCCGGGCTGAAATAGAAAAAAAGAGTACGGTATGGAGCCAGGAAGTCAAGGAGGAGAAAGAACGGGACTATCAGAAAAGAGTCAGGGAAATGCAGCTTAAATCTGAAGATGCCCAGTTTGAATTGCAGCAGCTTGAAAAACAGGTAATGAGCCCAGTTTTGAATGAGTTGCAGAAAATTATCAAAGAAGTGGGTAAGAAAAACGGCTATGCCATGATTATTGACTCACGCGCCGGTCTGCTCTATGTTGATGAAACTCTTGATATCAGCGAAATAGTAAAAAAAGAGCTTGATGCCCGCCAGAAAGCTGCAAAGGAAGCCAAGTAAAAAAATAAATTAAGGTTTTTTCATGAGTTAAAATCCCCGGGAAGATTCCCGGGGATTTTTATTGCCAACAATTGTTGTCCGTTTTACTTACAACTCTCCATTCGTCAGTTTCCAGACATAAATACTTGCCGCAACGTTTTCATCAAGGGCTAGTTCAGTATTTTCGAATTTTATACAGAATGCCGGATTCTTTCGGTGCACGGTAATTACTACACCAGGATGAAGTCCAAATGAAATAAGTTGATGGAAGCCTGAGTGGCTGTCTGGCTTTATGTAGGTGATTTTGCCTCTTTCGCCGGGGGTCAGCTCTTTTAAACTGACAACGCTGCTGTCAATAACTTTGCTTTTGCCGGTACAGCATCTTCCTCTGGGGATTCTTTTGCCGTCAGGACAGAATTCGGGATGTCCCAGCAAGGTGCAAATTGACTCCTCAACCTCAGGCAGAAGACTATGCTCTACTTTGCAGGCAATATCTTCCATATCGGATTGCTTGAGTTTTAGAATGCTTGAAACCAGGACCTCTGCCAGCCTGTGTCGTCGGATAATTATCTCGGCAATCGATTTCCCCTTATTGGCCAGATTTATATTGTCCTGATCCCTAACGATCAATTCCTGGCGCTCAAGGTCATCAAGGTCAGCGTCAGAGAAGTTTACCGTGCATCTTTTTCTTACAGCCTCAATGGTATTGTTTTGCCGATCACTAACAGACCAGATTGATTCAAGGATCTCTTCCTGCTTTTCATTCAGCATGTAATATCTCCTGTCTAAAAACCATTTAAGTCAAACAGATTAATTATTAAAAATTAAATTAAGTAAAGGTAACTCCAAGGGCAAGGCAGATGTAATTGACCAGACTACCCATAAGTATAGCGTAAATTATCACAGTACCCATGATCAAGGTTGCAGTTTTTTGGCCCCGTTCTTTGAAGAGAACTAAAATGGCGTTAATACATGGGGTCAAGAAAGTCATGATCAAAAGATTCACCACAAGTTGGAGGTTCGTGTAAACACCGCTTAAATGTTCTAACTCAGTAGCACCTGATTCGCGTCTGATAATGGTCTTGATAAAAACCTGAACGCTTTTTTCCGGCAAGCCCATGAGGTTATGAATGACAGGACGAAGCAGGTCCTCAGCTATTTCCAGTCCTCCAACCTTTTCAAACAGGAAGATAAAGAGGGAAGCGAAAATAAAGACAGGTATAGCCTCCTTGACAAAGAAATAGGTTTTGTGGGCCGCCGATTTGATGACCTGCATCGGCTTGGGTAAACGCATAGGCGGAATTTCAAAAATAAGAGGAGAACCCTGACCGGGAATTATCTTGTTGGCCACAAATCCGG
>JAHEEI010000166.1 GCA_024640785.1 Pseudomonadota bacterium
CCTTATCGTAGTTGAAATAATACGGATATCTTCAACAAACCCGGCATAATTATCGATATTGACCTGATCCCCGATTTTTATCGGCCTTTCAATTATCAGAAAAATACCGGAGATAAGGTTCCCGATAATACTCTGACTGGCAAAACCAAGAATCACACCGGCAACACCACCTGCCACCATTAGTCCTGACAGATTTATATTAAGAGCCACCAGTCCGTAAAGGATAGCTGCGGAAACAGAGCTATAAGTAATAATTTTAATTATTATTTCCCGGGTATCCTGCTTAATCTTTTCTTTAAGTGTTCTCCTGAGATAAAAAGCAATTGTCCTGGAAACAATAATAGCCGCAATAAAAACCGCCAGTATTTCTAAAAGATTTAAAACGGTTACATTATCATAAATAATCTTATCTAAAATCATATGCCGTCCATCATGGTAAAGGTAGATGATAAAATGGATAGTTTTCTGACAGTATAAAGTTCAAGAGATTTCTTCATATCCTTTTGCAGGGGTAAAGATGAAAAATGGGTCTCTGCTGAACATTCGCTCAGAACAGTCATGGAAGCCTTCATTGAAACCAGATTGCTGCTGTAGTAAATTTTCATTCCATAAGCGTTAAACACCGCCTTTGATACAGGCGTCCATCTTTCAGTGGTATTCTTTATTGAAAGCTCCATAATGCCCTGCTGTAGAGGTTCGATCTCCGGGACGTTCGAGTGAGCCGTGCTTTCCCAATATCGGCAAATGACGCCCTGATGCTGATCACCATACAGGGTATATTTCTGGGATGCCAATGTAAAAATATCAAGAATGTCATAATCTCTGCTGCGTTTCAAAAAAACACCAATGGCAAGCGGGAAGGTCAGGTAAATCTTATATGTACTTCTAGGTTCAACAACAACCGGTTCTTTTAAATTGACTAGAAAATAGTTCGTGATCTCTTTGGGCTTATTTATTGGCTCTACCGGGTTAATTAATATTTCCGTGCTTTTAGCCAGAAGTATTTTTTCTTCCTCTTCATCTTTGCATTTTCTTTGATAAACTGTATATCCCTTCTGATTTTGAACACATATCCTCAGGTCTTTGGTTTCAAATAATAAAGGAATGCCGTGTTTTCCAAACATGTTTAAAGCCCTTTTCCATCAAAAAGATTGCTTGCTTAAATCATCCAAAAAATAATTGCTTTTATCCAGGCACTTAAAAAGCCTGTGCTGAAATTTCACGCCTGTATTCAGAAGTTTTCAATCAAGTAAGGTTCAATTTTAAAATCCCCGCTAAATGCAGCTCCTATAACTTTATTTTTAAAAAAGCTCGTCACCATCCACCCGAAAACACAGAATTTATAAGGCAATTAATGCGTTGTTTTCTTTTTTTTCCGTTTAACCTGAAAGCCCATTTCCTCTGCATACAGCCTAAACAGCTCTCGGGACATTGTCATTCGATTCTCCATTGCCTGGCCCGCCTTTTTGGCCTCCTGGGTAATGCTGATTATTTTTTTTAAATTCATCTTAAAATTCTTTGTATGCGTTTTGTTGGAAGCTAGAAGCGCTTCCTGTCGAGAACAGAGAGAAATAATCGAATCGTGTAGACTGCAAATCTTTTTTTTCCTCATTTTTGCGTTAATCCCTTTTAAAGATGTTTGAGACCATTTAGCCTTTATAAGGCTCTGCATAAAATCGTCAAGCCAAGGCGTCAGGGTCAGGTCTGTTTTAAAAATTTACCGGCTGTTTAACCTTGTCTGTTTGTCCCTTATCCCTTCTGGTCTTTGCTGTTACTTTCAGTGCTTCCGCTTAGAAACACCACCTTTGGCAGATCCTTAATGAAAGACTGCCTGAGGCTGAATGTATACGCTCCCTGAGAAGGAATCAAAAGCACATCTCCCGGTTTTATTTCGCTGCCCCAGTACCCGTAGCCCCATACATCATGGGGAGTACAGAGGGATCCCAGTATTAAGGACTCCCGTTCCTGAGTTTCAGGGCAGGACAAATTGATGACTGGCGCATAGTCGACTTCAAACCGTTCCCATCCGACTGCATTGGTTCCCGCATCAGTAATAACAAGGTCCTCCGATTTTTTGTCTACAACGGACAATAAGAGATGCATAGCATCATTACATATCCATCGTCCAGGTTCAGCACAGATCCGGCAGGACACAAACGGATAAAGATATGTTTTTACTGCCCGCCCGATGCTGCTTGCAAAAGCACCAATCGGGAGAGCTGAAACTTTGTAGTGGCGCTTTTCGAACTGATAAGTTGGCTCAACCACCTGCCGAAGCCTGCCCTCAGGTGTTCCTGCCGGCTGAAGCCATTCTCCAGCAGATGGCCAGAATCCTCCACCGATATCAATAAAATCTATTTGTTCTCTTTTTTTGTCAGATAACTCCTGCAGCTTTTCCCCAAGCCGTTTGATAAATGCAATTTGATTTTCAGAATTCATGTTCCAGCTGGTGTGAAACTGTAAACCCGCAAAGCGGACATGCTGGAAGGAATCGGCCCGTGTCATAAACCTTTCCAGCTCAGAAAGGGGAATGCCGAATTTACGCCAGAGACCCTGTTCATCACTTGTCAGCCTTACCCCTACCCGAATAGAGCCGGATATTCCCCGGCTTATCTTTCCGAGACGTTCAAGCTCGCCAAAACTGTCTATCAGCAGAGTGACCTTGTCTCGGTGGTCTACGGACATCAGGAGTTCGTCATCTGTTTTCCCCGGTCCGCTGAATACAATGTCATCAGCTTTGCACTCCAGTGCAAGCCGCAGTTCCGAAGCGCTTGAAACATCAAGTCCTGTTCCGGTACTTATGAGTATATTTACAATTTCAGAACAGTTGTTGCTTTTAACCGCGTAATACATTCCAAAGTCAGGGAGCTCTTTCCTAAAGGCTTCGCAAAACTGACGAACACGGGCTCGGAGTATCTCCGGTTCTATTATATACAAAGGAGAGCCATGTTTTTTTTTAAGTTCTAAAAAAAGGGACTGACGCTGTATAAATGTCTCTACCAAGGGAATTATCTCCTCTGCCGGAAGTTCCGGCGTAGAATCGCCTAAAAGCCTGTCTGCGGAACTGAGAATGCTTTCGGATGAACCCATTAGTTTAATGTCTCCATGTCTAAGGCAAGTTTGGAGCATAGCTCCATACATTCTGACTCCAGGGCATCAACTGAATCTGGTTTAAAAACAACATACCCAATTAACCGGGAGTCGTAATTTTCCGGTGGAAGCATTACCCTGTGTCCTGACCTGCGTGTGATTAAACACTCGACCACCCGATTGTCCCGTCTTAACGCTTCATCATCAATTGCCCGGATAATTCCAGGCTGTGACGCAAAAAGTCTCAGGCCGGCAAACTGTTTCCATTTTAATTCGGAAGGCACGTTAACGGGTCTGTTTTCAGCCAGGTCAAGACTTGCTCCAAGAATATCAAACCCAGAACTTTCCATTATAAGCTGCGGCAGACAATCCCCTCCCGGTCTGGGCGTTATTTCCAGCAACTTAACCTTATTTTTACTGACAATAAAATCAGCCATACATATAGACCGGCTGAGGCCGATAGCCTGGGCCGCGTTAAAAAGCACCCGGCATAACGCTTTCTGTGTAATGAAAGACGGAAGCTCTGAGGGCAACAGATAAGCAAGTATTGTCCCTAAACTATGCCCAGCGGCAGGAATTTTTTTCGCTATCCGTATAATTTCCACACAATTGTCTTTCAGAATAAAATCACAACTGTATTCTGGACCTTCGATTAATTCTTCAACAGCAAACCCGTCGCGAAGACTCGACTCTCCGCAAGCATTTTCTGCCGGGTACATTCGAAAATCTTTATGCCGGGCCAGCATGGTTTTTATAGTTTTAACCGCGGCTACGCATTCCGATTCATCCCTGCAGGCAAAAACAAGTTCACTGCCGCTGCCTGTTACGGGTTTAAGGACCACCGCTCCCCCCAGAAGGTTCATGAAGTGTAGCGCTTCTAATTCATCACTGATGAGCCGGGATGTCGGGCAGGGAATCCCCCATTCCTGCCATCGCTGTTTGGTATGGATTTTGTTTCTACAAAGGATAACCGATTCCGGAGACGGATATGGCAGATGATAATGCTTTGCCAGCCTTGCCGCAAGAATAAGTGATTCACAGTCAAAACAGACAACGCCTTTCGGGGTGATTTGCCATTTTTTTAGATGGGCCGACAGGGCTGACCGCACGTTCTCAATATCGTCAAGCGAAATAAGAAGTTCTGTTGAAGCATCCAACGACAGTTCATCTGCACGGTCGCGCTGTAAAGGATCTGTAACGAACATTACCCGACCCGGGAAACGATGGTTTAGAAGGTCAATATAATCCGGTGTCGTGCCAACGACGATTAGGCGCTGGTCACACATGGCGGGTGTTCCCTGTTACTGCCGGTTCTGTAAAGTGGTGATGCCGTTATATTTGAATGTAGGTACAGCGGCCGTGCAGTGAGATGAAACAATTTTTTCCATGAAAAATCTCCGCACATAAAATCGACTTTTTGAAATCTTTCCATGCATGAACGCTGCAAATGATGAAAATTGATCAATTTTGCCACACCGGGATGGTCGGTGCTCGTCGCTCCTGCCAGCAGCGTGTAGGTTCCGTTATAAACACAGCCCAGATCTACCGCTGCAATTTCACCCTGAATAAGGACTGTGGTCATCTGAAGCCAGTTCTGGTCATTAAGAAAATGCATCAAATCACGAAAGCTTTCCCTGAAGCGATGATCATAAAAATAAGACTGCTCCCCAAACCGAGACAGGTTCAGCCGGACTAGATGCTCAAAGTCCTCAAGCACATTGTAGCGGTAATCCACTCCCCGGCTTTCTATCGCGGCAATTTCCTTTCGGAGCTGCTTGGCCCTTTTGTTCGGAAACGTATGCAGATATGTCTCAACATCATACTCATAATCGCCCGGACAAAAGATATATCCCACTTCGTCTACGGTGTTAAAAAACATATTTTCAGAATCTTGGCCTGTAAGATAGCGAAGATGGTAATTGCCGGGAATTTGCAGAAATAACTGCTCAAGCCATCCGGTTTTCAGTTCTGGCATACGGTTATGTTCCAGCCAGGTCTTGCCCAGCCAGGTTTCTCCGGGGAAATATCCGTAGCAGCTTGATTCTTCTATCCAGCTGAGGGGCAGAAGCGCCGGATGTTCCATCTTTTCGGTTTTCAGCACATAAAAAAAGGCGGGCCGTTTGAAATGACGATTGAAGCAGGACCGCACCTCCCAGAGATCGGTTATGGTTTCTCTGGGAATCATGTTTTCCCAAAGAGCGCGGCATTTATCAAGATCAGTAAAAATCTGAAGGCCGTTCATCGCTTAAAGTCTCATATTGCTTTTGGTTAGATATCGGCTTCCGCCGAAAAACTCTCTGGAAAACTCGGCAACAACTTCAGTATCGTAGGGTTT
>JAHEEI010000167.1 GCA_024640785.1 Pseudomonadota bacterium
CCGAAGTCTCTACCTGTGCATTATATTCACGTTTCATACGTTCAATATAGACATCCAGCTGAAGCTCTCCCATTCCGCGAATAACTGTTTCACTTGACTCCTTATCAACATATACCTGAAAAGTAGGGTCTTCCTTTGTAAACCGCTGTAAAGCCTTTGAAAGGTTTGCTTCTGCTTTTGCATCGACCGGCTTTATTGAAAGGGAAATCACCGGACTTGGGACAAACATGGATGTCATGGACACATTGATATTCCCATCGGTAAAGGTGTCGCCGGAATGACAGTCAAGACCGAAAACAGCAACAATATCACCGGCTGATGCATCTTCGATATCTTCCATATCATTTGAATGCATTCTCACCAGCCTGCCAACCTTCTGTTTTTTTCCACTTCTGGAATTTATAATTACTGAATTTCTATCGATGGTTCCCTGATAAATCCTCAAATATGTAAGCTGGCCGTATCTGCTGTCTTCGAGTTTGAAAGCAAGAAGAACGACCGGTTTTTCAGGAGCACTTTCAAGCGCTATGGTCTTTTCATCTTCTCCAGAAATATCAATAGCCTCATTTGTTATATCCTGGGGATTTGGAAGGTAACGGACCACCGCATCCATTAAAGGCTGCACCCCTACATTTTTATATGCAGAGCCCACAAGAACCGGCGTGATCTTAAGGTCTATGGTTGCCGTTCGTACGGCATCATGGATAAGTTCCGGAGTAACCTTTTCCTCAAGTAATGCTTCGGTTAACTCATCGGAGAACATAGAAACCGCATCCAGCATAATTTCTCTGTATTCATTGGCTTCGCTGATCATTTCGTCCGGAATAGATGTTATCTCAAGCTGGTTTCCTGATTCACCCTTAAAGTATATCGCCTTCATCTCAACCAGATCAACAACGCCTTCAAGCTTGTGTTCCAGTCCTATGGGAAGCTGAAGCATCACCGGGTTATCCGATAATTTTTCTCTTAGCTGGTCGCGCACCCGAACCGGGTTAGCTCCGACACGGTCACATTTGTTTACAAAGGCTATTCTTGGAATATTATAGCGGCGCATCTGCCGGTCAACTGTAAAGGACTGGCTCTGGACACCACCGACAGAACAGAGGACCAGAACCGCACCGTCAAGTACGCGGAGCGCTCTTTCAACTTCAATCGTAAAATCAACATGTCCCGGGGTATCAATAATATTAACATGATGATTTTTCCATTTACAATGGGTCGCTGCACTGGCAATGGTAATTCCTCTTTCGCGTTCAAGTTCCATGGAATC
This sequence comes from Pseudomonadota bacterium, assembly GCA_024640785.1. Taxonomy (GTDB): domain Bacteria; phylum Desulfobacterota; class WTBG01; order CAIYCZ01; family CAIRTM01; genus JAHEEI01. Next base: position 1,271 of record JAHEEI010000167.1, read on the forward strand.
CATTTTTGCGCCAACGCCGTCTTTACCCCGCACCTCGTGTATGGCATGGATCCGGTCAGTATAATAGAGTATCCTTTCGGTGAGGGTAGTCTTTCCGCTATCAATGTGGGCGGAAATACCAATGTTTCTAAGTTTTGTTAAATCTGTTTTCACGACTAAAAACCTCCAAAAAGTGTGCTGCCGTTTTTCTGTGTTTTACCTTAAATTCACAGGTTTTCCAAATATGTATTAGTTTTTTCAACCATTTATAGCTTCAGGAAGCAGAAAAGGTTAATTTGATAGAATATCATGGAAAAATTTTTTGTCAAGCTGTAATCGTAAGAGTCGGTTAAGAACCAAAAGACAGCAAAATCTTAATAAAAATAAATCTGGTTATTCGTAGAGATAAAACACCTGGCCCCTCGCAAAAACATCTTATTGCCGACAATTTTTTATTTGCCATTATAATGTTCTTTCTGCTATCCAGATCCCGGAAATAATGGTGCCGAAGGTACTGCCCAGGTTTGCAAGCACCACCACAAGCAGGATCCTGCTGACAGGATTAAGCCAGAAACCCTTTATTGATGTTATCGCGTTGGGAAGATCTTCAAGATCGTTCACAGTAGGTTTTTTTATCCAGGCCTGAACCAGCCCGGCAACCCAGCCCGCTGCGATCATTGGATTAAGACTAGTGATGGGCGCGCCAATAAAAGCTGAAAGCACAGTGAGAGGATGCCCAAAGGCAATAGCGGCGCCTAAAGCAGACAGAATCCCATTAACCAGTATCCAGATATATATGGACTGCGCAGAATGCTGCGCCCCTCCTTTTAAAAAACCGACCGCAAGAAGAACGACTATTAACAGAGGAATTGTCCACTTAATTATCTGGGGAATAACTGATTTAGGGGGAATTTCCATCACCGGCTCAAGGGAAATATCATTCATTATGTGTTCTTTAATTCCCCTCACATGACCTGCGCCAACAACCGCTACAATTTTTTTCCCGGGGGCGGTCCGGATCTTTTGGGAAAGATATATGTCCCGCTCATCAATAAGCCTCTTTTTAACTTCCGGGAAGGAGTCGGTAAAGACCTTCATGATATTTTCCAGCTGGTCCTTTGATTTCATTTCCTCGACCAATTCTGAGTCGATACTTTCTCCCACAAAAAAACTGGCCATGAGCTGAGAAACCATCACCAGTTTGTTCCAGGGATTAAGATATCCCCACACTCTTTTTAATGTTATCTCTATATCACGGTCAGCAAGAACAAGTTCAGCACCAATCCTATCAGCCTGTTTCATTCCTTCAATCATCTCCGCCCCGGGCTGAACCTTAAGCTGTTTCCCAAGCCGGGTGTAAAATGAATTAAGTATCAGCTGCGCCAAAAGAAAAAGAGCCCGTTTTTCCTTTATGACCTTGAATATGTCCATCTTCTTCCAGTTGTCTTTCTGAACAAGGGCTTTATGTCTTGCAGCACAAAGTTCAATACAGATGGAATCAGGACATACTGCATCAACCGTTGCCTTAACATCCTCCACGCTTTCAGCAGAGACATGAGCAGTTCCCACAACATATATTTCTTTTTCAGCAAGACGAATCCGCTCTACGCTTTCCGGCAGTAAATCACTATTGATCATCTAAAAGTTCCCAAAAGTTTAAAATTGTAAAGATATAAAGATTATCAGTTATTAGTTAAAAAGACAAACTCTATTTTTTTTAAGTAGTTATTTTTCCTTTTAAAACCACATAAATTATAAATGGGGTGTTGACAAAACACATATCGTACTTAACTTTATTTAACACATATAAAAGTTTTAAAGTTAAAAAATCAATAAATTACAGGAGCAAAAAGAAAAATGGCAAAGCGCAAGTTCAAGACAGAGGTCAATCAGTTACTACAACTGATAATCCACTCACTCTATTCACACAAGGAAATCTTTTTAAGAGAACTTATTTCAAATGCATCTGATGCCCTGGACAAGTTGAAACACCTGACTCTGACAGATGCGAACTTTAAAAATCTTAATTTCGACCCCAGGATCGACATTTCTTTTGACGAAAACAAAAAAACCCTGACAGTCAGTGATACCGGAATCGGTATGAGCAAAGACGACCTTGTTGAGCACATAAGTACCATAGCAAGGTCCGGCACCAAATCTTTTCTTGATCAGCTTTCAGGCGACAGAAAAAAAGATTCCAACCTGATCGGCCAGTTCGGCGTTGGTTTTTATTCATCATTCATGGTTGCGGACAAGGTTGAAATTATAAGCAAAAAAGCCGGAGAAGACACTGCATCCAAATGGGTAAGTGACGGACAGGGAGAATATGACCTGTCAGACACAGAAAGAGACCCGCCGGGTACAACGATTACCCTCTTTTTAAATGATAATGGAAAAGAATACGCTTACAAATGGAGCATTGAAAACATCATAAAAAAATATTCCAACCACATCCCTTTCCCCATCTTCTTGCATTATGAAGATACAACCTTTGAAGGAAAAGGAGATAAAAAAGAGGAAAAAAAAGAGCAGAAAGCTGACCAGGTTAATGAAGCTTCTGCCCTCTGGAAACGTTCAAAACAGGATTTAAAAGAAGAGGACTATAACGAGTTTTACAAAACCATATCCCATGACCAAGAAGACCCCCTGCTTTATACTCATACTCAGGCAGAAGGAACCCTGGATTATACAACACTTTTCTATATTCCCAAGAAAGCGCCGATCGACATGTACCGCGCGGATTACCGGCCGGGCGTTAAACTCTATGTAAAGCGCGTTTTTATAACCGATGATGAAAAAGAATTGATGCCATCATACCTCCGCTTTATCCGTGGAATCATTGATGCCGAGGATCTTCCCTTGAACGTAAGCAGGGAAATACTCCAACAGAACGTAGTGCTTGAAAAAATAAAGAGTTCGTCTGTTAAAAAAATTCTAAGCGAACTTAAAAAACTTTCTCGGGACAATGAAAAATATGCAGCATTTTACAAAGAGTACGGACGTCCATTAAAAGAGGGCCTTTACCAGGACTTTGCCAACAAAGAGACCTTAAGCGAACTGGTCAGGTTTAAATCCACCAAAACCGAAGGATATACCAGCTTTAGTGAATATGTTGAAAGAATGAAGGAAGACCAGAAAGCAATATACTTTATCACCGGTGAAAAAGAAGACAACCTTCGAAATTCGCCGCTGCTTGAGATGTACCTAAAAAAAGACATTGAAGTCCTGATCCTTGATGATGAGATTGATGAAATCGTAATACCGGCCTATGGTAGGTATAAGGATCACGAACTAAAAGCAGTAAACAGAAGCGATGCTGCAGAAGATCTAAAAACTGAAGAAGACAAAAAAGAAGAAAAAGAGCTCAAGCCGCTGATCGAAAGAATAAAAAAGGTTCTTGGAGAAGACGTGAAAGATGTTAAGGCAAGCACTCGCCTAAGCGATTCTCCATCCTGTGTAGTGGTCGATGAAAAAGACCCCACCATACAGATGCAGGAAATGCTTCGTCAGATGGGTCAGGATAATATTCCGGAGATCAAACCGATCCTGGAGATCAACCCCACCCATCCTATTGTTAAAAAACTGGAAGAGATAAAAGATGACAATGCTTTCGAAGAGATCTCTAGACTGCTGCTTGAACAGGCACTTTTGATTGAAGGTGTTGAAATTAAAAACCCGGCAAATTTTGTCAAACGCATCAACAGCATGATGCAAAAAGCTTTATAGCAAAATTAACGAAAAGAAGCTTACTAAAAAAGCCTTCCTGAGCAGGGAGGCTTTTTTAGTACAATTATCACCAGATAAAATAGTTGAACCCACCGTAAAACGCAACGAAGATATCAATATCCGGCCTTACAGACACGCCGTAGTAAGAAATTTCTATACCCATACAATTCTTATATAAAACGCCAAAAACTGTTGCAGACTCTTTTTTGTGTACAGCCAGTCTCAGCAGATGAAGCGCGTCATCTGGAACTTTTATTCTGTAATAGCGATGATAACAACTAAGTATCTTTTCTTCTTTTTAAAGCAAGAATATCATGTTCCTTTACTGTACAGCCGGAAATAAACAGAAGTATTCCTGTAAGAATAAATATCTTTAAATATTTCATTTTTCTT
>JAHEEI010000168.1 GCA_024640785.1 Pseudomonadota bacterium
CCAAAGAAGAAAACACCGGCTAAAAAGAAAGTTGCAAAGAAGAAATAAATATTGATTTTGTGATTGAAGTGAAGAAGCCCTCCAGGTGATCGGGGGGCTTCTTTAATTTAAAATCATATTGTAAACTCAATCAACATTACTTTTCACATGCAGGCTGACCGCAGTCTGGAGAAGCATCACAGCAATCGCCGACACCGTCTGCATCAGCATCTGACTGTAATTTATTAGAGGTTGAAATACAGTTGTCAACTTGATCAAGGATATTGTCTTTGTCTTTATCATATGCCTGACCAGCACAGCTCTGGAGAACTCCATTTTCATTATCTGAAATCAGGGTCTCCGCTTTCCAGCTATTGGTGAGGGGGGCTACACAATTTACGAATTCACCATGGTTTATGACATCGACTGTGCATTCATTGATAAGATCACTCAGCTTTCACCCTTCACCATTGAGAGTATTGGCAACAGAAGTATCGCATTCATCAATGACAAGATTTGCATTCAGGTCTGAATTCACACAGCTGCCAACATCATCGCAAATATCATCAGAATCTGAATCGCCCCCTAAATGTTTCACACCGTTCATCAACAAGAGAATTAGAACTCTCGCTAGGAAGTAATATTCCAACGCAATTTCCAAAAGGACCACTTCCACCCGAACAACTTAAAAATCCAAAACAAACGTAGGCATTTAAGTTATTCTCTGAGTCAGCACCAGCTGGTTCAACAGTATAATCCATGATTGGATTAAAAGAGCCGTCTATGAAGAGGTCAGGATCTCCGGCTGCAAGACTTCCTCCGTTTATCAAGACCCCATTCACACTATCTATGTCACAAGGACTATTCGGTTTTATGGGGTGATCATTGGGAGGGAAAAACCTGACATTAATATTTGTGATGTCGCAACCTTCTTCGGGTGCAGACACTGTAATATTATATTGAATAGTTTCACCTTCTATATATTCACCACCCTTTGGACTAAACACTCTTAAAAGGTCTGAATTACATACCGCCTGAGCAAAAACATTACCTGTAAATAAAAATAATAAAGCCGTACAGATTGTAAGACATTTTAGCTTTTTCATTACTTCCCCTTTAAAATAGTATTTATTATCTATTTATATTGTTAATTAAAAAAAACATATTTTTACTATTATTTTATACTATCTTAATAAATACATCTTGTGTATAGGTAAAAACACTCATTTTATCTTGGGGCAGGATGATTAAGAAATAGTTGTTACAAAAGTTTATATGAACTCTTGCCTTAACGGAGCGTTGAAAGCGTTTAGGTTAAAGGAATGGTTAGGTTAATTTTTTGACATGAGTCAAGACAAGACCCCTTTTTCTCTATTAGCTATTAGCTGCCTTTCACCTGTTGACCATTAAGGGATTATTATGATCTTTCCCTCGAGCGGTACATAATCAGCAACCCTTCCCGCAGGCATACAGCTGATCTCAAACCAGTATGCCCCTTCAGGCATGTCCTTTGGAGGGGTTATTTTAAGCGGATAGGACCTGATTTCATGAGGTTCAAGATCAAGGTTAACATCTCCCGGGTCCATCCATCGACCGGGTGCAGTGAGCCCGCCGACCCTGACCCGCACTTTTTCAAAGCCCTGATTTTGAACAGTTATGGTAAAATTGGCTGAACCGTTCTTTTTAATTTCCCTGGCTTGCGGCTCGATCCAGGACGCGAGAGTCTGACGGGTAACATTCAAGCCTTCGGAAACCGGCTGAACCATACTGAGAATTCCACCGACCATGAGATTGGGTTCACATATTTTATCACTAAATGTTGGGGTCCAACTGCGACTAAAAGAAGAGTACACACCGCTGTTTCCCGGGTCAAAGCACTTTTCTTCAACTATTTTAACTGTTTCAGCAAGCTTCTCCTGGAAGCGCGGAAACCCGGTCAGACGGTAGGCGACATTAAGGGCAAGAAGGCACATTATCTGGGTTGATATCAGCTTTGTATTGTTTTCAGGTTTGAGATTTTCTTTAAGGCTGGTATAAAAACCGCCGTGATCAGCATCCCATGCGTGATCACGGATGAGGTCTGCAACCTCTTTAACCGTTTTGCCAAACAGATATGCCTTATCACTGACAGGTTCCGGACATGGGGCCGGACCACGGTAAGCATACACTTCAGGATAGGGTCTGCCGGTATAGGCATGGCTTCCCTTCCGAGGCCCCCATATTGAAGGGCCCATATTATGATAGTGAAAGTAGAAGGTCAGAACAAGGGATGCGAGTTGTTTTACATCCTTCTCTTTTTCTGCAGGGGACCAGTCCTCTTTAAAAGAGGTGTAAAATCCTCCATTCACGCTGTCCCTGGTTTTCTCAAGAAGAAGCATCCCGAAATCTTCAGCACGTTTTTTGTGATATGCTGAACGCGCCCCAAAAGGCGAATCCATACCGTCCTTCCATGAACCGTTCATATGCTGGAGCATGTTGACCTGGGTTTCCAAATCCTTAATGTCGGTTGCAGGTTTCCAATCTTCGGTATACAGAGAAAAGAACCCGCCGTGTTTGTTGTCCCATGCCTTTTCAAGGCCTATGTCCAGAAAATCAAGCGCCTTAAGCAGATAAGCGTCCTTCATGTTCACCTCGTAAAGGTGCATAAGTATTCCAAAAATGCCGTCTGTTTTAGCGAGACTTTTCTCTTTTGAAGTTATGTTCCAGTCCCTGTCAGCTATAGAGTAATATCCTCCGTTGTCTTCATCCCGGAACCTGTCCATGACTTCATCCACTGCCAGCTCTGCGTCCTTTATGGTTTCAGGGTCGTGGGTTATCATGGCGCCGATAACACTGATTCGGGCAGCATTAAACTGTTCTTCCGCATGTTTGTCAGTGTCAACAACTCCGGACCAGTCTTCTTTAACCGCATGGAAAAGACCGCCTTTTTCTTTGTCCTCAAAATATGCTTGAAACATTATGCCCTCGCATCGTTTTATAGTAAGTTAACTCTTCTATTGTTTAACAGCGTGGATGCCTAATCCTTAGCTCATATGGTTAAGTTAATCAAGAAGTAATATTAATTTATATACGTAAAGTAATATTCAGAAAAAGTTTACAAGAGGTTGCTGCAGGCTTTGTCAATCGACTGATTACTGCACCGATCAAGGCTGCAAGTAGCGTTGACAAGTCTGTCATTGACTAATCTCCTCGGATTTCTTATTTTCCAAGTTTGTCCACTTTCATTTGAACCGCTACACTTATTTTTTTACCAAGCTGTCTTGCTTCTTCTAAATATTCCGGAAAGTCAGTCACTGACCGTGAGCCGATGGAAGCTATGACCGTCCCGACATGTTTTGATCCAGTCCATTCAGAAAAACATTTTAAAGGTTCCAGAGCCGCTTCACAGCCATAAGCTGCCTGTGAGATCACAAAGCTGATCGACCTGCCGGTCAGAGGCATCCATCCATGCCATTCCGTGCCGGTGTACTCCCCAATGCCGAGATAACACCATGCAATACTTCTATCAATCATATTTTTCATCAGGCCCGAAATACAATAATAATAATTTGGAGAACCCAGCACGATTGCTTTTGCTGACAGAAATTTATCCAACAGAACCTGCATATCATCGTTATTTGGACATTGGCCTTTGTTCTTCCTGCAGCTCAGACAGCCACTGCAAAAATTAATGTTAAGGTCAGATAAAAATACCAATTCCCTTTCTAGCCCTGTAGATTCCAAAACTTCGTTTAAAAGCACTGCCGTATTGCCCGTTTTCCTTGCGCTTCCACAGATCCCGAGAATCTCTGACATTTATACTCTCCTTAAGATGGCTTTTGTTATATTTTGGTATTAAAAGAAAAAAAGGTTTTGATATAAATGATTTAGCATCTCTTCCAAAATAAACATTACTTTTGATAATATTAAAAGTTTAGGGATAGTCAAAAATAAACATATGCGATAAAACCTTTAATTATTAAAATACTGATAAAATTATGTGTTATTAGGATATGAAAACTTGATTTTTGACTAGCGGATATTTTAAATAAGAGGCTTTTGTCTGATTAAGTTAAAGCCAAGCTATGATTATTGTAAGGTCAAGTTGAGGGTATCAGTATGTTATTAAGAAGGAATCGAACTCTCCGGTAAAAGGTTCTTCTTTAACCTCAACTCTTGTCACGGAGGAAGATACCGGTCCCTGATGGCACCAAAGCACAACCCTTTCCACATCCTCTTCTTTTCCTTCAAAAAGGGCTTCTACTCTTCCATCATAAAGATTTTTCACCCAGCCTTTAACATTGTAACTATTGGCAGTCTTTTGAGTTTTCGAACGAAAAAAAACACCCTGGACCCTTCCCTCTACAAAAACATGCACCCGCTTGTCTGCCATATCATCAGACCTCCATCATTCTGGCAACGGCACTGACCTTTGCCCTAAGGTTAAGCATAAACGGATCACGGTTCTGCATATGTTCATCTTTGCTGTCATATTCTTCCAGGGTTATCCGTTCCACAACCTTGTCCTGCTCACCATCATATATATTAAGATATTTCTCGATCATATCCCTGTATTCATTTACCGAAATAATGGCTTTTGAAATAAAAAGAGTTATATCCTCTCCGGTTAGAATCCCGTTATGGGCAATGCAGAGAACTTTCGGTTTTAATCCGGCAATTTTTTTCAACGATGACAGGTAGTCTTCAAAGCTGGTAAGAAAAGGCGTATGGATGAAGCTGCCTTCAGCAACACCTGCTGATTCACCGCAAAAAAGCACTTCTTTTTCAGGGAAGAAATAGCTCAGACAGTCACGGGTATGCCCTGGAGTTTCGAACACCTGCAAGGAGTCCTTCCCCAGCTCAAGCCTGTCACCTTCCTTAAGAATAAAATCAACTTCAAAAGCTTCGAAACTTACGTCTTCGCCTTTAAGCTCATCCTTCATTTCTTTTTCATACTCCTGATTAAGCTTCTCCATTAGCTTAACTGCGTTGGGCCTCAGAATAACATCCGCAGCCTTTTCACTTGCCGCGACTTTTATACCGGGAAGATTTCTTAACAGGTATGGCGCCGCGCCGCAGTGGTCAAAATGAGAATGGGTAAGAGCAAGAACAAGAGATGCAGGATCTTTCAGGTTATGCATTATTTTTTCAAGATAAAAAGGTCCGAATGCCGACACTCCGGGATCAAACAGAACAGATCTCTCTCCGCAATACAAAAATGCCGGGACATGCCCGTTTCCCAACATCAAAATGTTTTCAAAACTGTCTTTAAAAATAAATTCTTTTTTCATGGTTTCAAACCTTAAAATAATTTTACCGGTAAAGAAGCGCAAAGTAAAAAATTCAAATTCAAGGTACGCAAATCGGAAGGAATGCGGCGTACATTATGTCCGCCACA
>JAHEEI010000169.1 GCA_024640785.1 Pseudomonadota bacterium
AATCGGAGACGGAGATGATTCAAAATGAGTTATGATCTTTTTCTGCTCAAAAAGGACCTTAAAAAGTTGAAAGGAATCGGCGGCTATTTCATTCAGGTGAACAGGCATAAGCTTTTGTTTGTTATCGGCGGAACGGCTTTCCGCCAGACAAAGAACGTTTTTTATCAGTAACAGGAGCTGCTCAAGCCTTTTTATAGAGCGAGAGGTGATCTCTTTTTGTTTTTCAGTCAAATCCCCGGCATAACCTTTATCCATTACAGCGAGCATACTCTGGACAGCATGGACCGGGGCCCTTAGATCGTGACTCAGTTTGTTTGCAAAAAAAACGGTCTTTCTACTGGCCTCCTTCAATTGGTGAGAGACCCGTGAATCATTAATGATCACGGCTGTTCCGCCGGCCAATGTTTTAAGGAATGAAATATCCTCATGGCTGTACCGACGTGGGGCCTCAGCATAGAGACGCAAGTCACCAATAACCGTTTCCCGGTGCACCAGTGGCAGGGAGATGATCGAACGGATGCCTTCGTTAAGGGCTTCTTGAGGATAGACTAACCGAGGGTCAAGGGATGTGTCCTCGACCACAATCATTTCTCTGGAATCGTGAGGAAAAAGCCCCTCTCCTCTTTTGACTGGTCCCTTGTGAACAAAGGCATTCGAAAGGCCATAAGAGGCTGAGATCGCCAATTCCTGTCGGCCCTCCTGAACCAAGCGCAATATAGCTCCCTTTACATTAAAGATCTTTGCACTCTCCTGAACAATAGTATCCAAAACTTGGTTGACGTCATCAGTTGACACCATTGCTGTTGTAGCCTCATACAAAGCCTCCATTCTGCCCAGTGAGGACTTGAGTCGTTCGCTTAACCGGCGGATGTCTTCTTCGCGCTGCCGGAAACGGGCCATCATGGATGAGACAAGAAACGTAGCTGCAAAAAGAATTGTGGTGTAAACAGCAAAGGCACAAAACATCGACAGGGGAGCTGCCTTTTGAAAGGAAGTGCCTAGCCAGGTAGTCGTTTCTGGCAGGAAAGCATATTTGTTTTCATAAATGAAAAGAAGGAGCATTCCGAAGAGGGACAACGTTGTGTAACCATAACACTGCCATGGAGGGAAAATCATAGCATTAATGATGATATGAAGAATGAAAAAGAAGATCATCGGGCTGTAAATACCGCCAGAGATATGAATAATTGCCAGCAGGGCCAGCCAGTCCAGAAAGACCTGCAGGTGGGTCATAAAAGTTAAAGTACCGCGAGTGGGGGTTTTTTTGTAATGGAAGAACAGAAATAAAATAAGGTTATAGGTCAGAATTATCAAGCAACCCATATAAATCAGACGGATTGGCAATAAATCGTGGGCAACTCTGTTAATAAAAATAGCCAGTGTTGAAAAACCACAGACCGCCACCCACCTTAACCTAATCAACCAGGCGCAGATAACTGAAATTTCTTCAGAGAGAAAAGAGCCGGGTAGAAAATAGTTTACAATGGGATATGCTTTTTTCATTGCGGTAAAATCTCTTTCATTGCCGTGTATATTAGAACTATCACATTCAGGGAATGGTTTCAAAACTCTTTTTCTTTCACCACTTGGCAGGCTCTTTTTTGTCAGTAGGCGAAAAGGTAAAATGACAAATTGTCATAAAATAACTGGTGAATACTTGTAAAATTGGCAAAATTTTAAAAATTGTTCCTAATAAAGCATTTAAGAATAATTCCGTCAAAAATTATTTCCGCTTAAAATAAGAACTAAAGCAAGTTTAAAAGATTCCGACCAAAATATTGTCATGGTTGGCATTCACCTTGCAAAAAATGTAATACTAAACTGAATCTGAGCAAGTGTTTCTTGTATTATAAAAATAAAGTTTTGCCTTTATTACGCATGTGCAGACATATTCTGTGGCCTTATTGGTTCCCTCATAGGCGGTATGTTTCTCGGGTTTGTATGGATTAACAAACTACTCAGTTAATTAAAGAAACAAGGATATTGATTCTCCCCACAAATTCAAAGATGATGAGCTATTAGCATTACAACTAATCAAATAAAAGAGGAAAAAAATGAGCGAAAGCAAATCAACGACTGTAAAAGAAATCTGTTCCCGGTTCGACAATGAAAAAACGCGTATGATGGACGTTGTCCGGGCTGTACAGGAGCAATTCGGCTGTGTCTCAGATGAAGCCATTGACTTGATCTCTCAGGCTCTTCTATGCCCACGAGTGGAAGTTGAAAGCACTGTTTCCTTTTATGCTTTTCTATCAAAAACCCCGAAAGGTGAAATTGTTATCAGACTTTGCAATGATATTATTGACCGTCTTAACGGTTCTGAGGTGGTGGCAGAAACTTTGAGTCATGAACTGGGAATTGGTTTTGGCGAAACAACGCCGGACGGGGAAATCACCCTTGAATATGCACCCTGTATCGGAATGTGCGACCAAAGCCCAGCAGCACTGGTTAACAATGTTGTCGTTACCGATCTCTCTATTGATAAAGTTCGCCTTATGGTTAAAGTCCTAAAAGAAACAGCCGATCCTCAACGGCTCGTTTCCCGCTTGGGGGACGGTAACAATGCCCATCCCCTGATCAAGGCGATGGTTCGTAATAATATCCAGAAAAAAGGAGAGGTTATTTTCGCTTTTGGAGATTTTAAGCCTAACGATGGTCTGAAAAAAGCCCTGGCGATGAGTCCAGTGGAAGTCATCAACGAAATAAAGACCGCCCGACTGCGCGGTCGGGGCGGGGCTGGGTTTCCGACCGGAATGAAATGGGAGTTTGCCCGCAGTGCAAATGGTGATGAAAAATATATTATCTGCAATGCCGATGAAGGTGAGCCGGGTACATTTAAGGACCGTGTGATCCTGACTGAACTTGCCGACCGGGTTTTTGAAGGAATGACTATTGCCGGATATGCCATCGGCGCTGAAAAAGGTATTCTTTATCTGCGTGGTGAATATGCCTACCTGCAGCCTTTTTTGTTGGATATTCTGAATCAGCGTCGAGAAAATAACCTGTTGGGAAGTGAAATTATGGGTAAAACAGGTTTTGATTTTGATATTCGAATTCAGCTGGGTGCCGGGGCCTATGTCTGCGGTGAAGAGTCCGCATTAATCAGTTCCTGCGAAGGGCTGCGAGGGGATCCCAAAAATCGCCCGCCTTTTCCCGCTCAAAAGGGCTATTTGCAAAATCCGACCAGTGTTAATAATGTGGAAACCTTCTGCTGTGTGGTCAGTATTCTGGACAAGGGTGCCGGATGGTTTGCTGAGTCTGGCTCCAAGGGAAGTGCCGGCACGAAGCTGCTGAGCGTTTCCGGAGACTGCCAAAGCCCGGGGGTTTATGAAGTGCCCTTTGGCACTACGGTCAGATCATTTCTCAAAACCATAGGAGCAGCCGATGCAAAAGCTGTACAGGTTGGCGGTCCCTCAGGACAGATGATCTCTGAACAGGATTTTGACAGGAGCATCTGTTATGATGACCTGGCTACCGGCGGAGCTATCATGGTTTTCGGCCCACAACGAAATGTCCTTGAAATTGTCGATTATTTTATGGAATTTTTTATCGATGAGAGCTGTGGGCACTGTACTCCATGTCGAGTCGGTAATGTTCTTTTGAAACAGTATTTAGGAAACATAATCAGCGGAAAGGGTGAGCCTGCTGATCTTGATAAGATGAAGGAGCTCGGTGAAACAGTTAAGGCTGCAAGTCGTTGCGGACTTGGTCAGACGGCACCCAACCCTATTTTAACGACGTTAAAAAACTTTCGTTCTGACTATGAGTTCCTTGTCAAGGAGGCTAAAGATGGCCTGAAGCCTACGTTTGACCTTCAAGCGGAAACGGTTGAGGCAAAAGTGATTATCGGACGCTAAGATGTTCATCTTATTAAAAAAGGATTTACTATGAATCAAACAATATCTTTTATTTTAGATGGTGTGGAGGTGAGTGCCAAAGCAGGGCAGACGATTCTTGAAGCAGCGGATGAATCGGGAATCTATATCCCGAGGCTGTGTGCACAGAAAGACCTGGAACCATATGGCAGCTGCCGGGTCTGTACCGTTTTTGTGAACGGCCGTGCTCAGACAGCATGTACGCAGCCGGCAGCACCAGGAATAGTTGTTGAAAACAACACAGACACGGTATTGGCGATTAGAAAACAAATTATTGAAATGCTTTTTGTTGAAGGCAATCATTTTTGTATGTCTTGTGAAAAAAGCGGGAACTGTGAACTGCAAGCTTTTGCATACCGATTCGGTATTCTTGCGCCTACTTTTCCCTATCAGTTTCCTGATCGAGAGGTTGATGCGTCTCATCCGGATATTCTGATAGACCGAAATCGCTGTATCCTGTGCGGGCGGTGTGTGCGTTCATCCCGCGATCAGGACGGGAAAAATATTTTTCAGTTTGTTAACCGGGGTCCCCATCGGAAGGTGGCGGTCAATTCTCAAGTCAATCTGGCTGATACGGAAATGAACGCGGCCGATAAAGCGGTTGATATGTGTCCTGTCGGAGCTATTTTGCGCAAACATGTTGGTTTTAAAATACCTATTGGTGAACGGTTGTATGACCATCAGCCCATCGGCTCAGACATTGAAAGTAAGCGAAGCCTCCAGCCCACAGGACGGACTTTTACGGTAAATAATAAGTAAAAAATAAGGAGTGATTTGATGGAAAAACCTAAAATTGCAACGACTTCACTGGCAGGCTGTTTTGGCTGTCACATGACACTTCTTGATATCGATGATCGGATTCTGAAGCTGATCGAACTGATTGATTTTGATAAATCACCGGTGGATGACATCAAAGAGTTTTCCGGCCGGTGTCTGGCAGGAATAATAGAAGGTTCTTGCGCTAACGAAGAAAATGTGTCTGTTTTACAGGACTTTCGAAAAAACTGTGATGTGCTCATTTCTCTGGGCGACTGTGCCACTATGGGTGGACTGCCGGCCATGCGAAATATGGTTCCGCTGAAGGAATGTTTGGATGAGGCGTATCTTAATGGACCGTCTGTCTATAACCCGAGCGGTAAAATTCCATCTGATCCGGAAATACCGTTGCTGCTGAATAAGGTTTACCCCTGCCACGAGGTAGTTAAAATTGACTATTATATCCCCGGTTGTCCACCGTCTGCGGATACGCTCTGGGAAATACTGGTGGCGTTGTTGAACAATGAGCCTATCAATTTGCCGTACAGACTGGTCAAGTACGACTGAAATTTATACGAGGAGAGAATCCATGGCAACTGTAAATAATTCCAAAAAAATAACAATT
>JAHEEI010000033.1 GCA_024640785.1 Pseudomonadota bacterium
TGACCAGGAAGTCGAATGGGACGTTGAACACGGTACCCGCGTGGTAATAGAGCTTGAAGGCAAGCATATGCGGGGCAAACAGTCAATTGATGAGTATCTGCGCCAGGCCGCAATTGCAAACCCTCATGTACAGATAATATATAATGAGCCGGGTGGTGAGACAATTGTCTATGAAAGATCAAGCAGTGATCTGCCCGAACAGACAAAAGAGATTAAACCTCATCCTCACGGAGTGGAGCTTGGAGTTTTGCAGGCAATGCTTAAAAGCACAAAATCAAGGAATGTTTCCGGTTTTTTGCAGAACGAGTTTTCCCGTGTTTCACAGAAGGTTTCGGAAGAGATCTGTAAAAATGCGGGTTTATCACCAAATGCCTATGCGTCCAGAATTGGAAGGCATGATGTTGAACTACTGTTAAGGGGAATTGAAAAAACAAAAATAATGAATCCCCCGACCAACTGTGTGGTACCCATCGGAGAAGAACAGCTGGTTAAAGGGCTGGTTTCTGTCGTTCCGGCTGAATTTTACGCTTCAGCAACACGTCCTCCGGCGGTTTACCGGGGAAATCCATTTATTATAGAAGCAGCTATTGCTTATGGGGGAAAGGAGCAGGAAGGAGAGGCTCCGGCACGTGTTCTTCGTATGGCTAACAGGGTTCCGCTTTTGTACCAGCAGGGGGCATGCTGTGCTTATCAGGCTGTAATACAGACAAAATGGAGAAACTATAATTTGTCCCAGCCCAGAGGAGCTTTACCCGTGGGGCCGCTTACGATTGTGGTGCATATGGCTTCAGTATGGGTACCTTTTACCAGTGAGTCAAAAGAGGCGATTGCCGCTTATCCTGAAATTGAGGAGCAGATTGTTCGGGCGCTTCAGGACTGTGGCCGGAAACTTAAAGTTTATTTATCCAAAAAAAGGAAAGAGGCAGCTGCTGAGCGTAAAAAAGAATATATTAAGACCTATCTTCCGCATATCGGTATAGGCCTTCGCGAACTGCTTGGTTTTTCAGAAAAAGAAGAACAGAAAGTTGTTGATACCCTGACCGGACTTTTGGAAAGACATAAAGAGCAGTAAACGTAAAACGCAGAAGGCTAAGTTCAAAGATAAAACCAGGATTTGTTTTATAACCATAAGCTGTTAAGTAAACTCTTGTTAAGGAGAAAAAGTGGCGGTTAAAAAGCCGGCAAAAAAAGCTGTAGAAAAACAGATTGCTCAAAAAGAGGTTAGTAAAAAATCATCTAAAAAATAGTAACTCCTGATCTTTCCCGTAACCCGGCAATGAAAAGCCTTATTTCGCAGGCAAAGGACATTCATGAGGAGATAAAGGGCGGCAGAAGACCCTCGCTTCGGGTTCCCGTGAGAAGTTTGTCAAATGTTACTTTCTCAGCTCGGAAAGGGTTTTTTACCATTGGGAAAAAAGTAAGCAAAAGAACGCTTTCTTATCAAACGGTTAAGCCTTTTGCGCAGTCCGTCCGGATGATGGCTTTTTCCAAGCACTTAATAAACACCGAGGACTTTGCTTCCAAACGTGAGGTCTACTACACGTCCAAAGGTTCTTCAAAAAGAGAAGAAAATGCGGCACAGGCAGGATGGGGGCCGGCTTCATTTAAGGAGCAGAGCGAATCAGACACGATAATGGATGACATGGAAGCAATGATCGGGGTCAACCGTGAACAGCTCGGGTTTATCCCTGCCGAGCAGAACGGCTCGGTTGCGGGTGAACTTATTGTCATTGACCTTGATCCTGCCACTGGGAAACGGGTTGAAATTGATTGTACCGCCTTTGGTCGGGGGAGCTATTCTATTCCTTCCCGGGTTGAGGGGTTAAAATTCAGAACAAAGGCAAAGTTTGTTCTGGCTGTTGAGACGGCGGCACTGTTTGAACGCCTTAATGGGCATGCTTATTGGAAAGACGGAAACTGTATTATTCTTGCTATGGGTGGTGTGCCTACCCGGGCCAATCGAAGATTTGTAAGAATACTGTCGGACTCGTGCAAATTGCCGGTATATGTTTTTACAGATGGTGATCCATACGGATACAGTAATATCTACCGTACCATGAAAGTCGGATCTGGAAATGCCGCTCATATTAATGAATATTTCTGTGTTCCAAAGGCCTGTTTGATTGGGGTAACCCCTCAGGATATAATAGATTATGACCTTCCCACCCATCCTCTTGAAGAAAAGGACAAGAAAAGGGCGCAGGATGCGATAAAAAACGATCCGTTTTTCAAGGATAACAAGCCCTGGACAAGGGCTTTAAAAGAGATGATAAGTATGGGCGTACGCGTTGAACAGCAGGCCTTTGCAGCCAGGGGCCTTAATTATGTTATGGAGACATACCTGCCTCAGAAACTAAATAATCCAAAGAAAATGCTTCCCTGATCAGCAACGCTTTGACTTAAAAAACCTTTATTTTTTAGTGGATTTTCGTTTAAAATTGGTATAAAATCAAAAATTAATTTGTTTTAATAAGCTGCTATTTTATTAAGGCAAAAATGGATATACGGCCCACTCTTCAGGGTCAGTATCATCCGGTTTAAGAATTAACCTATAAAAAAGGAGAGAACGATGGAAGATAACAGTAAACTTATTGGCGAGAGTTTGTACAGATTTCAGTCCGCGATCAATGAAAGCGGAATCACCCTTGAAGAGTATATCAGTAATAATTATACCAATAAGTGGTTATCTAATAATCTCTATAATTCCATGGCAATCAGAACCACTTTTGTAAATGCCATGAACCAGTTTCTGGTAAATGAGGGGCTTTTTAACCTTGAAAAGGTTATGATGAGCGTTATTACCGATCCTCTGGCACATGATATTGAACACACACCGTCAATTTCCTATAAGGGGAGCACCTATGTAACAACGCACAGTATGATCTACAGCAAGTTCATGTCCTGTTCAAACCGGAAAATAAAAGGTGTTTTTGTTGATTCACCGAACATTCGACTTGAAATAGAAAGTCCGGTAAATGAACAGCGCGGGAAATATCTGGCGGACTTTTCACAGATGGATATTGAACTGAACCGAAACAGCGGAGTCGACTTGGATACTTATTATAGCAAGCCTGATCAGGTTCTTGACCTTCTGAACGCTGATATGACAAAAGCAAAAGATTTTTTTGAAAAAATGATTGTTTTTGCCTGTGAAGAGATTAACAAAAAGAACAAAGACAACTTAAAAGAACTTGGGGTTGTAATAGAAGTTCCAAAAGCGCCTTTTCCATCTTTTACCAAGGATGAAGGTGTTAAAAAATACGGACCCAAGGGGCACGAGGAAAAGCTTGGCGAACAGACGAAGTCACAGTTTTTCTGGATAACAGGACTGATGAGGGAAAACTATGACCTGGTCTATCCGTACCTTAAGGCAGACGGTTCAAAACCGGATCTTTCCAATAGCCGGTCAGCGAATATTTTTAATTATGATATTCTTGCCAAGAGTATTGATGCAAAGACGGGCAAGCATTCCGTTGCCCGTGAGATTTTGTCCGGTGCGATTAGAGAATGGCTGTATGAACCGATTGTTGAACGAATTATTGACAACAAGGTTCTTCCGGTTCGTCCGATCATTAAAAACGGCAATATTGAAAACCTTGATGAACTGGGCGGATATGGTCCTTTTCTAAAATTTGTTTCAATGAAAGACGCTGAAGACAAATCAATTTTTCCGGATACCATGGGCGGCGGTATTGGCATTGAGCGAAGTCTGTATACATTACTTCGCGGAGAAAAGATAGAGAAGATTGATGACGTCACCTTTTTTGGAAAGAACCCGGATTCTCACCCTCTCTACCTGTTTTAATTATTTCTACGTGTAGAGAAAAAGATGCAGAAAAATATAATTAAAAACATTTTACAGTTTGACCCGAAAGAACAGGAGATCACGGTTAACGGCTGGGTGAGGACGATTCGTGATTCAAAAGGGATTGCTTTTGTTGAGCTAAGCGACGGAACAACCATAAAGAACCTTCAGGTTGTTATTGAAGAAACACTCCCTGGCCGGGAATCTGTATTAAAAAGGATAAGTACCGGGTGCAGTCTTTCTGTTACGGGAAACCTTGTTCCTTCTCCTGCAAAGGGACAGGCTCTGGAACTTAAAGCTGTTTCAGTTAAAGTCATTGGAGAAGCCCCGCCTGATTATGTGTTGCAAAAAAAACGGCACTCTTTTGAGTTTTTAAGAGAGATTGCCCACCTTCGTCCCCGGACCAATACCTTTGGTGCGGTTGCCAGAGTTAGAAGCGCAATGAGTTTTGCCATCCACAAATTTTTTACAGAACGTGACTTTGTATATGTGCATACCCCGATCGTTACTGGAAGTGACTGTGAAGGTGCGGGGGAAATGTTTCAGGTTACTACTCTGCCTGAAACAGATTTACCCATGAAAGACGGTAAAATAGATTATTCACAGGACTTTTTCGGCAAGAAAGCTTCTCTGACCGTAAGCGGTCAGCTTGAAGGTGAGACCTATGCCTGTGCTCTCAAGAATATTTATACTTTTGGGCCGACTTTCAGGGCAGAGAACTCCAATACCTCCCGGCATCTGGCAGAGTTCTGGATGATTGAACCGGAAATGGCTTTTTGTGATTTGAATCTGAACATGGATGTGGCAGAAGAGTTTCTAAAATATATTTTCAGCGATGTTCTTGAGAATTGTGCCGAGGACATGGACTTTTTTAACACTTGGATCAGTAAGGGGTTGATAGAGAACCTCCAAAAGATCATCAAGAGTGATTTTAAACGGATTAGCTATACGGAAGCCATTGACGAGTTAACCAGAGCAAAAGCCAAGTTTGAGTTTCCGGTTAAGTGGGGAGCAGACCTTCAAAGTGAGCATGAGAAGTTTCTAACTGAAAAGATCTTTGATCAGCCGGTTATTTTAACTGATTATCCAAAAGAGATAAAAGCGTTTTACATGAAATTAAACGGTGATGATAAAACCGTGCGCGCCATGGATGTTCTTGTGCCGAGGCTGGGAGAGATCATTGGCGGAAGCGAGCGTGAGGCAGACTATAACAAGCTGGAACAGCGTATCAAGGACTTTGATCTGGACCCTGCTGACTACTGGTGGTATCTTGATCTTCGCAAGTTTGGAAGTGTTCCTCATTCCGGTTTTGGACTGGGCTTTGAAAGAGCGATTCAGTTTGTCACCGGCATGCAGAACATCAGGGACGTGATTCCGTTTCCACGTGCAGTTAAGACCCTTGATTTTTAGAGCATATAATTTAAGAATCAGAGATATAAAAAGGGCAGCACATTTAGGTGCTGCCCTTTTTATATCTTAGGGCGTTTAAAAAGTTTATAAATTTATTCAAGCCAGGAAACAACCTGCTCTATGGACAGACGGTGACGGGAAACATTATTTATTGGCGCGTCCAGGTCAGGATATCCAACAGAGATGCCATCAACTAAAATGAGTTCGTCCTGAAGTCCAAGTTCTTTTTTAATAGCGTCCTGACAAACCGAAACAGCGTTTGCCCAGCACGTTCCAAGTCCGTGGGCTGTGGCCGCCAGCATAAAGGTCTGCATGGCAGAGACGGTTGACTTAAAGTAATTTTGATCCTTATACGGATAGGTCGCAAAGATGATGGCCAGGGGAGCCCGGTGAAAGTTAAAGTTCCCCTCTCCCAAGGATGCCATATCAGCATTATGTTTTTTAAGAAAACCCAGCATTTCGGAAAAGTTTTCTTTTTTGCGCTGTTCAAGGTTTCGAGAGTTTTCACTGTTTTCAGTAAGCTGTGGGGCTGTTTTGTCTGCTGCATCGGAATATGATTCCTTGATAAGTTCTGCTGCTTTTCTTAATGAGTTTCCGGATAAAACAATAAAATGCCAAGGCTGCTGGCTGGTTGGGTTCGGCGCCCAGGATGCCGCTTCAAGGCACTCAAGGATAAGCTGTCGAGGAGGAACCTGTTTGGTAAAGGCTCTGATGCTTTTTCTTTGTTTAAAGGTTTCAAGACAGTTCATTGTTTACCCCTTCTAAAGACTATACGGGTGTTATAATTTTAAAAGTGCGGCAGCGTTTTTAAAAAAAATATTTTCTTTATCATTTGCACTTAAAAAATCTGCGGAGTTGACAGCAGCTTTTAAGGGTTCGAGGTTAAAAATTCCGTCAGAGCCATAAATGATCTTGCGCGAGCCAAGAGAAGCATGGAGTTTTTTAAGTGTCGGAAGGATTACCGGCTCACCCATTGCTTCTTCAATTTGGTTAAGCGTTGAGATATCAACGTAAACATTTTCAGCATATAAACCCACCATGATAGTTTCATCCACCCAGGGATAGCCGGCGTGGGCTATTATTATGGGAAGGTTCGGAAAATCAACAACAACATCGTCAATAAAGGTAGGGCGGCAGTACTTTAAGCGACAGCCTTCGGCAGGCGGTTTAACCCCCATGTGAAACATGACCGGGATTTTCAGCGCCTGTGCTTTTTCATAAGAGGGATATAATCTTTTATCGTTGGGATAAAAGCCTGAAGGCGGATTTATCTTTATGCCTTTAAACCCAAGTTCATTGACCGCACGGTCTATACGGTCCACATTGACCGTTGAAGGTCTGTCCGGGTGAACACTGGTAAAGGCAATGAAACGGTCAGGATGAGCCTTTACAAACGATTCCGCATCATCATCAGAAAGGTTTGAATCGGTTTTATCGCCAAGCTTACCGTAATCTTTCCCAAGTATTATGATTTTGTCAATTTCTGCTTCGTCCATAACGTTTAAATATTCTTCTGCGGGTAGACGGTAGGGACTATTTTTGGGAGGCAGGTGATTATGTATGTCGATTATCATAATAAAAGCTCCTTGAATTTTTAGTGTTGTTTTACCTTACCAGACAAAAAAACACATGTCAAAAAACAAAAACCATTTTACAAAACCAGAAATCCTAGAAAAACAGGACTGAATATTTATTTTTTACATCTTAGCAAAAAAGCTCCCGTCTTTTCTTGCTGGAACAGTAGCCTTTTCAGTGTTAAGCCCATTCTTTATAAGCCATATTTTTTACTTCTCGTACAAAGAAAACGTTTACTTAGAAAGCGTTGATTGTCCCGGATTTTAATTTTATTGAGTTTAGAAACAGAACTATTATGACTTATAATCAATTGACACTAAAAGGTTCGTTTGATAATTCTAATATCTGGACCGTTTAATAAACAGGGCCAATAATCTTCACAAGAGTTTTTAACATAGAGATAAAACTGCTTTTAATAAGATCGAAATGAAAAAAAAAGACTCCCTGTATTTTGAAAAACAGACCTCTGAAACACCTTTCAGGTTTAATAAAAAAGTAACAGAAGTCTTTGATGATATGATTGAAAGATCTGTCCCGGGTTATGGGATAACCATTTCTATGTTAGGGATTATTGCTGCAAAATATTCTCAGGCAGACAGTTACTGTTACGACCTTGGTTGTTCTTTAGGTGCTTCTACCCTGTCTATGCGCAGGAATATTAAGCAACCCGGATGCTCTATTGTTTCAGTAGATAATTCAAAGCCGATGATAGAAAAGTGTCAGGAGCGGATTGCCGCAGATTATTCTAAAGTCCCGGTAGAGTTAGTCTGTGCGGACATTCTGGATGTTCCTATAAAAAAAGCTTCTATTGTAATGCTTAATTTTACCCTTCAGTTTATCGCTCCAGAAAAAAGAGAATCCCTGCTTAAAAAGATTTTTGAGGGTATGCTGCCCGGCGGGGTTCTTATCCTTTCAGAAAAGGTATCCTTTGAAGAGAAGAAAGCGGAAGCCTTAAACGTTGAGTTGCATCATACCTTTAAAAAAGCACAGGGATACAGTGAGATGGAAATCAGCCGGAAGCGAACAGCTTTGGAAAATGTTCTCATTCCCGAGACGGTGGCAATTCACCGGCAACGGCTTAAAAATGCCGGGTTTCAAACTTCTACGGTCTGGTTTCAGTGTTTTAACTTCATGTCTATTGCGGCAGTAAAATGATAGACTACACTTTTTTTTATGACAGGCTTCAGAAGCTTGGGATGGACAGACTGCTGTCAGGACTTCCTGAAAAAGTAGATAATGCTCTCCATGAAAACAGACAGGCTCTTTTTCCTAAATGGAAAGAGCTTATTCGGGAACTTCCAAAACCGGTTCCATCGGTAATTGATCTGAATTCACCAGAGATAAGTGTCGGTAATGTTAAAGACTGTGATGATGAAACCCGGAATAGAATTTACAAGCTATTGCACGAACTGAAACCCTGGAAAAAAGGTCCTTATAAAATATATGGATTAAAAATTGATACTGAGTGGCGCTCTGATTATAAATGGGAACGGCTTCAACACCAGATTAAACCTTTGACCGGGCAAAAGGTGCTGGATGTGGGTTGCGGAAACGGTTATCATTGCTGGCGAATGAGAGGTGCCGGGGCAGAACTTGTGATTGGGATAGATCCGTTTCTCACCTTTATTGCACAATTTGCAGCCATAAGTCACTTTGTTGGACCAGAACAGGTTTATGTTCTGCCTCTTGGCATAGAGGCCTTGCCCGAAGCGCTTCGGATGTTTGATACTGTCTTTTCAATGGGTGTTCTATATCATCGCCGCTCTCCTTTTGATCATTTAGCTGAGCTGAAAAACTGTCTTAAGCCTGACGGGGAGCTGATTCTTGAGACTCTGGTGATAGACGGAAAAAAGGGGGAGGTGCTGGTTCCAGAAGGGCGTTATTCAAAAATGCACAATGTATGGTTTGTTCCCAGTTGCCTGACTCTTGAATCCTGGCTGAAACGGGCGGGCCTGAAAAATATACGCCTGATTGATGTTAACCAGACCACCATGGAAGAGCAGAGAAAAACGGAGTGGATGGTATTTGAATCTCTTTCTGATTTTCTGGACCCAAAAGATAATAACAAAACCATTGAAGGGTATCCCGCGCCAAAACGGGCCATCTTTCTGGCAGAAAGTCCTTAAGATTAAATTATGGCTGATTTATTAAAAGAAATTTTTTGTTTTCAAATAATTAAACTAAAAAATTCCTTTTTAAATCCAATTATGTCTGATGGTGAGCTTAAGCATAATGAAACAATTTTCGGAAAAAAACAGGAAGCCGAAAAAATATATCCGTAAAAACAACTCTTCTGTTTCGGGTGAAAGATTAAATAGGTTTAAACACCAAAAATCAGCTTACTCGTAAAAAACAAGCTGGTTCATTTCTTCAAAAGAGAAATTATTCATTATGTGGTGTCCGTTATAGTCAAGCACACGCAAATCGTCAGACTGTTTAAGGTCATTCATGATTATAGGAAAATGCATTCCGTATTTTTCTTTTGCCCTTTCAATTGGAATTTCATAAGCAATAAACTTGTTAATGCCTTTTGTTTTTAGTTTTTCCACGAAATTATCATTGGTAAAAGAATCATAGGTTGTAAGGATTAGAATAGGGCCTGATCCTGAAAAAATTATGCCTGCTTTCATAAATCCTCCTTTTATGGGTTTGAATAAAAGAGAGTATCTCTAATTAAACTATAGGATAAAAAAGAGAGAATGCAAGGCATGAAAAGAAAAAGAGAAGATTAGCTAAAAAACCTTTTGCACAGTTGAGAAACAAAAAACCAGTTTTAAAGACCCCGATAATTTAGCTGTTTAATGTTTAAACAAAAATATTATTTGTTCACAACATCAATTATGCCGAACTCACCGTCATACCCTTCTGTAACAGATATCCTTCCTGACCGCATCCTTTCCAGAGAGTCTGCCAGAACTTCAAAACCGGCCTGCTTAAGCTCTGATGCAGGACAATGCCTTAAAATATACAGCTCGTTCCCAAACTGTTCAAGCAGAGACAGATACGCTTTGGAAACTTTTTTGGTGTTTACTCCGCAGTCGAATGTTCCGGCAATTATCTCTGCCAAAGGTATAATGCTTTCAAAACCAAAGCTATTTTTTGGTTCAAAACCGCGCCTTCTATCCGCAAGAACACTTACTCTGTGCAAAACACCAACAGTTACTTTTTTGCCGCATTTCGGACATTTACCGTCTTCTGACATGGTTTCTTCGGGGCTCATGCGTTGCTGGCAGTTTCTGTGTCCATCGTAAAAATATTTTCCTTCCTCAGGAAAAAACTCCAGCGTTCCGCCAAAGCCTTTCTTGTTTTTATTTCGAAGTGCTCTCATCATTTCAAAGTAGGAAAGATCGCAGGTAAAAATGTTTGCTTCTCTTGCAAGTTTTGAAGGAGAGTGTGCGTCAGAATTTGAAACAAGCACAAACCTGTCAAGGTCAGAGAGCATCCAGTTCATGGGTGGGTCAGAAGACAGCCCTGTTTCAAGGGCAAAAACTTGAGCTGCCATATCTTCAAAACATTCTTCGATACTGTCAAATCCGCTGGCCGCTCCCAGTACTGAAAAATGCGGGGTCCAGATATGTGCCGGGATTAAAACATTGTCTTCGGAAGAGTCAAGGGTCATCAGAAGGAGATCTTTGGCATGCATTCCGATTATGGGCCGCCCGTCTGATTTAATGTTTCCTATCTGGGTAAGCGCTTTATTGAGTCTGTCTGCTGAAGCAAGGTCAGGAGAATAAATGAGACTATGGACTTTTCTGACTTTATCTTTTTTTTTATAGATATTGCTTATTTCAACGCTAAGCATAAAGCGAACCGGATTTTTACATGCTTCCGGTAGGTCTTTATCCATTTCTGTGCGGTATTTCTTCTTTAGTTTAAAAAGACCCGGTTCTGCAGGCTCCAGTTTTTTTTCAATTTCTGAAAACCAGATCGGATGAGTGAAATCGCCGGTACCGAGAACAGAAACACCTTTAAGCTGAGCCCATTTATAAAGGTTTTCCAGGTTCATCTGTTTGCTTGTAGCGCGTGATAAATATGAATGGATATGCAGATCCGCTATAAATTCCATAAGCCTTTTCTCCGTAACAGCTGAGATATATTTCTTAAGTTATGTTTTTCGCTTATTGAGGAAACAAGAGAGTAACTTTACCATAGACAGTATTTTTTGACATATAAATTTTAGACAATCGAGCGTGGAAAGATTATAAAAGGCTGGAAGGTTTAAGCATTAAAAAGTAAAAGAATGATTTAAATAGAGCAACAGTCCAGAAGTTGTTTAAAGAAGAAAGAAAGTTAAAATTGATAGACTGCTAAATCACGGACAAAAAATCTTGCCCAATCCGGGGAGTTTTTGTATTCTCATTACAAATGAACAAAACAACAAAACTAAATGAAACAAGTTTGACCATGTATAAATATCTTTTTGGACCGGTTCCGTCAAGACGTCTGGGAATGTCTCTGGGCGTAGATCTCGTTCCTCACAAAGTATGTTCTCTCAATTGTGTGTACTGTGAATGTGGTGTTACAACAGACCTTACAATTGAAAGGAAAGAATATGTTCCCTATGATTCGGTTAAAAAGGAGCTGGACAAATACCTGTCTGTCAATCCGGCGCCGGATTATATTACTTTTTCAGGAGCCGGGGAACCTACTCTAAACGTCCGTATTGGCGATGTGATAAGGTTCATAAAGAATAAATACACAGATATTCCGGTTGCAGTCCTGACAAACGGAAGCCTTTTTTTTCAAAAGGAAGTTAGAGAGGAACTGCTAAGTGCCGACCTTGTGCTACCATCACTTGATGCTGCCTGCGAATCTGTATTTTGTAAAATAAACAGGCCATGTGAAAATCTTAGTTTTGTAAAACACCTAAAGGGATTGCAGGAATTCAGAAAAGAATATAAGGGTAAAATATGGCTTGAAGTCCTTATTCTTCCAGGTTATAACGACAGCGAATCTGATTTAGAGCTATTAAGAGGTGCTTTTAATAAGATCCAGCCAGAGGTTATTCAGTTAAATACCCTTGACCGCCCGGGAGCAATAGAAAATATCCGGGCCGCAACTGGAAGCGAACTGGAAAGGATTGCTGATTTCTGGCAGCTTGAAAATGTGGTTGTTGTTGCATCGCCTTCAGGCTCAAAGGAAAAAAAAATTCTTCGGAAAGATATCGAAAGCGCAATCCTTGAAACCATCTCCAGAAGACCGTGCACACAGGATGACCTTTCAATGACTCTTGGGCTTAACCTTAACGAGATAGATAAATATCTTAAGAGGCTGGAATCAAACTATAAGATAAGTAAAGAAATGAAGCCACGGGGCTTGTTTTATAAATTGAAAAAACGAAACGATCCCTAATATCACAGCGATCAATCCTTTTTGTTTTTTGATAACATCTTTTTTTTAGAAGCGCTTAAAATATCGCCAATAAATTTTTATCAAGCCCTTATTTTGTCTGTTTATTACTCGTACAGTTACAGGTGGCGACTAAACCGAATGTTTAAGTTTGTTTTAGAAAAAGTTAGTATGTGCCTTTTTGATTTTTAATAGTTTTTGCGGAAAGATCAGAATGGAGACTATTCAATTCCAGCTTTATTATCCTTTTGACTAAAGCCAAATTCTGATAATTTTTAATATTTATTTAATATTGCTATTTACAAAACAAAATTCATCTGATATTAAAAAAGATAGTTAGCCAAAAATAAGAAAAAGAGGCTTATGCAGGACAAAGATAACCGAAAAAATGAACGCATTTTAATTCAAGCCAGAGCCACCATTGGAAGTAGCGATCTTTCTGGTGAGGGCCTTCTGATGGATTTCAGCAACCAGGGGCTTGGGTTGCTTATTGACCACAACGCGTTTATTGATATTGGACAAAAGTTAAATGTAAGCTTTGAAACAGCACCAAAACCTACTACAGTTCAAGGCGTTATCAAGTGGGTACGCAAGCTCAATGAAGGGAGGCTGTTTGATTGTGCCATCGGTATGGAGTTGATTGATTTTGATAAGGCCGGATATATAAACTTACTGAAGCACTCAGAATCCTGATGTTCTAAAAAGAGAATCTCCTCTAAAATTTTCCCAGACAAAATAATGATTGATCTAATGTTTCGGCGTGTTAGCCCTAGAGTTGTACGCTAAAGGTTTTTATGATTGCTAAAGATCATGGTGCAGAGAGCAAAGCCCCCCAAATTTTTTCTGCGGGTTCTTCTTTTAGGAGTTGTCCCCGATAAAATTGTGATTTTGTTTTTGTCTTTTTTCGGTAGTTGCCAATACGAACTTAGCTACTTTGTAAATTTTTCCATAACAGGATGTTTTGAACTTTATTCTTTTGGACTACTCAAATTTTAAATGAACTATTTTTGTCATCCTCCTCATCACAGGGATAAGCGAGAACAAGATCCTGTTAAATAAAGAAAACCGCTCTCTTCCTTTATCAACAACGGCTTCTTCTCCAAGATAACGAAGCTTCTGTTCCCACGTTTCCATTTCCTTGCCGAATTTTATTCCCCACTTAAGCAGGCCTGAGGCTTTTTTATCAAGAGTATCTTTTTTTTATGTATGAACACATGGTTATATAGAAGGGGTCAAAAGCTTCCATATAAAACTCAGCAGCCTTAAAGGTTTTTCCAATAGTTTTGATTACTTTTCTGTTCTCCTCTTCGGTAAGATAGAACGATAGACCTTCCATAATTATAAACAGTTTTTTAGCCTTGGGTATTTCATCTGTCCATGAAGAACCCAGGACTGACTTTGCGATAAACCTGTGACGAGAAGTTTACGGAAAAATTTTTCTAATTTCAATTGTTTCTGGCAGGTCAAGGTCAAACCAGAGGATTTGTTTATTATCAACCCTTGGAAAACGGGTGTCAAGTCCGCAACCTAGATTAACGATTATGCTGTTGGGATTTTTTCCGATAAAATCAAGAACGGCTTCATCAAAAATTATAGTTCTCAGACAGGCGCCAAGCGGGCTTATGGGGAAAAGCTTTGTGTTTTTTACATCATAATCAAGGGTTTCAATAATTTCTATCGACCTTGGATCTTTTATGACCCCGTTTTTTTTTGTTTAAACAGACCTTGATATCAGGGGGGAAAGGAGCGTTTCAGCAACACTCTTTAAATTTTCTGTTGACACCTTGCTTTTTTTCTCTGTCATTTTTAACCCGTCGTTCTTATTCTCTTGAAAAGATGTTATAGGTTTAAAACTATCTTTTTTCTTTGTCCTTTCCTTTTTTGGTTATATAAAGACCAGGTCCTTGAATCTGAATTAATCTTCAGGCCGACTGCAAATAAAAACCAGGTTTAACTAAATAAAACAGGCTTTTATTTTTTTATAAATTTATTTATAAGAAGCTCAATTGCCTTGCCGGCATCTTCCTTTTTATAACCAATATCTTCTTTGCTGAAGTAACTGAAAAAAAGACCATAAATAACCCTTTCAATAGATCCGCACAATACCTGGCGAATTACGCTGGGAGACAGTGTTTTGTCAAACACACCTTTTTTCTGGCCTTCTGTAATGATAAGGTCCATAGTTTTGATCAGTTTTCTGTTTTCCTTAATAATGTTCAAACGTTTTTCCAGAAGATCTTGGTCGTTTATCATAACAAGGTGGGGAAGCCCTTCGTTTAATACTTTGATCAGACAGAGGGTTTTTTCGTCCTTTAACAGAAGGTCCTCAAAATTGTGGAAAACAGCATATATTTTTTCCACCGGATCGGATGCACTTTCAAGCTTTTCAGTATTTTTCAGGTTTATATGTTGAAGGAAGCCCAACACGATAGAGAGAAGGATATCCAGCTTGTTCTTAAAATAGGAATACGTAAGTCCGGTTGAAATCCCGGCATTTTTAGCAATTTCTGCCATGGTTGCGTACAGAAATCCTTTTTCTGCAAAAACCTGTGTGGCAGAATCCAGTATTTTAAGTTTTTTTGTGTCGGTGGACATGGATTAAAATTTTTTGAAAATATGAATATGAATTCATTTTTAATGATAGTCCCCACAATTTTTTTGTCAAGTTGGAAAAGGTATATATAAAAATAGCTTTTTTGTAGTTGGGTAATCTGTATTATTATAGGGGAGTCAACTGTATTTGAACTTTAATAATAGAAGGTATAAGCTCCATCAATCAAAGGGTGCTTTACAATTAAAGTGGAAATTGGTAAGTTTAACAGAATGCCGAAGCCATTAACTTTTATAATGCATGTTTGGAGTCTGCTAGCCTTTAAGGCGGGAAGGAACCTGCCAAATTAAAAATCAAGACGATTTATCGAACCCGGTCAGAGATATTCTCGGGGAAGGTCCTTTAAAAAAAAAGAAAAAATGGAAAAATCCCGCGCAATAGTAGACGATATTGTAAAAGAGATCGAAGAAAGAGTCTATTCCTCCCACTTTGACGAAGAACTCATAAAACAGTTCCAGGAAACAAGAAAAGAGATTGAAGACCAGGTTTCAAGAGATTTCTCGAGAGAGGTTCCTGCCAAACATATCTCCAAAATAAGAACTGTTCTAGGTGAAGAATTTCTGGAGTTTCTGAATCAGGGGAAAATAGGGCCTATCGTCTGGAAGGGGAAAGAACGCCTTAAGAGAATATATAAAAAGCTGGCAACACTGATCGAGCTTTATCTTTACTACAAGAAGGAATCGGAGGAAAAAACGCTTGATGTTGAACACCTTAAAAAAGTCAAAGATGAACTTATAGAATCTCAGGTGTCTCATGTTCACGAGATAGAAACTATTGATATTCCCTTAAATGAATACAGGCTTTTGGTTGAGACTATTCTTGAGCCTTTTGAGGTTGCTATAAAAAGAATAATGGGTTTTCTAAAGGTAAAACAGATTGAAGTATTTCTGTTTGATGATGATAATTTTCTTGCAACCGAGATGAAAACCGATGGTGAAACTTTTATCTATAATCATGAAGAAGAAAAACATAATTTGCCGGAAGCAATTAGTGAAGTAAAACTCAAAGAAATTAAAGAAACAACCATTGACGTACCCTTGGTGGTGGAGGGGAAGCAAGTGGGGCATTACCGTCTTAACAGAATGACTTCTGAAGCCTTTAACAAGGAATCATGGATAAAAGAAGTTGAAAGGGTTACGCCTGTTGTTGCCCGTGTCATAGAGGCTAACAGAAATCATTTGCTTGCCAGAAAGGTCTATATAGATGATTTGACGCAGATGTATAACAAACGAAAGCTTAACGAACAGATGGGTAAATTTTTTAAACAGTTTAAGAGTGGAAATAAAAAACTTCACATTACAATGGTAGATATAGATAAATTTAAAAGGCTTAATGATACTTATGGCCATCCAGTCGGAGACCAGATATTAAAAAAGACAGCGGATATGATTAAAGAGGAATTGCCTTATTCATACAGGTATGGAGGAGAAGAGTTTGCCGGCATCTTTTATGGGTATGACAGAGAAACAACCATGAAAAAGGTTGAGGGTTTAAGGAAAAGAATAGAAAGCACACCTTATGTTATTAACGGCCAAAATTACAGGATAACAATTTCAGCCGGTATTGCAGAATTTGAAACCCATATGAATTCGGTTATGGACGCTATTGACCGGGCGGACCAGGCTCTTTATGCAAGTAAGGAAGACGGAAGAAACAGATGTACAGACTATGATGCTATAAAAGACAGGCTTTCTGCCGATGCAGCCAAACTTCGTCAGGAGATTATGCAGCTTAAGGAGAAGATGAAAAAAGTTCAAAAAGAGAATAAATCATTGTCAAAACAGGCAACTAAAAAAGAAAGCTCCAAAGAAGCATAGAGGATAACTTTTTTTGTAAAAACCTAAATTTGACCTTACAATAAGCATATTCTAGTTTTAAGTTAATCTGACTAAAGCTTCTTAAAAAAACTTCCACTAGTCAATCAATCAAAAATATCTCCTATTCATATAACTAAAAGTAATATATGTTTTTTTACTCAGCAAAAGTTAAAGTTATTATCGCTTATGTTGACTTTTGGAGACCTATGAGTTGTTAAGGATATCTGATGTACTCTTAACTTTTTCAGCCTGATAAATTTTCACTTTCAAAAACTCTCCCCCAGCTTTTATAGGTAAATACCCCCTGACTCATATAGGATGATACACCCATATAAAATGAGACGAACAACATGACCTATCGCGCCTGAGGAGAAGTTTAAGATTCACGTTTGCACTTGAATGACAGTGCTTCGGTACGCTCCCTCTCAAAGTATAATTTGACAAAACCGGCAAAATTATTTATGCTTCATAGCTGAAGTATTGATTAATGCCAGAATATGAAGCAAGCAGAAATATATGAGTAAAAAACATTCCATCTGTTCCGACAAAGAAACCAAACCTGAACTTTGCAGTTCCTGCGGTCTTTGCATGTGCAGTGCCTGGCCAACAAAAGAAAGTATCCAAAGCTGTGTATTTACAACCGGCTGGCTCGGCAAACATGAGCAAAACTTTTTCGGACGTGAACGCTCACTTACGGATTCCGATGAAATTGTTTTCGGCATCAGCAAAGACCGTTTTTGCGCCCGAATGAAAAACCCTGCCCCCGGGGTTCAGTTTACAGGTATCATCACCAGTCTTGCGAAAAAGGCTTTTGCCACCGAAATGGTGGAAGCCGTTTTGACTCTGCACCGCGGAAAAGAAGATTATTTTTTCCCCGAGCCGGTTCTCGCTAGATCGATCGAAGATATTGCAGCAGGCTGCGGTAGCAAACCGGTGCTGGCGCAGACCTTGATTTCGATCGAAAAAGCGTATCAGGCCGGAATCAAAAAGTTACTGGTGATCGGTGCACCCTGTCATATCCATAACGTTCGTTCCTTTCAGGAACGCTATTCCTATCTGAAAAATATTGATATTTACGTTGTAGGGATTCCCTGTACCGATAATGTTAAACCCGAGAATTTTCGTTACATTCTTAGCCGGATTTCTCGCTCCCATGAAACTGTACGTCATTATGAGTTCATGCAGGATTTTACGGTCCACCTGTACCATGAAAATGGCGACTTAGAACGCGTACCATTCTTCAGCCTGCCACCGGAGCTTACCAGTGCTGGGGTGCTGACCTCCTGTTGCCGCAGCTGTTTTGATTACATGAACAGCCTTGCTGATATAACCGTTGGATACCTAGGTGCCCCTCTCGATATTGAAAAGATGAATCAATGGGTGCTTATCAGGACTGAAAAAGGCGAAGAGCTGTGCAGCCTTATTGCCGATGATATGGAGACCTTTCCTGAAGTGACCAGCGGCGATCGAAAAGATTCCGTACAGTATTATGGCCAGCAACTCCTTGCGCGAATGCAGCCAGGCGAAGAGGACGAGGTTCGGCAAAGCATGTCACTGGAGGATGGGCATGATTTTGCTGAATACCTCTACAGTACTGGGCCGCGGGACGCAGAATTTGCGCGCTATGCCGTTGACACACATCTAATTCGCAATTATTATTATGTAAAACAAAACTTCCCCCAGCGGCTTAAGACACTGGTTCCACGTCATGCTTACAAGATCCTGGAAGATTACGAACTGACTCCGTAAGACAAATTCGTCGAAAAACGTTAAAAGCCCATGCGACAGTTTTTATTTACCATGAGGCTTTTTGCTGTCCGACTTTAAACAGCCTTGAAAACTCCTCTAAAATTTATCATACACTTAACTACTTAATGTGATATTTTTTCTGTATCTAATGCTGTTTTAATTTGACTATAACATAACCTTCAATACCTTCAACAGAACCTAGAGTCAACAGCACGTGCGATAATCTTAACTTTACTTTCCTTGAAAATAATTTTATATCATTCTTGTTAACATAAACGCTTCTTAAAGTAGAATATTCAAAATATGAGTCAAAAAGAATCCCATAATTATCTTCATGCGCTCAAAGATGTCCATGTTGCTATTGAGGGAATTCTGCAAAAAATTACGTCCGTACAAACGGGTGAATCGTGTTCTAAATGCGATAATGCGTGTTGTCATGTAGATATATGCAGGGAGAGTATTGAGAGTGATTTTTTGAGATTTATTTTGGGACCAGAGGTAACAAAATACCGTGATGATACTGGATGGCATATGCCTGAAACGGGTTGTCGGCTTAAATTCGGCAGGCCTTTAATATGTTACGAGTATTTATGTTCAAAAGTAAAAAACAAAAGGATAGACGAGCCGGTCCAAATATCCCGGAAAATTATTTCAATTTACTCAAATGTATTTGAAAGAAAACACATATTAGAGATAGAGGATGTAAGTAAAATTAAACCCCATAAATTAAAACAAATTATTGATGAACTTAAAACCTTAAAAGAAGAAGCAAGCGAAGCGCTTAAGCGTGTTTCTTAATTCCTTCAGTACACAACCATCCAAGAATAATAAAATCCGCATTTATTTTATTAAAGTATCCATTCAATCATCCGAAAAACTTTTTAACCATTAACTTAATAAAAGGAATAACAAAATGGCATCATCAAAACAGATAAAAGGATACATTGCAGCAAACAAGAAGGCGATCACCAAACTTCAGGCCAAACTTAAGAAACAGGAAGAATCCCTGAAGAAAGCAGTAGCTGACGAAAAAAAGAAACCGGCTAAGAAAAAAGTAGTAAAGAAAGCGGCTCCAAAGAAGAAAACACCGGCTAAAAAGAAAGTTGCAAAGAAGAAATAAATATTGATTTTGTGATTGAAGTGAAGAAGCCCTCCAGGTGATCGGGGGGCTTCTTTAATTTAAAATCATATTG
>JAHEEI010000034.1 GCA_024640785.1 Pseudomonadota bacterium
TACCTTTGCCCAGGTTTAAATCCTTTTCTGTTCCGCCGAAGCCGATATTTGATGCCGCCATTTCTCGAGCGCCGGCATTTGTGGTCATTAACAGGATAACATGTCTGAAGTCGGCCTTTTTTCCATTGTTGTCTGTTAAAGTCGCATAATCCATTATCTGAAGCAGGATATTGAATATGTCTGGATGTGCTTTTTCTATTTCGTCAAGTAAAAGAACAGTATAAGGATGCTTTCTGACTGCATCTGTCAAGAGGCCGGCCTGTTCAAACCCAACATAACCCGGGGGAGCCCCGATCAGACGCGCCACGGTATGTTTTTCCATGTATTCACTCATGTCAAACCTGGCAAAGTTAATGCCGAGAACATTCGCGAGCTGTTTAGCTGTTTCGGTCTTTCCTACTCCGGTTGGTCCCATTAGAAGAAAAGATCCTGTCGGTTTGTCAGGCATGCCGAGTCCTGCGCGGGACCTTTTAACCGCGGTTGCAAGGCTGTGGATAGCCTCATCCTGTCCAAAAACTCTGTCTTTGAGGACTTGTTCCAGGTTCTGTATGGTTACTTTGTCTGAAGAAGATACACTCCGGGTCGGAATTTTTGCCATACGGGCCACTACTTTTTCAATATCATGGGGCGTAATATTTTTTCTGGTGGTGCTGATATCCTTGAGATTAAAGACAGCGCCTGCTTCATCAATTACATCAATTGCCTTGTCCGGAAGAAAACTGTCATTGATATGTTTTTCCGATAGTTCCACAGCAGTTCTCAGCGAGGCCGGGGTGTAGGTGACCCTATGATGTTTTTCATAATAGGGTTTAAGGCCCTTAAGAATATCAACGGTTTCGGATATGCCGGGCTCAGAGATTTCTATTTTCTGGAATCTTCTTGCAAGCGCACGGTCTTTCTCAAAATGATTTTTATATTCTTCATAAGTGGTTGAACCGATACACCGCAGACTCCCTGATGATATCACAGGTTTTAGGATGTTTGAGGCATCCATTGATCCTCCGCTGGTAGCACCGGCACCTACGATTGTGTGAATTTCATCAATGAAAAGAATAGCCCCTTTTTTGGGTTCAAGCTCTTTGATGATTGATTTTATTCTTGACTCAAAATCACCCCTGAACTTTGTTCCGGCAAGAAGGGTTCCCATGTCAACCGAGTACATTTCTGTGTCTAAAAATACTTTGGGGACATTTCCGTTTGCAATGTTAAGGGCAAGCCCTTCCGCTATGGCAGTTTTACCCACACCGGCATCACCCACATAAAGCGGATTGTTTTTTACTCTGCGTGTCAAGACCTGGAGAGTTCTTTCGATTTCCATCTGCCTTCCGATGAGGAGGTCTATTTTACCTTCTTTTGCTTTTTCTATAAGGTTTATGGCATAGTGTTCAAGATTTGAAAGCCTCTTATTTTTCCTTTCCTCCACAGGCGCATGTTTTGTTTCTTCGTTCTCACTCCACAGGTCTTCATCTGTTTTTGAAATGGCATGTGAAATATAGTTTAGGATATCAAGTCTGTTTATGCCCTGTGATTTTAAAAAATAGACTGCATAGGAGCCCTCTTCTTCAAAGATTGATGCAAGGATATCACCAGCGTCAACCTCTTCTTTTTCTGAAGCCTGTACCTGCAGCAATGCGCGATGGAGAATTCTCTGGACACCTATGGATTGAACGAGTTCCTGTCGGCTGTCTTCCGGGAAGCGCTGCATTTTTTCTGCAAAAAAGTTTTCAAGTTGTCCCTTAAGGGCTTCAATGTCTGCCCCACAGCCGCAGAGGATCTCTCTGCCAGTGCTGTCGTTCAAGAATGCATAGAGGATATGCTCCACCGTAAGCATATCATGCTGTCGTTTCTGTGCCTCTTTTACTGCTTCGGCAAAAGCCATTTCTAGTTCTTTGCGGATCATATCAGAGTTCTTCCATGCTGCATTTTAAAGGAAAACTGTTGTGGATCGCCATCTGGTTTACGATATAGACTTTAGTTTCTGCGATTTCATGGATATATATCCCGCAGACACCAATGCCTTTTTTGTGGACATTAAGCATAATCCTGTTAGCCTCTTCATGAGATTTGTTGAAGACAGATGTTAATACTTTGACTACAAAATCCATGGTGGTGTAGTTATCGTTATGAAGAATAACCTTGTACTCACCAGGTTCTCTTGTTTCGATACTGTCTTCTACACTGTTTTCAGACTCCGGACTCCCAAAGCTCATGGTGTTTTCAGCTGTTTTTTAGTTTTGTTAAATATAAGATAATAATATTTCATCAGGCTGTCAATAGTCAAGACTTCAAATTTATCTCGCATGAAAGAATCCTTGACTCTGGTTAAATCTAATGTATATTTAGCCACATTTTTGATATAATTGTTTTTTATTTTTATAAATATTGTTAAATTTATAACAGTTTATGAATTTAAAAGAGTTTAACTATATATTGCCAAAAGAGCTTATAGCACAACAGCCCTTAAAGCAGCGGGACAAGTCACGGCTTATGGTGCTGGACCGAAAAAACCGTACCATAGAGCACGCTTTTTTTTACTGTCTTCCTGATTACTTGAAAAAAGGAGACCTTTTGGTTGCAAATGATACCAGGGTTATCCCAGCGCGGATTTACGGCAGAAAAAAGACCGGAGGATGGGTAGAGCTTTTCCTTCTTGATTTTGTTGAGAATGAAACAGATAGTTCTCAGGTCTGGGAGTGTCTGCTCAAGGCTAGAGGGAAAATAGCAGAAGGATCAAAGATCTATTTTAGCTTCAATTTAAATGCTGACCTTCTAAAAAAGCTTGGAAACGGGATGTGGCGAGTAAAGCTTAACTACAAAGGGAGTTTTGAAGCTTCACTTGAAGAGACGGGGCGTACTCCTCTTCCCCCGTATATTAAAAGAGAAAGGCTTAATGATGTCAGTGACAGTCTGGACAGAGAGAGATATCAGACTGTTTATGCATCAATTAATGGTGCCGTTGCTGCTCCTACCGCGGGTTTTCATTTCACTGATGAGATTATCAAAAAATCAGTGCAAAAAGGTGCTGATTTGAGTTTTGTTACTCTCCATGTAGGGCTTGGGACTTTTCAGCCAATTAGAGAATGCATCCTTGAAAAACATGAAATACATAAAGAATATTATAATGTTACAAGACATGAAGCAGAAAAGATTGACCGGGCATACAGGGAAAAAAGAAGAGTAATTTCTGTCGGGACAACTGCTGCCAGGGTTCTTGAGACAATAACAGGAAATAATAAAAGGATTAGCCCGGGTGAAGGGTATACAGACCTTTATATTTTTCCTGGATATTCCTTTAAATCTATGGACGCGTTGATAACAAACTTTCATTTACCCATGTCAAGCCTTCTTTTGCTTGTTTCAGCTTTTGCGGGAAAGGATTTTATTATGAGTGCTTACAGGGTTGCCGTGGAAAGGAAATACCGGTTTTTCAGCTATGGAGATGCAATGCTTATTCTATAAAAAAATTTCTCTTTTTTTTTAAATTGTGTTACAGTTACTAACTTATTTTTCTAACTTTTTTGGAGGGTTTAGCGTGAATTTTTCTTTTGTTCCAGAGGCACATGCAATGGCTCAGCAGGCAGGTGGAAATGCTCAGGGAGGAGGCATGTCTTTTCTCATTACCATGACTCTTATCGGGTTTGTTTTTTATTTTCTTCTTATACGTCCCCAGTCAAAACAGGCAAAATCACATCAACAGCTTCTTGACGGTCTGAAGCGAGATGATATGGTTGTAACCACTGGAGGCATACACGGGAAAATCACCAACGTTGCTGAGGCAGTGGTGACAGTTGAAATTGCACCAAATATAAGGATAAAAGTAACAAAAAAGAATATTGCCGGACTTAGCAATATCAATAAACAACAAGATGAGAAAAACAAGTAAGGAGCAGTCATGACTAAAAATCTTAAGTGGAAAGCAGTGCTTATCTGTTCTGTGATAATTATTGCACTAGTCTACATTCTTCCCACTTTTAGTAATGTACCGATTTGGTGGAAAGATAATCTTCCTGCTGAAAAGATAGCTCTCGGCCTTGATCTGCAGGGCGGCGTCCACCTTCTGTTGGAAGTGGAAGCTGAAAAGGCTGTTGAGAATACTCTGGAAAGATACGCCGAAGATTTGGAGGAAATTCTTTTTGAAGAACGTATCCCCTTTGATCATGTGGGAAAGAGCAGTGCAACTGAAATAGAGATTGGTATCATTGATCCTGCTACCAAAGATAAGATTGAAAGTATCATCTCTGCCCGTTTTAAGGTGATGAAACAGAAAGGGAAGCCTGTAGAAGAAAATGATATAATAAAATATATATTTGAGATTGATGAGCAGGAAGCAGAATATATAAGCCGGCTTGCAATTGACCAGGCAATAGAAACCATCCGGAACAGGGTTGACGAGTTTGGCGTTAGCGAACCTATAATAATTAAGCAGGGAACGGGTAAGATTCTTATCCAACTTCCAGGGGTAGATGATCCTGACCGTGCAATTGACCTCATAGGCAAAACCGCTATACTCGAGTTTAAGCTGGTTGACGATGAAAACAGTCTTGATGAAGCAAGGAAGGGAAATATTCCCGCAGACAGCCAGCTTCTTTACCAGCGTCTGGTTGACCCTAAAACAAGTGAAGTTAAAAAAACACCGTTTTTATTAAAGAAGAGAACCCTGTTAACCGGGGATCGTCTGGTTAATGCGTCTGTAAGGATAGATTCCCGTTTTAACGAGCCATACGTTTCAATTGAACTTGATTCGAGAGGCGCAAAGATCTTTGAGAGAATAACAAAAAAGAACATAAAAAAACGTCTTGCAATTATTCTTGATGACAATGTTTATTCAGCACCGACTATTCAGGACAAGATCTCAGGCGGACAAGCACAGATAACAGGACGGTTTTCAATGGAAGAAGCCCGAGACCTGGCAATAGTGCTTAGGGCCGGTTCTCTGCCTGCTCCGGTAAAGATCTTAGAGCGAAGGCAGGTCGGTCCGTCTCTGGGTCACGATTCAATTGAGCAGGGGGTTAAGTCAATAATTATCGGAAGTATCCTTGTTCTGGTTTTTATTCTGATTTACTATGGTGCTTCCGGGCTTGTGGCAGACTTTGCCCTTGTGCTTAACATCTTTTTCATCCTTGCTGCCCTGGCAGCGTTCAGGGCCACGCTTACCCTCCCGGGTATTGCCGGAATGGTGCTGACGGTGGGTATGGCGATTGACGCAAATGTTCTGATCTTTGAAAGGGTAAGAGAGGAACTTCGTCTGGGCAAGACCGCCCGGGCGGCTATTGACAGCGGGTACTCAAAAGCTTTGATTACTATTCTTGACTCGAACATAACGACTTTTATCGCGGCACTTTTTCTGTTTCAGTTCGGTACCGGTCCGGTTAAAGGATTTGCAGTAACACTTAGTATCGGAATCATCGCAAGTCTTTTTACGGCAATTTTTGTGACCCGGGTTATCTTTGACTACTTCCTTATGAGAAGAAGCGTAAAAAAAATAAGTATTTAGAAAGGACTTACAGCGTGCAGTTTATAAAACAGGATATCAATTTTGATTTTATCGGAAATGCCCGCCTAGCTTGGATACTGTCAGTCGTTCTTATCTTAATAAGTGCTGTCAGTATGATTGTAAAAGGCGGACCAAAATACGGAATCGATTTTGCGGGTGGAACGCTAATACAGGTCCAGTTCACAAAACAGATGGATGTCGAAAAAATAAGAGAGATAATAAGCGGGATCGATCTTTCCAGTTCTTCGGTACAGCCCTTTGGGGATAAGACTGAAAATGAGTACCTCATAAGTATAAACAAGACGGCTGAGGATCTCCAGGGACTTTCGGAAAAGATTAAGGATATCTTTGATGAAAGTTTTGGTGCAGAGACTTTTGAGATAAGGCGTGTTGAAATGGTCGGGCCAAAAGTCGGAGCAGATTTAAGACAAAAGGGATTCATGGCGGTGATATGTTCTCTG
Source organism: Pseudomonadota bacterium (assembly GCA_024640785.1). Lineage (GTDB taxonomy): Bacteria > Desulfobacterota > WTBG01 > CAIYCZ01 > CAIRTM01 > JAHEEI01. Next base: position 5,956 of record JAHEEI010000034.1, read on the forward strand.
CTGGGAATGCTTGTGTATATCTGGTGGAGGTTTGAGTTTAAGTTTGGTGTGGGCGCTATCCTTGCGCTGACCCATGATGTAATCATTACGCTTGGCGCACTTTCTCTTGCCAACAAAGCCATTGACCTGCCGATTATTGCAGCTGTTTTGACAGTGGTCGGTTATTCTGTTAACGATACTATTATTGTTTCTGACCGGATCCGTGAAAACAGGCGAAGAATGGGCAGAGAAAAACTTGATAAAGTTATAAATATCAGTATTAACCAGACGTTAAGCCGGACTATCATTACCAGTTTTACAACCCTTCTGGTTGTTGTCGCGCTGTTCTTTTTCGGAGGCGGTGTGATTCATGATTTCGCATTTACCCTTATGGTGGGAGTGGTAGTCGGAACATACTCCTCTATATTTATTGCTAGTCCTCTGCTTATCCTGTGGGAGAAGCTTTTGCATGACAGCAAGTCTCATCGCAAATAAGGTATGGTTGCTTTTTAACCTACTGACAGGAGAAATTTTTTTTGATTTCAGTTGAGGAAGCCCTAAATACAATATTATCCCACATAAAAATTCTTGGTACGGAACGGGTCAGTCTTCAGGATTCGCTTGGGTCAGTTCTTGCCGAAGATATCATTGCGTCTTTTAATGTACCCCCCCTTGACAATTCTGCAATGGATGGATACGCAGCCAAGGCTGAAGACCTTCAAGGGGCATCAGAACAAAATCCTGCAAAGCTTAAGATAAGCGGAGAGCTGCCTGCCGGTTATCGGAGCAAAAATCTTTTAAAAAAAGGAGAGGCTTTACGCATTATGACCGGCGCCCCAGTTCCTGAAGGTGCAGACACAGTTGTGATGCAGGAGGATACCCGTGAAGATAATGGCAATGTTGAGGTCTTTAAAGAAGTTAAGTCTGGAACAAATATCAGAAGAGCCGGTGAAGACATTTCAGAAGGACAGGTTCTTTTTAAAAAAGGTATCCGTATCAGACCTGCACACATCGGAAGTTTGGCTTCAATAAAAAAGGCACTAGTGAGTGTCTATCAGAGGCCAAGGGTTGCGATCCTGTCCACAGGAGATGAGCTTGTGGATATTGACGGCGATAACAGTGACGGAAAGATAGTGAGCAGTAATACCTATTCTTTATTGGCACTGGTGAAAGAAAACGGGGGAATTCCTGTTAATCTTGGAATCGGTCGTGATACAAAAGAAGTATTAAAAGAGAAATTTCTGGAGGGGCTTCATTCTGATATTATCATTTCTTCCGGAGGTGTTTCTGTTGGAGACTATGATTTTGTAAAAGACGTGCTTCAGGAGCTTGGTCTTGAGATGAAGTTCTGGAAAGTCTCCATGAGACCGGGGCAGCCGCTTGCTTTCGGGATGATAGAGGGGAAGCCGGCTTTTGGTCTCCCGGGAAATCCTGTTTCTGCAATGGTATCATTTGAGCAGTTTGTCAGGCCGGCCATCAGAAAGATGACGGGAGATCAAAACCTTTTCAGGCCGTTGATAACCGGAATTGCAAAGGAAGAATTAAAAATAAAAAAAGGCAAAAAACATTTTATTCGGTGCGTAGTAACCATTGAAGAAGGCCAATACACTGTTTCAACAACCGGCGCACAGGGGTCCGGCATGCTTACTTCGATGGCAGTTGCTAATGGTCTGATGGTTGTGCCCGAAGACAAGAACTGTGTTAATCCCGGCGACACGGTTAAGGTGCAGATCCTTGATTCAGATTTCGGCGCTACAAAAGAGCCCGCTTACTAAGCTTGGCTCCTGACAACCATTCTTGTTGCTTGGGCCAGGCTATAGAAAAACCCAAAGAGGGTCAGTTGGAATTTTCAATTGTATTTTGTCCATACCACAGTTTTAGGAGGGTTCTTTCGAATCCTGAAATCCTTGACTTCTCAAATTCCTTAAAAAAAGACCGCGGCTGAAAACCGTTTTTTTAATACAAAGTTTAATCAGGAAAAAACATCCGGAGAGTAAAAAATGGCAGAACCTTTTATAGACCTTAAAAGAACAGATTACTGCGGAAGTCTGAACGCACAGGATGTGGGCAGAAAAGTAACTGTGCTGGGCTGGGTTCACAGCAGGCGTGATCTTGGCGGGATGATATTTGTTGATTTAAGGGACAGGGAAGGTTTGCTTCAGGTTGCTTTTTCTCCCGCAATTGTTTCGAATGAATTTCTTGACAGGGCAAAGGCTTTAAGAAGTGAATATGTAATCGCAGTCCGGGGAAAAGTGCTACACCGTCCCGAGGGTATGGTTAACACGGACATGTCGACAGGTGAGGTTGAACTGGAGGCTGAAGAACTCTATATCCTTAATGAATCAGAAACCCCCCCCTTTGAGGTAGCTGGAAAGATTGAGACCTCTGAAGGAAACAAGCTTAAATACAGGTTTTTAGAACTTAGACGGCCGGAAGTGCAAAAAGCTTTTCTTCTCAGACACAAACTTTATCAGGCTACCCGAAATTTTTTAGCGGCAAACGGTTTCATTGAAATTGAGACACCCTTTCTAACCAAAAGTACTCCTGAAGGAGCCCGTGATTATGTTGTTCCCAGCAGAATAGAGCCGGGCAGTTTTTACGCGCTTCCTCAGTCGCCGCAGCTTTTCAAACAGATTCTTATGGTGTCTGGTTTTGATAGGTATTTTCAGATCGTCAAATGTTTCAGGGACGAAGACCTTCGTGCTGACAGACAGCCTGAATTTACCCAGATAGACATGGAACTCTCATTTATTGATGAGGAAGACATATATATAATTCTTGAAGAGATGATGAAGTCTTTGTTTAAGGAGGTCTTGTCTGTTGAGGTGGAGACCCCTTTTCCAAGGCTCAGCTATAAAGAATCAATGGACAGATTTGGGGTTGACAATCCGGACACGCGGTTTGGCTTGGAGTTAACAGATCTTTCCTCTGCACTTAAAAGTTCTGAATTTAAAGTTTTTTCAGACGCTCTTGAAAAAGGCGGAGCAATAAAAGCGCTTACTTTAAAGGAGGGCGCTTCTTTTTCCAGAAAGGATCTTGACGGGTTGACTGAAGTTGCCAGGACATATGGCGCAGGGGGTCTGGTGTGGATAAGGGTTAACCCGGACGGTTGGCAGTCGCCGGTAAAGAAGTTTTTAAGCGATGAGGAAAAGAAAAAGATCGAAAAAATAACCGGTGCGAAGAACAGTGATCTGATATTGATAGTTGCAGACCCGTCTTTTAACACAGCCTGTGCTTCTCTTGGCAATGTTCGGCTTCATTTGATTAAAAAGCTTGGTCTTAAGCCCTCTCAAAAATTCAAGTTTGTCTGGATAAACAAATTTCCTCTGCTTGAATATTGTGAAGAGGAAAAGAGATGGGTCGCCGTACATCATCCATTTACCTCCCCAATAACACAAGATACGGCTTATCTGGATAAGGACCCCGGAAAAGTAAGCGCTAGGGCATATGATCTTGTTTTAAATGGAACGGAGATCGGCGGTGGCAGTATCCGTATTCACCTTCAGGACCTTCAGGCAAAGATATTCGATCTTTTGGGAATAGGAAAACAAGAGGCTGATGCGAAGTTTGGTTTTCTGCTTGAGGCTCTTCGTTTTGGCGCTCCGCCCCACGGAGGACTTGCCCTTGGACTTGACCGGCTTGTAATGCTGATGACAGGGGCAGCGTCAATAAGGGATATCATTGCGTTCCCTAAAACCGCAAAAGCGTCCTGCCTGATGTCCGGAGCCCCTTCACCCATCGATGAAAAACAGAAAAAAGAACTTCACATTTGTTCGCTAAAGCAACACACAGAATAAGGTATTTAAAGCGCTTAAGATTAAGGACTATTGCGCAACGATGATTTAAAAGAGAAGATTTTATTATAACGTACATAGCTGCCCCCCCCTTTTTTGACAGTAATTTTAAATTCCTGACATATCTGATATGTTTTTGAACAGTTCATGTATTTTACTGTAAAAAATGAAGGTTTTGATTTATAATAAACAAAAAAAACCGAACAGACCGCAGGAGGCAGAAATATAAAAATGAGTAGTTTGGGTGTTCATACAGTTCAGAGTATTGCTGCTAGTGCGGTTTTATATCCATTTATTGGTGAAAAAGTCGTGCCGTTCGGACTAGCCGCTATATTTATTGATCTTGATCATGTGATTGAGTACATACGTCAGACCCGTAGCCTTGATGTTCGGGGTGTTTTTTCCTGTTGCAAACTGATTGAGAATAATCTGGATAAAAGGTTTCTTGTGTTTAACATGTTTCATACCGTAGAGTTTCTTGGTCTGATCTTTTGTCTGGCAAGCTTTTTTCCAGTGTTTAATTATGTTTTGGCGGGATGTCTTTTTCATCTGGCATGCGATATGGTTAGGCTGCTGCGCAGTGACCTTTTTTTTGTTCGAGCTTATTCGTTGTTCGAATATATATATCGCAGCAGGACAGGTCGTTATGTGCTTTCAGTAAAGAACCTTGTTGAAAAACACAAACCGGATATCAGCGGCATATCAGGGATTCGGTTCTGGCTGGGAAAGTGGGGCTGGAGTCAGGATGAGGTAATTGATGCAACTCCAGATTTATGGGGTAATTGTAAAAAAAAATAAAGCGAAACGCCTTATGTTTTGGCGATTACGGCAGCCAACTGTTGCATATGTCAAAAGTGTCTTTCTTACTCACTGCTGAAAAACAGAAATAAGAGATTTAAAGATAGGCATCAAGGATTAGAAGGGCTTTTCTAAGTATTTATGTGTTCTTATCCCTACTAATTGGCGGTAGGTGGATAATAAAGGTCATCCCCTGATCTTCATTTTTTATCAGGCTGATATGACCGTTGTGTATGGATATTATCTGGTTGCATACAGCAAGGCCAAGTCCCGTACCTGTTGGTTTACTTGTGAAAAAGGGATGAAACACATTTTCCAGATCTTTCTCAGGAATCCCTGTACCGGTATCAGAGATGGAGAGCCTGATAAAAGAATCTTTCATTTCGGTTACTATTCTTAAACTGCCGCCTTCAGGCATGGCATCCATTGCGTTATTAAACATGTTTTGAAGAACCCTGTTAAACTGACCAGAATCTATTTCAAGACTGGGAACTGGACTGAAGTCTTTCTCTAGCAGTATGTTTCTTTTTTCAAATTCAAAAGCAAATATCTGAAGACTTTTTTCAATAATTTCATTAAGAGATATTTTTTCCAGACAGAGCTTTTGGGGTCTTACGAAACTTAAAAGTTCTGAGAGCATAATTTCAAGACGATCAATCTCCTCAACAATGATCTGGAGATATTCTCTATTTCTACCCTCTTTTTCTGAATTTTTAAAGAGTCTTCTGGCAAATCCGCCGATGGCCACCAGCGGGTTTCGAATTCCATGTGCAACGGTTGCTGACATTTCTCCCACTGCAGCAAGTTTTTCAGCACGAATTAACCGGTCCCTGTTTTCCTTTAATTCTCTGTATGCTATGTCAAGCTCCAGAACCTTTTTCTCGTTTTTTTTATAAAGTTCTGATTTTTCTATGGCAAGACTCGCGTTTATGGCAAAAGCCCGAAGCGTATCGATGTCACGATCATTAATGGGTTTTTTTGTAATTGCATTATCTGCCAAAAGCACACCCAGCACGAGGTCTTCGGCAATCAGAGGAGTAATGGCAAATTGATTACAGTTCAGTTTGTTTAAAAATTCTTTAGGCACATAGGGATTGTTGGCAGCATCTGTTATGTTATATGATTCCTTGGATTTGATAGCTTTAATAAGAATATTATTATCATCTTTTAGAGGGATTTTTATGCTTTTAGCAATATCGTTTACGTGAGTGTCTGTATTTTTTTCAATATTAGTATAAGATTGAATGGTCTTTCTTAAGGTAAGGTTTTTACCCAGTATTTCTCCCCATATTCTCTGAGCTTCTTTTTCATTTGCCGGTCCGATGGCAACTCTTCCTTCAAGAAACGTGCGGTTAGTATCCAGCAGAAAAAGAAATGCGCGATTAAATCCAAGGCCGTGGTGGGAGGTTGCTCCGGCCAGAATTACGTTTAATACAACCTTTAAATCAGTTGTGCTGGCAAGGACTTCACTTATCTCGTTTAATATGGAAAGCTCTGATATTTTTTCTTTAAGAGACTGCTGAGAAGCAGTGAGTTCATAAGTTCTTTCCTTTACCTTTTCCTCCAGGGTTGCAGTGTATTTCTGGAGCTCTATTTCCAGGCTTTTTCTTAAAGTGATATCCCGGGCTATGAAAGTAATATTATACTCTCCATCCCATTCAAAGAATGAAACCGTTATTTCAACAGGAAAAGTTTTTCCTGATTTTTTTATACCGAAAGATTCGATCCTCTTCCCCGGTGAAGTGAAAGCTTTCTTTTCAAGTTCTTGCAAAGCGGTCTCCCAGATTTCCTCAGGCATAATTTCAGTAAGGTTTTTTCCTAGGATAGCTGTTTTACTGTATTCAAAAAGCGCTTGAGCCTTATGGTTAATATAGATGATACGACCGCCCTTGTCTGTTGAGATTATGGAATCATTTGCAGTACCCAAGAGTGTTCGGTAGCGTCTTTCTGATTGAAGTAGCTGACTTGTCCTTTCTTCAACCTTTCTTTCCAATTCTTCTGCATATGTCTTCAGCTTTTCCTCATAATATTTTCTTGCCGTAATGTCGCGAAGAATAGCTGTTATGGCCTGTATGCTTTTTGTATTCTGATATGAAAAAGTTGCTTCTATGGTAACCCTTGTACCATCTTTTTTTAGACACATTCCCTCAACAAATTTGCTTGTCACTAAATTATTATTTGAAAAGATCTCCTTTATTATTTTTTTTTGCTGTTCGAGGGTTTCCTCAGGCATCAAGGAAAATATGGACATATTTTTTGCTTCTTGAAGGGAATAACCAAAAAGCTCTTGAGCTTTTTGGTTGAATTGAATAATTTTTCCATCAATATCAAAAGATATTATGGCATCACTTGCTTCCTCTATTATTTGTTTATGATGCGCTTCAAGTGAAGATAATTCCTTTTCCTTCAGGATTTTTTCTGTGATATTTTCAACAAGTTCGAGAATTCCCCATACTGTTTGGTCAGGGCCTTTTATAGGTGTGCAGGAGACTTTTAGAGTAATGATATTGTCTTCAATTTTTTGCTCTAAAATTACGGAATGTCTTTTTCCGTCCTGGAGGCTTTTAATTGCCGGACAATTTTCGCAGGGTAAATCGGTTTGAAAATAAAAAGAATGGTGACATAAGGGAAAGGATGAGACCTGTGTTTTTGGAAACCACTCTAGCATCTTTGAATTTACTTCTATTACATGAAAATCTGAGGAAATTAGAGCCAGGCCGCAACTGCCGCTTTCAATGAGGGAACTCAGAAGGTCGGAGCTTTTTTTTAAGTTTTGAATATACTCCCGAAGACTGTCAGTAAGCATCTTATAGAAATCCTTAAAGTTGTTTAAGGTATGTTATTAATATAATGTAAAAAACAGGAGAAAGGAATAAACTTTTTAATATATTTCTAAGAGCTTAAAGAAGTTATGCTGCGGGAAGAAGAAGAGTAATGGTACAGCCCGGACCGTTATTGTTTGAGGCAGAAACAGATCCTCCCATTTCCACAACAAAATTTTTAACCAGGGCCAGCCCGATACCTGTTCCCCCGGTTTTTCGGGTAAGGCTATTGTCAACTCTGTAGAAGTCATCAAAAATCTTTTTCAGTGCATGTGCTGGGATTCCAGGACCTGTGTCGGAGATGCTTATTTTTACATACTTCTTTTCATTTTTAATGGAGAGAGTGATCCTCTTTTTGTCAGATGTTTTCCCGAATTTAATGCTGTTTTCAACGAGATTAATAAGTATTTGGATCATGGCTTCACGGTCATATTTAAAAGGTTTTAAATCTTCCTTTTCGATTTTGAGGCTGAAACCTTCCAGCTTTAGTTTTTCATTAAGGATATCAGTAAATTCCTTAATTACTTCTTCAAAAGTACCGGGTTGCATGTTTAAGGAGAGCTGTTTTTTTTCGAGCTTTGAAAATTCTAAAACGTTATTGATTAGTCTGGATAGACGTGAGCTTTCTGAACCAAGGATACGATAGTACTCCTGTTCCCGTTCGGGAGAGGAAGCTATCCCCTGTTCAAGCATTTCAATGTACATCCTGATATTACTTAATGGAGTTTTAAGTTCATGGGTAACAGAAGAGACAAAGCCCGATCGGCGCTCGGAAAGATCTACCACAGCCTGGGTGCTTTTGTAAATAGCAAACGTCCCCATTAGGATTATTGCTGCAACAACAAATAGCATAATATTAAGTGTTCTTCTACCTGAAGACCCGGGTATTTCATTGCAGGATATTCTTGCGGTAAGAAATGAAAAGGGCCGTGGAAAAGAACGGCTTAAAACAAAACCGGTTGATGATGGTGCTACCCCAGCCCGAAGCGTTGAAATGTTTTTACCCTCATCTCTGACACTTAAAGTGAGGTTTGTAAACTCAGACATGGGCTGTTCTTTAAAATAGGTGTTTATCAAATGCTCAAGAAACTTTTGGACTTTCACCACAGCACCCTGACGATAGATCTGATTGTTGAGGATTATTCTCCTAAAGATAAAAACATGTTTGTCATCCACAAAAACTGCCCTCATCGGATCAACTTCAACCTGCATCTTGTCATTATCACCGGAAAATTCAGACCAGCTGTCCTTTGAAGTGTCCCGTTCATAAATACTTGCATAAGTTTGCATTCTTAAATTGTTAAGTTCCGAAAGTTTTTTGGTTATATAATTATTAAAAATGCTTATGGCGGGCCCCCCTATTCTTGCCTGCCTTTCCATCTCAAGCAGCTCTTTATGATCAGGCTGGACAATACTCATAAGCTGCTCAATGCTTACATACTCTACTCTTTTGTGCTGCGGAGATACTCTTTTTTTCTTTGCAGAAGAACGGCGCAGATATTTTCCCTCGAAAGAAACTCTTGCTTTTTTATTGGTTACAAGGATTTGAGAAGGATTTTTCCTTTTAGGTTCGTCAAGGAAAGAACGTTTTTTGTTAAAAGCATCATTTATTTTCGTCAATTCATCCATCTGTTCTCTCCGAAAGGCGAGAGAATCACTTTTAATTCTTACTGCAGGAGTTTGAAAAGAGCCGTCAGGATTATTCTGAAGATACCCCAGGATATATGAAAGATTATCACTAAAATGAAACATCTGATTATTAAAATTATATGCATCTATAGCTCGGCCTTCTTCTCTAGTTATTAGAGAAGTCAACTCTTCTTCCATTTCATCAAAGAGCTTATCAGCAAAATACTGCAGTTCCGCTCTTTCCTCTTTTTCAAGATTCTTGTGTGCCTGCAGCGCAAAATAGGTAAAAGGTGCTGATACAGCTATACAAAATATAAAAATAAGGATTTTCAGCTTTTTCAATTTTCAGGCTCCAGTCTGTATCCTTCGCCTCTTATTGTTTGTATAGCTGGAATGTCACCAATGAGTGAGACAATCTTTTTTCGCAGTTTCAGAATATGGATATCAACGGTTCTTGTTTCAATGTCTGCGTCAGAATAGTCCCAAACATCTTTTAACAGTTCTTTTTTGGATACAATACGGTCTTTGTTGCGGTGAAGATGTGAAATAATATCCATTTCGCGCCGGGTAAGCTCCACTGAAGTTTCATCCTTTGAGGCTGTAAGGTTTTTACCGTCAAAATGAATGCCCAGGATATCTATTTCTTCATCTCCCGGGCTTTTTCCGGATCGCCTAAGTACAGCTTCAATACGCACCATCAATTCTCTTAAGGAAAAAGGTTTGCTTATATAGTCATCTGCTCCTGCTTTAAAACCGGTTATAATATCATCTTCAGACCCTTTAGCGGTCAGGACGATGATCGGCAGGCTGGGTTTTTCCTGGCGGACTTTTTTACATATGGATATTCCGTCCAGAGTAGGAAGCATTAGGTCAAGGATGACGAGATCATACTTTTTCTCAAGGGCTTTTTTTAAACCTTCTCCGCCGTCTTCAATCCCTTCGGGAAGGTAACCGTTAAAAACAAGTACATCAAGAAGCCCGTTAAGTATTGCAGGGTCATCCTCAACAATAAGAATTTTCATCTTGGGCTTTGTCATTTAATTTTCTCCGTTTAAATTAGTGCATAAAATAATTTTATATGATAACAATTATAAACAATTATTGCTGTTTTTAAAGTAAAATTTATGCAAATCAAAAGGCTTTTAGTTTTACAGTTCTTTGAATTGAATTTCTTTGGTAATCAGTTATGCTTTGTAATCAGAGACAAGAGTTAACAACTGTTCTAAGAGGAACAACTTATGAAAGCAACGGCATCATTTTAAAAGTTTTTTTGTGCAGCCTAAACAGTTTAACTCAAAATCAGTACAACCAAAAAAATTATTTTAGCAAACCTGTTCAAAAAATGTGCCAATGGTTTTGAAGTTCTGGAAAATACACTATTAATGACTAAAGAAAAGAAGAAAGTGTGCCGACCAATTAGTGAGATGAACAAGCTGATAAACCACCGACTTGATCTAAACCGTAATATAAAAAAACTGCGGTGGAAAATTAATGAGCTGAAAAATCTTGTTGAGAAAAGACGGAGACAGTATCAGCAGGTCAAGCTTGAGCAATTCGAACTTCATTCTAAAAATATATTTTACAGAAACAGAAAAACCGCTTGCTGTTACAGCCGGTAACTGCCAGTTTTTAAAGCCGAAAGGCTTTTTTTCAGGCAGGAGGAAGAAGCCTTGCCCCCCCTCCTCTGACTTCTTTCTCCTGCCGCCCTCCTCTTTCCCTTTTCTTTTTTCATAAATCTTTAAATGTGCTAATCTAAACTTTTTAAAAGCATCAGGAATTTTGTATGGAAAAACAAAAAATTGTATTTTTCGGCACACCGGAATTTGCTGTTCCTTCTCTGCAACTGTTTATTGACCGAAAAGAAGAAGTGTTATGCGTGGTTACCCAGCCGGACAGACCTGTTGGAAGAGGTCAGAAACTGAAGTTTTCTCCCGTAAAGGAGCTTGCCTTAAAACATGATATTGAGATATTGCAGCCCGAAAAAATAAGGACCCCAAAGTTTATTGATCAGTTTCAGAAGCTTTCTCCCGATCTTGCAGTAGTTGCGGCTTATGGACAGATGTTTCCAAAGAATCTGCTTGAAATACCCAAAAATGGTTTTATAAATGTTCACGCTTCCTACCTTCCTTTTTACCGGGGCGCAGCACCGATTAATCAAGCTATTATTGATGGGGAAAAAGAGACCGGAGTGACTATTATGCTTGTTAATGAGGGTATGGATACTGGAGATATAATTCTCCAGGAAAAAGTTGTAATAGGCCCTGAAGAAACTGCTTCTATGCTCCATGATAGACTTTCAGTTTTCGGAGCAGCTCTTCTCGGTAAGGCAATTGATATGCTTGAATCGGGCGGTTGGAACCCAGTTCCACAGGACAATCAAAAAGCGACTTATGCACAGCTGTTTAGAAAAGGGGATGGCCAAATAAACTGGAACCTTTCAGCGGAAACAATTTTTAACCAGATCCGAGGCATGACTCCCTGGCCGGGATGTTTCACCTATTTAAACAAAAAGATCCTGAAAATTCATAAAGCAAAAAGGTTGAATACAAAAAAGGAATCTGTTGCCGGACAAATTCTTTCTGTGTCAGGAGAAGGGATAGAAGTTTCTACTGGAAAAGGGACTCTGTTTTTAATAGAGATTCAGCTTGAAGGCAAAAAAATAATGGCGGCTGAAGACTTTGTTAAAGGACATAAGCTTGAGCCCGGAACTGTCCTGGGAGAGCAAAGTTATTTAAAAAAAACTTAAAGCCCCGGTTGTGTAAAGCAGAACGATTAGAAGCGCGACCGGGGTGACATACTGTATCAGTACATGCCAGATGTCATAAAAGTGAAAAGCATTTTCCACCTTTTTTATTTCAGCCTCTTTTTCTCCATGGGTCAAAATCCACCCGGCAAAGATTGCGATAAAAAAACCACCGATTGGAAGCATGTAGTTTGATGCCAGGCTGTCAAGAATATCAAATATGTTCTTTCCTCCCCAGGCAGTAAATCCGCTCCAGAGATTAAACGAAAGCGCAGAGGGAATTCCGGCCACGAAGATTACAAAACCAAGTAAATAATCTGCTTTTTTCCTTGTCCATCCGAACTCATCCATAACAAATGAGACGACCACTTCCAACAGGGAGATGGCAGAGGTAATGGCTGCAAATGCAACAAGTACAAAAAAAGTAAATCCAATCAGCTGTCCTGTCGGCATACTGGCAAAAACCTCGGGCAAAGTTATAAAAAACATTCCGGGACCAACTTTTGGATCTACGTTGTAGGTAAACACAATGGGAAATATCATCAGCCCTGCAATAATGGCGCAGAAGGTGTCCAGAAAAGCAATCTCAAGAGATGAAACAGAGATATTGGTGTCTTTGTCAAGATAGCTGCCGTAAGTCAGCATGGCGCCCATACCCAGGCTTAAGGAAAAGAAGGCGCTTCCCAGAGCTTCAAGAATCCCTTCTCGGGTTAGCTTTGAAAAATCAGGTTTTAATAGAAAGCTAATCCCTTTTTCTGCGCCCGGAGAAAAAAGAGAATTGATCATCAGGATAAGCAGTAAAATGATAAAAGCGGGCATCAGGATCTTACTCCATTTTTCTATGCCCGAACTGATGCCTCCTCTGACAATAAAGATAGTAAAGCCCATGAATATTCCGTGCCAGAAGACCATTTCAGCCGGACTGGCAAGAAAACTTTCAAATCGAACGCCAGCAGCACCTGTTTGAAAAGTGCCGGTAAGAGATGAGAATATATATTTTAATATCCATCCCCCGACCACACAGTAGTAGGAAAGAATAACAAATCCTGTCAGCACTCCCAACCATCCCACAAGCGGCCAGAACTTATTATTACGTAAGGCTCTGAAAGCACCCACCGGGTTTTTCTGGGTGCTTCTGCCGATAATGAATTCGGCGATCAAAACCGGGATTCCCATGGCAATCACCGCAATCAAATAAACAAGCACAAAAGCCCCGCCGCCGAATTCTCCGGCCTTGTAGGGAAAGCGCCACATATTGCCGAGTCCCACAGCTGAACCGGTGGCGGCAAGAACAAATCCGAATTTAGAGGCCCAATGTTCTCTTTTTTGAGTTTTTTTGAGGGGCATTTGTAAAGTTTTTTGATTATTAGGTTTCCATGGGGGTTAAATATATATATTAAAAAGATTTTTTGCAACTATAAATGAGGTGTGATAAATTTTATAGATAATAAAGGATTAAAAATATGAAAAAGAAAAGTGAAATATTCTCAGTTGAAGAAGCCCTTGCCTCGATTCTCAGTCAATCAGGGCTTGGAGACAACAGCGAATATCTAAAAATTTATAAAATATGGCCCGCTGTTGTGGGAAAAAAAATTGCGGAAAACACATGTCTTGAAAGTATAAAAAGAGGAACCCTGTTCGTAAATGCTTCGAGCCCGGCATGGATGCAGGAGCTCCATTTTTTAAAGGACATGATAATAGAAAAACTTGAAAAAGAACTGGGGGAAGGGACAATAAAAGATATTCGGTTTAAGACCGGACTCG
>JAHEEI010000170.1 GCA_024640785.1 Pseudomonadota bacterium
AGAGCGGATGACTGAGTCTCTGAGATACCGGCATTTGATACAGCTACATGAACAGGGCCGAACTTTTCCTGTGCGTTTTTCACAAGAGTTTTGATTGATTCTTCAGAAGAAACATCAACCGAGAGATAAATTGCAGTTCCGCCTGCATCACAGATCTCCTTAGCCGAGGATTCACCGGAAAGCTGATCGATTTCAGCTACAACCACTTTGGCGCCTTCTTTTGAAAAACGGTGCGCTATTCCCCGTCCGATACCGCTGCCGGAGCCGGTAATGATCACATGCTGGTCTCCAAATCTTTTCAAATTATCTTCCATCTTATTTTCCTTTCAATGTAAACATTGATATCGCATTAACAAGTTCAAACTCAGAATTAATTAAAAGCCTAAATCCTTACGGTAGGCATCTACAACAACTGTTGTAACTCGGTCATGTCCGTTTTGCTTTGCAAAAGCTTCAGTTCCGGAAACGGCTTTTTCGAGAAATTCCTGTGGCACCATCTCAAGCATCTCTTTGGCACCCTCATCCCAGTCCATCTGAAAGCGGGGTGATTCAGAGACAGGTGATTTAGAAGCGGTTACTTCCATATCGTCAAACAGAGTGGCGTATTTGCCCTTAAAACGGGTGGGGGTATATTTATTTGTTACTTCTCGGAGGATCTTCATGGTCACTTTGGAGTTTCTATCCATGGCCATATTGTCTGCCACCTGGTGGATCTTTTTGATAGCAATGGAGCGCACAAAATGGGGCAGCATTTCTGCGATCCGGTTTAGGGCACGCTCTGCAGCCAGTTCCCACTCCACCTCACCGATGGATATGGCACCTTCCATCTCGCCCTTGGTTTCGATAAAAATTTTCATGTATATTTCATTTGTAATGGTCTCAACAAGGTTTTTGGCACCCATGAAACCCATGAAGGGTCGGTTCTCAGAAAAGACGTAACCAATATGGGGGATATCGGCCATTAAGAAGTTTTTAAAACCAAGGTCGGTTGAGAGTTTCAGGTCATAATAGTTGCCAAGGATGATGGTGGGTGCCTTGTCCAGAAACATCTCTTTCTTTTCATCCATCGGGGGATTAACCATCACGGAATCACAGACCTTTCTAACCTTTTCCGCAGCTTTTTCTGTTCCGACTGTAGCCATACATATCTTCATGCCCATCTCACGGGATAAGAAACTGCTGATTCCCGCACTGTAGCTATCACAGTTATCCGTGCAGATCGCAGCACTGGACTCAAACAGGGTATTTGAAACAAGAAGTCCGCTTGAAAATTCAAGTCCGCTCTTAATTTCTTCCGATAGATATGTTCCAGCATCAACCTCGAGACGCTTAGCGATCTCATCCAGCCAGGCTGCAGATTCACGAAAACCAATTGGAATATGATTTGAAACATAAGGGATATCAAATCGTTTTTGCATCTGCCTGCACACTTCAGTGCCGAAATCATAGGGATAAACACAGACATTCAGCATAGCATCCGGAGCATGAATAAGCTCTTCAACAGTACTGTGTGCAGTTAATACAGCGTTCACGCTTACGTTAATACAGGCCAGCATACGTTTCAACTCAAAAACATCCGCACGCCAGTTAAATGTTTCATATGTCGGTCCGATTAGATTGATACTTTTCTCCTTGGGTTTTTCTTCTTTGCGCATCAGGTCAAGGAGGGATAAAAAAGTCTTTTCTTTTCCTTCAGACAGGGACATCCCGATCGGAGGGCGGATAATGACAGTGTTCTCTATACCGATTTTCTTTGCAATACCTTCTACATCATCTCCCGTGATCTCAATGACAGGAGACGTCACAATGATAAGTGCTTTCGGTTTTTCTTCAGATACCTTTAAAAGGACTTTTTCCAGAGCTTCTTCTGTGCCCATCATCACATTGGCATAAGATATTTGAGTACAGTACATATCTCCGGACTGCTCTCCGCAAAGCAGGTTCATATGCTGCATCATGTAACATCCAGGAGGTGAATGAAAGACAACCCGCGCATCCTTTATTCCCACAACAGACCAGACCGCACCTTCAAAAGAAGAAGGCTTATGAATTTCCTTCATGGTCATCTTTTTTGCATTAGATGTTTCTTTAAAGTCTTTTTGATACTGTTTGATAGGGTTAGACATTTTGATCTCCCGCGTATCGGTCCATCATCTCCCGCCATTCTTTAAATACAGGTTTTCTAAGCGTGTCAAAGAAGTTCTCGCCAAAATCCAGTGCATAATCATAGCCGTATTCATTTAAATAGTTTTCATTAATCAAAACCGGAATAAGACGTGGTGTAACTTCTACCCTAGCCTGAAAATCACAGAAAACCACATCCGGATTAAACTTATCAACTAGCTGCAATACCGTATCAAACTCATCTTCTTGGATTAAAAAGCGATCTTTATATTGGTCCCTTAACAGCTGCAGTTCCTTTTTAGCAAACGCATTGCGCATTGAAGGAACCACCATAACTTCAGCACCGAATTCCGCTAATATCTTGGCTACTGAAGTTTCATTAGAAGGACCGGTAACCAGCAGGATTTTGGGTTTTTCTTGCATAAACTGATCCTGTATTATTTTTAGTCGAGGTAATACTCTATTTTCTTCTCTGTCCACGATGTCATGAAGTTTTTGACTAGAAGTCAGATCAGCTATTCCATGCAGGAAATTGGATGTTCCAAGGACGCCTGCCGGCATTTCGATATATTCGATCTTGGAATCAAATCGTTTTTGAAGCGCTTTACAGGTCTGGTAAGGAACGAGCTGAATGGGACAAAGATATTCGGCTTTAACGATTTTTGCCATTTCATCCAGATGTCCTGCAGGGAAAGCATAAGCGGTGATCCCGGCCTCTTTTATAAACGAAGTCAACACCCCCAGACTGTCTGCATCCTGGCCCGCTCTTCCCATTAATCCAACTGAATTCTCGACTCTTTCCTGGGGGTCGAGAACATCCACGATCGCTTTCCAGGACACATCGCTGCCTCTCGGAGTAGCAAAATGATGGTTGAACCCGGTTTGGCAGTAGGCAAGCTTAAGGTCCGGCAGTTCCTCTTTAAGTTCAGTCAGTACCCCGCTTACGTCTTCTCCGGTCAGCTGGGGGACACATGTACTTATGACTAAAATGATTTTTGGTTTATACTGGTTATAAACATTAAGAATCTGCTGTCTAAGATTCTCCTCTCCGCCAAAGATCACTTCGCTCTTATGCAGGGTTGTACCGACAGTTAAAAGACGGGAAGGTCTACAGAACATGGAGCCTATTTGATTGCCAAAGGTGCAGGCCTGGGGACCGTGGAGAATAGGTATGATACCTTCTGTTTTTCCGACATTCACTAAGGCAATACAGGAAGAGCAGCAATGTTCATAACATTTTAAAGTCAAAGGAATACCCTCCTTTATTTTTACAACTTTATCCGTTTAAAAACTGAATTGCAAAGAAAAAAAGAGCAGCTAAAATCCTTCCTTCTTCTCCTTCTTCATTTTTTTGACATCTCCGATCATTTCAATAGCCATCTTTACGTACTGTTTAGCCATGGCGCGTCGGAAGCGGTTCCGAGAGAGAAAGAATTTAAGCTGCTTATAAAAAACTTTCGGACGCACATACGTCCCGACCCAAAAATCGCTAAAGATTTGGTTCATCTTTTCAGGTGAGATATCGGTCTTAATCACAGATTTGCCAAAGCCGTAATCATTCCAGTCATGACTGACGATCATACCTTCTTTTTCAAGGTCATTATACATATCCGTTCCCGGGAAAGGGACTGCCATTGAACCGACAATAAAGGAACAATGTTTTGGATAAAGCTTCTTGCCATATTCAAGGTTACGGTCCATTGTTGCCTCAGTGTCTCCCGGCATGCCGAACAGCAGATAGATGGACACCATGATATCAAACTCTTTTTCAAGAGTATCCAGCATATTCTGAACCGTATTAGCGTCAAATCCTTCTTTACCGCACCTTTTCCGCATTTCCGGATCCGGGGTTTCTAGACCGAATACTATTTTAAACATTCCGTTTTTTCGCATGCGCGGCCACATGTCACGGTACTTTAAGAAAACATCTTCACGGGTTTCGTAATACCAGTAGAGTTTTTCTCCTGCCGACTCCAGCGCATCCAGAAACCCCTCCATCTGTTCACGCACCAGAAACGATGCGTCATCCTGAAAGAAAAAGGTGTCGTGGTTAAAGTTCTCCTTGACCCAGACCATTTCTTCGACAATTTTTTTAGGGTCTCTTCTGCGAACTCCTTTATGAACTTTCCAGGTCACACAGTAAGGACATTTATAAGGACAGCCCCTTGAAGAGGTGGTGGCCAGAATGGCATTCCCCACCCAGTGATATTTTTCAACCGGGAAAAGATGCCAGGCAGGTAATGGCAGGGAATCAATGTCAGCTATGGGCTCACGGTCAGGGTTCCGGATGATTTCACCTTCTTCGCTTCGCCAGGTAATCCCCATTACCATTTTTAAGGATGAGCCAGATTTAATGACTTCGCATAAATGACTGGTGGTTGATTCTCCCTCGCCGCGTACCACCACATCCAGGTCCGAACATTTTTCAAGCGACTCCTGATCCGTAAAAGTAAAGTGCGGTCCCCCAGCAACAGTCACGATATCGGAACTAACCTCTTTTTTGGTCCGTTCAAATAGAATAATTGACCGGGGGCTGACTGGGGTCTGTCCGCCAGCCCCAATAAGGTCCGGCTGAAATTGCCGGATTCGTTCTATAACCTCATCATAGTTAAGGTTCTCTGCTGCCGCATCGATAATTTTCACGTCTATACCATCCTGTTCCAAAACCGCAGCGATATAGGCCAGACCAATGTTCGGCGCTATATACATCTCAAGATGAAGCATGGGCGGCTGAATAAGCATTACACGCATTTGAATGTCCACTAATTATTGGGTTAGTTTCACTTAGCGATGGCGCATCGGAACTTTTGCCTGGTCCGTGGGCTGCTGTCCCTCAAAAGGCGGATATACTTTAATAGCTTCATAGCCGCAGTGGAACTCACACATATGACACTTCACGCAGAAACTCTGGTCCGGCGCGCTGGTTTTTCTTTCTTCACCAATCATTTTCAGCTGCAGCAGCTGAACCGGGCATACTTGTACACATTCACCGCAGCCAGTGCATTTTTCTTCATCAATTTTAATTTCGATGGGGGTTACTTCTTCTTCGGTTATTGTCGGCATT
>JAHEEI010000035.1:0-14836 GCA_024640785.1 Pseudomonadota bacterium
CAAGTCTCGCATTTCCTGTACAGTGCGGATCAGGTTTACGGAATCAATGTCAAAAACATTCATTGCATCGGGTTGGCTCCCGAATGTCTGGTGATCGCCGGTAAGGGAGAGCATGTTTTTGATGCCCAGAGCGTATGCACCCATAATATCAGATTGCAGTGCAATGCGGTTACGGTCACGAGTGACCATTTGCATGATCGGTTCAAGACCGTTCTTAATAAGTAATGCCGAAGCAGCAATGCTTGACATCCGTACGATGGCGGTCTGATTGTCGGTTACATTGACTGCATCCACATACCCTTTTAAGAGAGATGCTTTTTTTGTGATTACTTCTGCGTCGGATCCACGGGGAGGGCCACATTCACCGGTAACTGCGAATTCTCCTTTTGTCAGGATTTGCTGTAGTCTGCTTTGTGTGCTCATATAATATGGTCCTCTCTTACTAGTTTTCTAGGTCCGCCGGAATTGCTGGTCCTCCAGTCCTTTGGAGGTATGTATTTATTGAGGTTTTTGAGTTGTCCGAGAGAAGTAAGACGATCAATGATAAGCTGCCAGGCGCACGCTGTTCCCGGGTCGACTTCACATATGCCCCCTTGTGAGCCACCGCACGGACCATTCAGTAGTTTTTTTGAACAACGGGTCACCGGGCAGACACCGCCAAAAATTGCCAGTTTGCAGTCACCGCATCCCATACATTCTTCTGTGAAAAGGCCATGTTGTTCCTGGATCCCAATAAATGTGGTATTGACTCCCGGCAGTACGGGTGATCTCTCAAAACGTTTTGCAATGGCCTGGACACCTGCACCGCAGGCTAGGGAAAGTACAGCGTCTGCATCGGAGATTCTTTCAGCGGCCTCCTGTATGAACTCGTCCTCACATTGTCGTTCTATGGTAAATTCAGTAACATCAATATCTTTACCGTCTTTTTTAAAAGTCAGGCGTAAAGCGGATGCAAGGGTTGCAACCTCGTCCTCACCTCCTGCGAAACAGGTCTTAACGCAGGTACCGCAGCCGAGTATTAGAATCTTTTTGTAGGGTACGACTAATTCTTTAATTTCTGAAATTTTTTTTTGTTCACCGACAATCATTGCTAACTCCTGTAAAATTTATAATGAGTACAGCGTTAAAATTTAATGGGTTATAAGATTATATAGGCTTTGGGTATAAAACACTTTCGGGTGTTTCATACCTGCTGTTTATTATAATTCTTCATATAATGGTACATAGATTATTGTATCAAGTCAGGCAACGGCTTTATTGGGAGCTGAAAAGGCCGGATTAGGACCTAAATCGTCCAGATCGGATAGTGTTTCCCGGATTATTCTGGCTATTGCAGCGTTGTCTCCCGTAGCGATGTTGTGAATTGAAAGTCTTTTTCCATCAAGGCTTATTTCATCAAGTAAATTTTTGACCCACGCTAGCCTTTTTTTGGCTCTTACATTACCTTCTATGTGACGGCATGCTCCTTCAGGGCAGACCAGAACAACTGCTGCATCTGCACCTGCTTCAAAAGCACGTAAAAGAAAAACATCTTTTACCATGCTGGAGCATGCAAGCTTGATGAATTTTAACTCACATTCTTTTTCGCTGTCTGCAGTAAAGGAGTCTTCATCCAAATGTGTATTGATACAATAAAAAAGAGTTATTTTGGATCTGTTCTTATTTATCATTTTGTATTACATATCCGTTTAAGTTTCTGATTCAGCTTATTTTTAATATTAAAAACTCATGATGTTTTGATTTTATCTTTATATAGTGATTATTTATGTAAATTTATCATTATAATTTATTTAAAATCTTGTCAAAAGATAGTGGTTTTTACATTACAAACATCATTTCTGTATAGCTGGGCAGCGGCCAGGTATTTCTGTCCATACGGGACTCCAGGGAATCGACAGCTGTTCTGAGTTTATTCTGAACCGCAATGATCTTGTCCGGCTTACTGGATTCGGTAATCCTTTCAAGTTCTGTTATGGTTTTTAAAACCGTTTCGGTCTCTTTTGATATTTCTGTCAACAGTTTTTTAGTTTCGGTCTGATTGACTTTTCCAAGTACGGATTTTGTAGTGCTGATGGAATTCGCCAACTCGGCCTGGTAGCGGATGACCGCCGGGATAACCAGGTTCTTTGCAATCTTTCTGGCGCAGATTGCTTCAATAACAATTTCTGCCTCATATTTTTCTAAATAGGTTTTATAACGGGAATTCAATTCTCTTTCGGAAAGGATTCCGTATTTTTCAAAAAGTTTAGCCGTCTCTTTTGTCTGGTATGCTTCTAAAGCTTCGGGTGTAGTGACCAGATTCGGCAGGCCTCTTTTTTTGGCTTCTTTTTTCCAGTCATCTGTATAGTTATCACCGTTAAACAGGATCCGTTTGTGATTCTTCACGATATCCTGCAGTATGACCTGAAGTACATCATTGAACTGTTCGCCTTTTTTTACACCAGCTTCGATCTTTGTACAGATCTCATCCAGGGCCTCCGCAACAATTGTATTCAGGACTGTATTTGCCTGTGAACAGTTATGACTTGATCCGACTGCTCTGAATTCAAATTTGTTGCCGGTAAAAGCAAAAGGTGATGTCCTGTTTCGGTCTGTGGCATCCCTCGGAAGATGCGGTAATGAGGTTACACCGATCTGTATGACTCCGCCTTTTTTTGATGAGGTGGCTTTTCCTTTTTCAAGCTGTTCAATGACATCGTAAAGCTGTTCTCCCAGGAAGATCGAGATAATGGCCGGTGGCGCTTCGTTTGCGCCCAGCCGGTGGTCATTTCCCGCAGAGGCAACCGTAGCACGAAGCAAGGCCGCATGTTTATCAATTGCCATGATCAGAGCGCAGATCATGGTGAGAAATTCAGCATTTTCATGGGGATTGTCACCCGGCGTCAGCCAGTTTCTGCCGTCAGGTCCAACCACAGACCAGTTATTGTGTTTACCGGATCCATTAACGCCGGCATAGGGTTTTTCATGAAGGAGGCAGGCAAAATAATGCTGTTCAGCCGTGTTTCTGAGAATCTCCATGGTCAGCATATTGTGATCAATCCCAAGGTTTAGCTCTTCAAAAATCGGTGCAATTTCAAACTGTGCCGGACATACCTCATTGTGACGGGTTTTGGCCGGAATACCCAGTTTCCACAGATTCCGGTCAAGGTCTTCCATGAATGCCATGACTCTCGGCTTGATCGCGCCGAAATAGTGATCATCCATTTGCTGATGTTTGGACGGCTGAGTTCCAAACAGCGTCCGGCCGGTCTGAAGCAGATCTCTTCGGGAGTCATAGAACTCTTTGTCGACCAGAAAATACTCTTGTTCCGCACCCATAGTGGGGTATGCGCGTTTGCCTTTGGTTTTTATACCGAAGAGTTTTGCCAGCCTGCAGATCTGTTCCGACAGGACATCCATTGATTTTAAAAGCGGTGTTTTTTCATCCAGTGCTTCACCGTTGTAAGCACAAAATACGGTGGGAATACACAGGGTAGCCCCTTTTTTTCCTTCTTTAATAAAAGCCGGGCTAGTCGGGTCCCATGCGGTATAGCCGCGGGCTTCAAATGTTGCTCTTAAGCCGCCGGATGGAAAACTGGAGGCATCGGGTTCACCCTGAATAAGTTCTTTTCCCGAAAAAACCATCATGCATTCGCCTTCACGGTCTGGTTCTATAAACGAGTCATGTTTTTCTGCTGTTGCACCGGTTAAGGGCTGAAACCAGTGGGTAAAGTGTGTCGCACCCCTTGAAAGAGCCCATGTTTTCATTGCATCTGCAACTTCATCTGCAATTTCAGGATCAATTGTTGATCGGTCGGTAATGGTTTCCATGAGTGCTTTGTATGCCTTTTTAGATAGAAAAGCCCGCATGGTTTTAATTGTAAAAACATTTTCGGC
The DNA here is from genome assembly GCA_024640785.1 of Pseudomonadota bacterium. Lineage (GTDB taxonomy): Bacteria > Desulfobacterota > WTBG01 > CAIYCZ01 > CAIRTM01 > JAHEEI01. Next base: position 3,877 of record JAHEEI010000035.1, read on the forward strand.
ATAACATTTTGTAATTGCGTTTGCTTCCATGATAATTTCCTTTATTATGGGTTATTCTTAGAACGAAATAATAAATTGATTTATTTTTTAAATTGATTGATATTGTTACATTTTTTATTTACGGATCTTTTTTAATAAGCATCGGTGAACATTAGCGGCTGCTTCACGGCCCTGGTGAATTGCACTGACCACAAGAGAAGGACCGATGACCGCATCCCCTGCAGCAAACACGCCGGGTTCTGTTGTCATGTAATCCCTGCCAATTTTAAATGTATTTTGTTCTGTCATCTCAATATTCAGGTCATCAAAGAGTTTATTTTCTTTGATGCCGGTAAAGCCCATGGCCAGAAGGACCATGTCTACATTAATATTAAATTCTGTTCCTTTTTTCTCTACAGGAACTGTTTTGTTGTTTTTTGTTTTCCATTCCACTTCAATACAGTCGGCTCTGTTAACTTTGCCGTCTTTGCCTGCAAACGCTTTGGTCATGACTAACCATTTGCGTTCACAGCCCTCTTCATGTGAACTGGATGTTCGTAATATATTCGGCCATTCCGGCCATTGCGGGTTCCATGATTCGTTCCATTTCAGAGGTTTCGGCATGATCTCAAACTGGTAAACTTTATTTGCGCCCTGTCGATTGGCTGTGCCCACACAGTCAGAACCTGTATCGCCGCCGCCGATCACCAGAACATTTTTGTTCCGTGCGGTCAGGATAGTGTCAAGAGGTATGTCTGCTGATAAATACATGTTTGTATTGGACAAATAATTCATCGCAAAATGAATGCCACCCAGATCTCTGCCCGGTACAGCCAGATCTCGGGGTTTCTCAGCTCCGCAAGTCAGGACAACTGCGTCAAAATATTTTTTCAGGTAATGGGCTGATATGTCCACTCCCACATTTACATCGGTCTCAAAGATCACGCCTTCCTGTTTCATCTGGTCGAGACGACGTTCAATAACCCATTTCTCAAGTTTAAAATTGGGGATACCATACCTGAGGATGCCGCCAGGTTTTTTGTCTTTTTCAAGAATGACAACAGAATGGCCCAGTCTGGAAAGCTGTTGGGCTGCAGCCAGTCCTGCCGGTCCGGATCCGATGATTGCTATACGTTTATCTGTTTTGTATTCCGATATCCTTGGTTTTACGGTCCCTCGAGAAAAAGCGTTTTCAATGATTGTCAGTTCGTTCTGACGTATGGTTACCGGACTGTCATTAATGGAAAGGGTACAGGTGGCTTCACATGGCGCCGGACAGATCCGGCCCGTGATTTCAGGAAAATTATTGGTGCTTTCAAGCCGTTTTAACGCATCATACCATTGTTCCCGGAAAACATAATCGTTCCATTCCGGTATCAGATTGCTTAACGGACAGCCCATTAAGTGACAGAAAGGAATACCACAGTCCATGCAGCGAGATGCCTGGTTGCAGATTTCACTTTCTGATAATTTTTCACAGACATCATTGAAATCATTTAAACGCTCCACAACGGGTCTGTATGACGGGGCTACCCGGTTGTGTTCTAGAAATCCTTTCAGCTTGCCCATTTTTAATATATCTCCTCAGTCACAGTTACCAGCTCAGTTTCCTTAGACTGGAAATCTTTTAATCGTTCAAGTGCTTTTTTGTAATCAATCGGAAGGACCTTAACAAACTGCGGCAGCATTTCATCCCAGTCATGGAGTATTTCTGCTGCATAAGCGCTTTGAGTCAGTTCCACGTGACTTTTAATCATGTTATATAAGAATTTGGATTCTTCTTCATAAATCACCGGTGATAGTTCTACCATTTCAAGGTTGCACCGGGTATCAAACAGCTGATCTGTGTCAAGTACATAGGCGATTCCGCCACTCATTCCTGCCGCAAAATTAACCCCAGTATTGCCGAGTATGACCACTCGACCGCCGGTCATGTATTCACAGGCGTGATCACCGACACCTTCAACCACTGCGTATGCACCGCTGTTTCTGACACAGAAACGCTCGCCGGCTTTTCCACGGATGAACATCTCTCCACTGGTCGCGCCGAACAGGTTGACATTTCCGGTGATGATATTATTTTGAGGCCTGAAGGTCGACTCTTTTGGAGGGGTCAGAATTATTCTGCCTCCGGACAGGCCCTTGCCCACATAATCATTTGCATCACCTTCAAGATTAAAGGTAATTCCCCTTGCTAGAAATGCGCCGAAACTCTGACCGGCTGAACCCTTAAACGAACAGGTGATGGTATTATCCGGCAGACCTTTGGAACCAAAGCGTGTGGAAATTTCATAACTGAGCATGGTGCCTACGGTCCGATTTCGGTTCTTTATTGGCATTTCAATCTTAACTTTTTTCATCTTCTCAAGTGAAGGCTCTGCCTGCCTGATCAGATCAAAGTCCAGAGTATTTGAGAAATCATGCTTTGGTTTTGAAGAGGCATACAGGGCTTCGCTGTTGTTTACATCCGGCATGTAAAGTATGTTTGAAAAGTCAAGACCTTTTGCCTTGTAATGTTCAACAGCCTGATCAACCTTGATTAAGTTAATTTGGCCAACCATCTCGTTAAAAGTTTTAAATCCAAGCTCAGCCATAATCTCACGGACATCCTGTGCAATAAAATTCATAAAGCTTACCAAATGTTCGGGTTTTCCTTTAAAACGCTTCCGAAGCTCATCATCCTGGGTTGCAACACCGACAGGGCAGGCATCAAGATGGCATTTTCGCATCATCACACAGCCCAGCGCAACCAGAGACATGGTGCCGAACCCGAATTCTTCGGCACCCAGCAAAGCGCCGATAACCACATCACGGCCTGTTTTAATTTGACCATCTACCTGAACCCGGATCTTATCTCTTAGTTTATTGAGTACAAGGGTCTGCTGGGTCTCAGCCAAACCGATTTCCCAGGGAATTCCCGCATATTTAACAGATGACAGAGGTGATGCTCCAGTTCCTCCGTCGTGACCGCTGATTAGAACCATTTCCGCTTTTCCTTTAGCCACACCCGCGGCCACGGTTCCGACACCGACTTCAGATACCAGCTTCACTGATATCCGGGCATTTGGATTACTGTTTTTCAAGTCAAAAATCAGCTGAGCCAGATCCTCGATTGAGTAGATATCGTGGTGCGGTGGTGGGGAAATGAGCATCACTCCGGGGGTGGAGTATCTGACGCTTGCGATCAGCTCACTGACCTTGTGTCCGGGGAGCTGTCCGCCTTCACCCGGTTTCGCACCCTGTGCCATCTTGATCTGGAGCTCTTCGGCGTTGGCCAGATAATTGCTGGAAACTCCGAACCTTCCGGAAGCCACCTGTTTAACTTTACTTATTTCCCAGTCTCCGTTTTTCTTCTTTTTAAAACGTCTCTCATCTTCACCACCTTCGCCGGAGTTGCTCTGGGCTCCGATTCGGTTCATAGCGATGGCCATGGTTCGGTGGGCTTCCGGACTGATAGACCCGTAGGACATGGCTGAAGAGACAAACCGTTTAACAATGGATTCGACCGGTTCAACTTTGTCGATGGAGATTGATTTTGATTTTTTCAGGCTGAACAGTCCTCTTAGCGTACACAGGCTGCGTGACTGGTCATTAATCAATTCTGTATATTTTTTATAAAGGTCATAGTTATTCTCCCTGATTGCTTTATGCAGGAGAACAATTGCTTCACCAGTTAAGAGATGGTTTTGTGAGTTGTTGCGCATATGGTATGAGCCACCTGCGTCTAAAATATTGTCCGTAGACTGATCCATTTTATATACGGCATTATGTCGCTTCAGGGTTTCCATTTCAATCTCTTCGATGCCGATTCCCTCTATACGTGATGGGGTTCCGGTGAAGTATTTCTCAATAAACGCACTTTTTAAGCCCACGGCTTCAAACAGTTGTGCTCCCTTATAGCTTCTAATGGTGGAGATACCCATTTTTGACATTATTTTAAGCAACGCTTTCTTGATCGCGGTAATATAATTATCGATTGCAATTTCAAGAGTAAAATTCTCAAGTTTTCCCTCTTTTTTCTGTTCGGCCAGGGTGGTAAATACCAGATAAGGATTTACTGCACTGGCACCGTATCCGATCAGGGTGGCAAAATGCATCACATCTCTTGCTTCTCCTGTCTCAACAACCAGTCCGGCAAGATGTCTTTTACCCATACGGACCAGGTGGTGATGAACAGCGCTGGTAGCCAGCAGCGCCGGAATTGGTGCGCAGGTTTTGTTAACGCCATGGTCAGTCAGAATGATTAAAGATGCGCCGTTATCAATCTGTTTTTCTGAATTTCTACAGAGCACATCAAGTGCATCTTCAAGCCTGGTTATCTGAGCTTCAAACAGCATGGGAACTTCAGAGACTGAAAACCCTTCGATTTCACATTTTCTTAACTTGTCGACATCATCATTGGTCAGAATGGGGTGGGTAAGTTTGATCTGGTGACAGTGGGCCGGAGTCTCATCCAGAAGATTTCTTTCCCGTCCAATAAAGCTCATCAGTGACATGACCAGATTTTCTCGGTACGGATCAATCGGCGGATTTGTGACCTGGGCGAACAGTTGTTTAAAGTATCGGTAAAGAAGCTGGGGCTTTTCCGAAAGAACCGCCAGGGCTTCATCATCTCCCATGGAACCGATGGGTTCCTGAGCATTTTCAGCCATGGCCAGGATGATTTTTTCTACGCATTCCAGGGTATAGCCGAATGCTTTCTGCAGAGTAACCAGTGATTTTGTATTAGATAGTTGGTCGGTAGCCGGTATCTGAAAAAGCCCCTTAAGATCAATCCGGTTGTGCTCCAGCCAGTGACGATAGGGTTTTCGCCGGGATACGGCAGCTTTTATTTCATTGTCTCTTAAGACGCGTTTTTTGACGGTGTCCACAAGAATCATTTTGCCGGGTGCCAGACGCCCTTTTTTAAGAACATCTTTCGGCTCTATTTCCAGGATGCCCACTTCAGATCCCATTACTACTTTTCCGCTTTTTGTAATATAATAACGGGCAGGCCGCAAACCGTTTCTGTCCAGAAGTGCACCGACCCGGAAACCATCCGTAAATGCCATGGCAGCGGGTCCGTCCCACGGTTCCATCATGGACGCATGGTATTCGTAAAATGCTTTTTTATCCACACTGATATGATAAGAGGGGCCGAATGCTTCCGGGATCATCATGATCATAGAATGTTCGAGTGAACGTCCGCTTGATATAAGGAGCTCATAGGCATTGTCGAAACATCCGGAGTCGCTGTTGTCTTTTACAATGATCGGAAAAAGCTTCTTGATTTCCTTGCCATACAGGGGAGATTCAAGTGTTGTCTCTCTTGCGAACATTTTATTAACGTTTCCTCGAAGGGTATTTATTTCTCCGTTATGTGCCACATGCCGGAACGGCTGTGCCAGCGGCCAGGACGGAAAGGTGTTGGTGCTGTAACGCTGATGGACCACTGAGATCGGGCTTTTAAAATCAGGGTCTGAAAAGTCCGTATAAAACTCCTCAAGCATGGACGCATCAAACATTCCTTTATAGGTAATGGTGCTGCAGGAAAGGGAAGGGATATAAAAATCCTGTATGGAATAGTCTTTGTTTAATACTTCCCGTTCAATACACTTTCTAATGATATACAGTCTTCGCTGAAGCTCCTCTCCTGTCAATTCTCTAATTTTAATAAAAATCTGTCTCATGAAAGGCATGGATTCAAGCGCTATTTCTCCCAGACATTCGGGCTGAACAGGCACGTCTCTCCAGCTAAGCAGGGTAGCACCTTCTTTGTGAAGCGTTTCTTCAACGATTTCTACAATCTTTTTTCTTGCAGATTTTTCCCGGGGCATAAAAAGAAATCCCACACCGTACGCCTGAAAATCAGGAAGTTTGAAACCAAGATCTGTGCTTATTTTTTTAAAAAAATCATGAGGGACCTGGATAAGCATTCCTGCTCCGTCGCCGGTTTTCTGATCGCCGCCCACTGCCCCCCTGTGAACCAGATTCTTTAAAATATTTAAGCCGTCTTCAATAATAGTATGGGTTGGGGTGCCGTCTATATTTGAAACAAAACCTACCCCGCAGTTGTCGTGTTCGAATTGCGGATTATATAATCCCTGTTTTTTTATCGGAGTCATTTTATTTTTTATTTTTTTGATTATTTGTTATGAATAAAATATTATTAAATCGATTAATTATCATTAGCATATTTTTTTAATCCATTCTAGTGACGCCTTTAGAGTAATTAATACAAAATGAATGCCAAATTTATTTTTGATATTTAATACTTGTAACTGTATGAAATTGCTTTTAAAAATAAAAATATGGTTTTTTAGTTATTTTAATGGATAATTTATATAGAATTAAACTTACAAATATGTTAATATAATTACATATTTATTACATAAATGTAATTTAATAATATTATTAAAACGAAAATGTTATGGTAGAGATTTATGGTGTTTCAGGTCAGCGGGCAAAGGACCAGATAGATATTTTATATAAAATATCTCAGGCGATCGTTCATCAGAACAACGTATCAACTCTGCTTGAGGATGTTCTGGCCATACTGGATACTGAAATGGGAATGTCACGGGGTATCCTGACGCTTCGTAAGCCTGAAACAGATATTTTAATAATAGAGGCATCCAAAGGCCTGACTGAAGAGGAAAAAAAGCGGGGACAGTATTGTCTTGGGGAAGGTATTATCGGCCGGGTTGCTCAGACAAAAAAGTCGGAATTTGTTCAGGATGTAAGCATAGATCCTGATTTTTTGAACAAGACGCGTGCCAGAAAAGATGAAGAGCCAATGGCCTTTCTTTGTGTTCCGGTTATTCATCAGAGAGAAGTCATCGGAACGATAAGTATCGATCGAAAGACAACGGATACTGAGACTCTGGCAAGTGATCTTAATTTTTTAAAACTGGTGGCAGACCTTCTTGCCGGTGCTGTAGCAAATATCAGGGAACAGGTGGAGGAGCATGAAAGCCTGCTTAAAGAAAATAAGTTGTTACGTCAGCAGCTGGGTGAGCTATATCAGCCAAATAATATTGTGGGTAAATGCAGCGTTATGCAGCAAGTTTATATGCAGATCGCACAAGTGGCTGACAGCCCGGCAACAGTTCTGATCCGGGGAGAGTCAGGAACCGGGAAAGAACTGGTTGCACACGCTATCCATTATTCAAGTGATAGAAAAAATAACCCTTTTATTGAGGTTAACTGTGCCGCGCTTCCTGAGAATCTTATTGAGAGCGAGCTTTTTGGACATGAAAAGGGTTCTTTTACAGGAGCTTTACAGCAGCGCAAGGGAAGGTTTGAGCTTGCCAATGGCGGAACCATATTCCTTGATGAGATCGGGGATATATCTCCGTCTGTTCAGGTGAGGTTGCTCAGAGTACTGCAGGAAAAAAGGTTTGAAAGGGTAGGCGGCACGGAGAGCATATCTGTCAATATACGGGTTATAGCTGCGACTAGCCAGAATCTTGAAAAACAGATAGAAAATGGAAAGTTTAGAGAAGACCTGTTTTACCGACTTAATGTATTTCCCATACATCTTCCAAGGCTTCGCGAGAGACGTTCGGATATTATTTTGCTTGCGGATTATTTTTTGCAGAAGTTTAACCAGACATACGGAAAGAACATTAAACGGATTTCAACTTCAGCCATTAACATGATGATGTCCTATCACTGGCCGGGTAATGTGCGCGAACTTGAAAACTGCATTGAAAGGGCGGTGCTTACCAGTACCGATGATGTGATGCATGGGTACGTGCTTCCGCTTTCCCTTCAGTCCTCAGAAGAGACCAATACCGCGACTATCCCGGAGGACGGCGCTAATCTTGAAACGATGGTCAATTCCTATGAAAAAGAGCTAATTGTGGATGCCTTGAAAAAGTTCAGGGGAAATGTGGCGGCTGTCGCCCGTCACCTTCAGACGACACAGCGGATACTCCATTATAGAATCAAAAAACTTGGGGTACAAATAACAAATTACAAGTAGATATAAGGAGCAGAGCAATTTTGTTTGATTTAGACTTAATGAGGGTATAAAAAAGCAGTAGTAATTAGCTGTTTAAAAGTGATTTAAAATAAATAGGCACTTTTGTCTTAAAGGTCAATTCTTCTTTTGTGTGGGGATGTAATATCGTTATCGAAGCAGCATGCAGTGCAAGCCGTTTAACCTGTTTTTCTTTTTTTCCATACATTTTATCTCCGGCAACAGCATGGCCCTTATCTGAGAAATGAACCCGGATCTGATTTTTACGGCCGGTCAGTAAATTTATTTCAAGCAGACTGTAATTTTTTGATTCTTTAAGCACTTTATATCCGGTTCTGGCAAGCTTGCCTTTTTTAGGATTTGTCACCGTATACATTCTATGAATACTGTTCTCTGCCAGATATGATGTAATGATCCCTTCCTTCTCTATTAGAATACCATGTACGACTGCATAATATTTTTTTGAAAAGTTCTGCCATTCATCCTGAAGATAACGTTTGGCCTTTTCAGTTTTAGCAAAAACGATGACCCCTGAAGTATCTTTATCCAGACGATGTACGATAAATATCTGATTTCTTGATTTTGGATTGCCTTTTCGAATGTACTCATTCAGGGGATAATAAGCCGTGTTTTCTCTGGTGCTTTCATTACTGATGGTTAAAAGTCCACTGGGTTTATCTATAACCAGAATATCATGATCTTCATAGAGAAGAGGAATTCCTTTTGGCTGAAACCTTTTTGGAGGGCTTTTAAAATTTTTCCGGATTTCCTGCATAATATTTTTTCAGGCAGACTATAAAGGTGAATCTGCTTTGTTGTCTTTTTTTAAATTATCTTGAGGTCTTATCCATTTTTGAAAGGCCTTTTTTAGCTTCCTTCTTCATGAAACTGCAGTAATCATATTCAGAGTTCTGCGTACATGGATTATCAATAACAAAATAGAATTCTTTTTTGGCTGTATTGTATTCATTATCGATAAACGCCTGAAGCCCGACATAATAGTGGCTCCTGATAGATTCAGGAGCGAGTTTTAAGGCGTTTTCAAAATGTTTTCTCGCCTTTTTCCTGCTGGACAGTGGCCAGGGTGCAATAGCATAAAAGGCGCCCATATAAATATCCCCCAAGGCATCGTCAGCCTTTGGATATTTTGTTATTAGTGCGTTGGCGTTCGTTTTGTACTGCTCAGCAGCGCCCTTAAAAATTGCCTTAAGTATTCCAAAGCTTGATGACAGGTAGAGGTAGCTTTCAGCGTAGGTGAGAAGGGCTTTTTTGTCACTTCGATTTGCCTTTACAGCCTTTTCTGAAAGTCTTAAGGCCTCAGGCGCAAGTTTTGCCCAGACCGCCTTGTTTTCATTGTTATCTTGAGTCCCGCCGTTGATACAGATAATATTGCCGTTGGTTTTTACCCGCATGATATGATTGAGCGCGTCCGCAGTCATTAGCATCAGGTCTGAATTTCCCGGTTCAAGTGTCAAGGCTTTTTGATATGTTTTTAGAGCCTGCTCATAATTTAATAACTGTCGTTTAATCATCAGCGCGTTGCCTTCCCTGATAAGGGATTGAAGGGTATCGGCGCTTTCGTTGGCATTAACCAGTGTCTGCTTGAAAACAGACACCAGCAGAATGAATAATATCAGCAGACAGGTTTTTGAAAACATATTAGAACGGTGCATAATCATATTTTTAATTTATCAGGAAATCTTATGTAATCACTCATTGAACTAAAAAAAACTTAGCTACAAGTGAGAGTTAAAGATATCTAATCATAAATAAAATATAGTAAATAATCAAATAATTAATCTGGATATAAAAGGTTTATCCTCAAAAAGAATTGATATGTAAATTTAACTTGCCAAAAAGAGATCTCTTTAGGTATTGTTTATAACCTGTAAGGGCGAACCCCGCATTTTACGCGGGGTTTTTTGTTTATAATTGACCGGAATGTTTTGCGCAAACTCTGTGTATTGCAAAGTGAACAGTGAACTTAACATTTCTGATCTGGATAGTAAAGCGGAGAACTTTTACTTATGACCATCACGACAAAACATATTATTTCGATTGCTAAAGAATTGAATATAAAAAATAAGCAGGTGTTGGCAACTGCACAGCTTTTAGATGAAAATGCCACCATTCCCTTTATTTCCAGGTACCGAAAGGAAGTAACCGGTGAGCTGGATGAAGTTGCGGTTACGGCTATTCGTGACCGTTTAATCCAGCTTCGGGTTCTTGATGATCGGCGCGAGGCGATTCTAAAATCCCTTGAAGAGCGTAAGCTTCTAAGCGATGAGCTTAACGCAAGGATACTTAATGGTGAAACCCTTGCCGTGCTTGAAGATATTTATCTTCCCTTTAGACCGAAGCGCCGCACCCGCGCTATGATCGCCAGGAAGAAGGGGCTTGAGCCCCTTGCCGAACTGTTGTTTGAACAGGGTGATACTGTCCCTGAGATTGAGGCGACTAAATTCGTGGATGCTGAAAAAGGTGTTGAAACAGTGGATGATGCTTTGCAGGGTGCACGGGATATCATTGCAGAGAACGTTAGTGAAGATTCTGATGCCCGTGCCAAAATGAGGGGGCTGTATGCTAAAGAAAGTGTTATCACGTCTACCGTTATAAAGGGCAAAGAGGAGGAAGGTTCTAAGTTTCGTGACTATTTTGACTGGGCTGAGCCAATAAAGACAGCTCCGTCGCATCGGGTTCTCGCCATGCGCCGCGGTGAACAGGATTCTTTTTTGATGTTTCGAATCCGGCCGGATGAAAAGGAAGCCCTTCAGCTTTTGGAAGCTCTTTTTGTGAAATCAGATAATGCTGCATCATCCCAGGTGCACATGGCTGTTCATGACAGCTTTAAAAGGCTATTGTCTCTTTCCATGGAAACTGAGATTCGGCTTGAAACAAAAAAGGCAGCGGATGAAGAGGCCATAAATGTATTCGCAGAGAACCTTCGCCAACTGCTTATGGCCGCACCGTTGGGGCAAAAGTATGTACTTGCGATTGATCCGGGTTTTCGTACCGGAT
>JAHEEI010000035.1:14846-19241 GCA_024640785.1 Pseudomonadota bacterium
GTAAGGTTGTGTGTCTTGATAACCAGGGGAAGCTTTTAAAAAACGATACGATTTATCCCCATGAGCCTCAAAAAAGAACCAAAGAATCCGCGGAGAGGATTCAAAATCTCTGTGAGCAGTTTACGGTTGAGTTTATTGCGGTTGGAAATGGAACTGCCGGCCGTGAAACTGAGAGCTTTGTTCGCGGCCTAGATCTTCCGGGAAAACCTCAGGTGATCATGGTGAGTGAAAACGGTGCTTCGGTCTATTCCGCTTCAGAGGCGGCCCGTGAAGAGTTTCCAGATTATGATTTAACGGTTCGCGGTGCTGTTTCCATCGGACGCCGGTTGATGGATCCTTTGGCTGAACTTGTAAAGATTGATCCAAAGTCAATAGGGGTCGGACAGTATCAGCATGATGTTGATCAGCATTATTTAAAGGATAAATTAGATGACATCGTTACGAGCTGTGTTAATAATGTGGGTGTGGAACTAAATACGGCAAGCAAACAGTTACTGACCTATGTTTCAGGTGTGGGCACCAAACTCGCGAAGAATATATTGGAGCACCGTAATCAAAATGGGCCTTTTGCTTCCAGCCTCGATTTAAAAAAAGTAATGGGCCTGGGTCCCAAGGCTTTTGAACAGGCCGCTGGGTTTTTGCGTATTCGGGGTGGCACACATCCTCTGGATGCAAGTGCTGTTCATCCGGAAAGCTATCATATTGTAGAGGCCATGGCAGCTGATTTAGGTTGTGCAGTAATTGATCTTATGGGAGACGGCGAACTCCGTAAGAAAATTGATCTTAACAAATATTTAACCGAAAAAGTAGGTCTACCGACTCTTAATGATATTATGGTTGAGCTTGCCAAACCCGGTCGTGATCCCCGTGACAGGTTTGAGTCTTTCAGTTTTGCAGAAGGAATTTCAAAACTCGGGGATGTTATTCCTGGTATGCGCCTTCCCGGGGTGATTACCAATATCACCAATTTTGGAGCTTTTGTTGATATCGGTGTTCATCAGGATGGTTTGGTGCATATCAGCGCGCTTGCGGACAGGTTTGTGAAAAATCCTACTGATGTGGTGAAACTGCACCAGAAGGTAATGGTTACGGTTATGGAAGTTGATTTAAAACGAAAACGAATTGCCCTGTCCATGAAGACAAAACCTGAAAGCGAAGAGCAAAGCGCTGGGAGTCGAGAAAATATAACAAAGAACTTTGAACAGAAAGTTAACAGAAAAGAACAGAAACTAAAGGCTAAAGCGAAAAAGACAGAGAGTAAAGGTGTGGACAATAGGGACGGTGCCTTTAGAGATCTTCGATCAAGGTTACTTGAAAAGCAGAAAAGCAGCAGCGATGTATAGAGTGTAGTGTATAGCAAGAACATGTAAAGGTTTATGTGAAATAGACAGCTGATGATTGACTAATCTTTGATGATTGAAAGTAAAAAAATGGCAAATAAAAAAATGATTGACAAACAGTCATGGAAACCGGGGAATGTTCTGGCACCGGTTCCGGCGGTACTGGTAAGCTGCGGCGGAAATAAAAAATGGAAACAGAACCTAATCACAATTGCCTGGGCCGGGAGTATCTGCAGTAATCCTCCTATGCTGTCAATCTCAATTCGCCCTGAACGCCACTCATATGATATTATAAGTTCAACCCGTGAGTTTGTCGTAAATGTAACCACAGAAAAACAGTTAAAAGCAGTAGACTGGTGCGGGATGGTCTCAGGAAGAGATGTGAATAAATTCAAACGAACCAAACTAACTCCAGCGAAAGCTTTGAAAGTTGATTGTCCGATTGTTCTTGAATGTCCTGTAAATATTGAGTGCAGGGTGCGAAAAATTATTAAACTTGGTACTCACAATATGTTTCTTGCAGAAGTGATTGCAGTACAAGTTTCTTCAAATTTAATTGATATCAGGGACAAATTTAGGCTGGATAAAAGTAATCTGCTGGCCTTTGGTCTTGGAGAATATTTTAAGATGGGGCCACGAATCGGGAAATTTGGTTTTTCAGTTAGAAAACGAAAATAATAGTTTCTTAAATGCTGCAAGGTATAAGCTGTAAAAGGCACCCAAAGATGACCTCTGGCCGTAAAGTAAAACTGATGACTTTTGAAGGATTAAATACAGCCCCAAAGGGCTGTGTTTCTGAAAACAATTATTGGAAACTGATTGGACGTAATGGCAGGGTAGAGCTTGATCCGTTTAAGTGTTGTAAAGATGACAGGTACATTGATGAAAGAAAAGTACTAGTATCCTTTGAAATTTCTTTTAAATCTCTAGGGCTCTGCTTACATTATGAAAATGAAAATAGCTTATGGGTACCTGTTACTGATCTTTTTGAAGTAAGTTAGTAAAACGGCTTAAAAATTCTTAAAAGTAATAATAAAAGGTCAGACCAATATCAAACAAAGGTGATAAATTCTTGTAAGGTACTTTTTCCTTTTTTGCCTGACAATTGGCTAATTGCTGTAGCTACGTTATCTTTGAATGGGAAAAGCGACAAGTGCTGGCCTGATCCTGTGACCCAGCGGAGATGAAGAACCATTGAAATTTTTGATAAGGGGTTTTAATGTCAGTTACTGAGGCTGTTTATTAATATACCCTTTTTGTTCAAGCTCCTCATAATAGTCACTTGCTTTTCCAACTGAATAGAATATGAGAGCAGAGGACATAGTGGCTTGCGAGACAGCGTCAACACGGGGGTCGAAATTTAACGGTTCTAAAATAGATTTTCCTGTCAAACTTTTTCGGAGTTGAATGTTCTCAGAAAGGTTTAATGGAATATTTTCATGCTTTGTTATATGAACAGGCATGAAGTCAAGAATGATTCCTTTTTCATCAAACATCAAAATATAATGTATGGCATGGCAGAGATCACAGACCGGGTTTTGGCTGATTAGCTTTGTGAAAAAATGGATAATTTCATTTTTTTGTTTGGCTTTACCGAAAAATATTTCCTGATTGTTACTAAGAGAAATTTTTTTTAGGTCCAGCAAGTTTAGCCTTTGCCGTTCCAGGCTTGATTCTATTTTTTGTTTTATTTCCGCATCTGTAATATAGGGTTTTGGTTTCTTAATGACAGCCTTTATTTCAGCCTTCTTTTTTGTTTTTTCTATGACCTGCTGAATATCAATATTTAAAGAGTCCCATACTTTCTGCATAAAATATAAAGGGTCGGTAATACCGCCGAGATGTGCCCCGGTAATAATGTGCTCCTTTTTATTTTTTCTGGCCATAAGTATAAAAGGTGTACCGCATTGGTCGCCGATAACTTCATAGATTTCAAATTGAGGATCAGGAATAAGAGGAAACTGTATATTGTATTGATTTCTAAATTTGTCGACTTCCTGAAAAGTGTTCCCCGGGCAGACAGCTAGTATTCTGATTTTGTTATTTAAATTATTGTCCAGTCCAATAAGGTTATAAATGGCGTTCATGATCGGTGCTTGCTTTTGGCAAGAAAGACAGTGGATGTTAATCAGCTCGATAATGATTAGGTCGGCTTTAATGTCTCGAAGAGCAAAGGAATAGAAATTATTGAAAGGCTTCATCTCTCTATGACTGTCTGATATTCCCAGATATTTCTGGTTCTGTTTTGAAAGAATGGATTGGAAAATAATATCAGGGAAGGTTTCACCGTTAAAAATGTAACAGTCAGTTTTCTGGCACCACGCATTTGCTATACCTGCAATCATAAAAAAGAAAGCAGTTATTGTTGTTTTAATCATGCGTATTTTCATAAAAAAACCGCGGTGTTTTAATGGATCATTTTGTCTGAAAACGCTTCATATAGGTGCTGACGGGCTTATCTCTATGACAGACAGCACAAAGATCTTTCGTTGGAATTCTTAACAAATGTTCTTCACCTGCTCCGATAGCTGCCTCTTTACGTCCGATAATACCCTTGGGGTGCTGGTTGTGACAGGTTGAACAATGCATCTTCCCATCTGCCAGAGGAAGCTCATAACCTTCATTTTGAAGGTTATCCAAAATCGTTTTATGTACAGCTACTTTATCTTTTTCAATTAAAATGTGCTCAAGGTGTCCTTTAGACAGATTTCCATGACATCCCAGGCAAAGAGAGGGGCTTTTTGTTTTTACGGATGATTTAAAACTGACTTCAAGGCCCAGGGAAAGGCTTTCAGTATGACACCGAAAACAGACATCTCTGTTTGTAATTTGATGGGGATTGGGTTTTTTGAAACGTTCTTTCTGGTGACAGCGAAAGCAGAAAGCAACAAGGTCTTCAGATCCCGGCGCGCGTAAGAAATTATTATTCTCTTTTTCTGCTTTTTTATTTATATGCATTTGTAAGCGTGCCGCGTGGCAGGTAAGGCAGGTTATCGCTGAATTGTTAAGCGGCCAGTCCGAAGCAATTGTTTCTTTCATGGTATCTGAAAGAATA
>JAHEEI010000171.1 GCA_024640785.1 Pseudomonadota bacterium
CTCTTATCTGATAATAAGCCGGAGCAGACAGTAAGCCGGGTTCTGTCCCTGATAACATCAGGTAATGGCCATTCAGCTGGGACGCCTGTTGCCAGACGCCTCTTGCGACCTACCCGAGAACATAAAGACGGGCCGCCTTTTGAAAAAACAGTTGTTTTCTCGTGTTCTTCTATTTGGTCTTGCACCGAGTGGGGTTTACCAAGCTATTTCGGTCACCCGAAATACTGGTGAGCTCTTACCTCACCTTTTCACCCTTACCTTTCGACGTGCGAAAGGCGGTATCTTTTCTGCGGCACTTTCCTTGGGGTCGCCCCCAGTCGCTGTTAGCGACCACTCTGCCCTGTGGAGCCCGGACTTTCCTCCGAAAGCTGTTACAACTCCGGCGGCCATTTTGTCTGCTCCAGCACATTATTATATGTTAAAATTTTCTATTATTTTTGTACTAATGTCAATGTCCATGAAGAATATTTTTTGCGCTTTCTACGATATTTTTTTATTCAATAATAACTGTATTTTTGAAATTCTCTGGAATAAACCTTTAAAACAGGTTAAGCGGAAGAAAAAATTTTAAACTTTTATGGAGAAAGTTTTTTAATTGACGGTTTTTATAACTTTTTTTATAAAGAAATTTCTTATTTTCATTGAAATTTTATATTTTTTAAATAATAATTGATTCATTAAAAATTAAAAACAGGCAACTATGGACCTTGACCACCTTTTAACCACCATGTATGAAAGAAAATCTTCGGATTTACATCTGAGGGTTGGGGCTCCGCCGCTTCTTCGAATCAATGGTATGTTACAACAGTTTGGTGAAAAAAAGTTAACCATTGCCGAGATGGAAGAGTTGCGGGAAAAAGTCCTTTCGGAAAAACAGAAAAAAACCCTTGAAGATATGCTTGCTGTTGACTCTTCTTATTCCATAGAAGGTTTTAGACGGTTCCGCCTTAATGTTTTTTTTCAGCGCGGCACGCTGGGAATGGTTTTTAGAAATATTGCAACCGAAATCCCAACCATAGAAAGCCTTGACCTTCCCCAGGTATTAAAAACCTTTTGTCATAAACCTCAGGGCCTTGTGTTGGTTGCCGGTCCAACCGGTTCGGGAAAGTCGTCCACCCTGGCGGCAATGATTAATCATATTAATGAAACAGAGCGTCTACATGTGGTAACCATTGAAGATCCGATTGAATTTCTTTTCAGAGACAAAATGTCTTTTGTCACCCAGCGGGAATTGGGGATAGACACAAACAGCTACGAAGATGCCTTGAGAAATGCCCTGCGTCAGGATCCGGATGTAATGCTGGTAGGAGAGATAAGAAGCGTGGAAACAATGTCAACAGCTTTAAATGCTGCTGAAACAGGACACCTTGTTTTTACCACGGTGCACGCAAACAGTTCTTATGAGGCTGTTTCAAGAATAGTTGGTGCTTTCCCGGTTCAGGCACACGAACAAATAAGGAGACAGTTAGGAGAAGTGCTGATTGCCTCTCTTTTTCAAAAACTTCTACCGTCTGCTGACGGTAACGGCCGAAAAGCCGCGGTGGAAATTCTGATAAAAACACCGAGAATTAAAAAAATGATCGATGATAATGAACTACAGGAGATCAGACAAGAAATAGAAAACTCTGTGGTTCTGCATAAAATGCAAACCATAGAACAGTCTTTAATTGCTTTAATCGCAAATAAAAAAATAAGGTTTGATGATGCCCTTCGTGCAACACTGCTGCCCAGCGAATTAAGGCTTGAAATGGATAAGCTGGGAATTAGTGAACAGGGAGATATTTCTTTTTATAAAGGAGGAACAAATGGATCAACAGGCAAGTTCTGATTTTTCAATAGTTAAGGACTATATAGAAATAAAGAAAAAGTACGAGTTTGAAGCAAAGAATTCTTCCGCTAAACTTGAAAAAATGGAAGAAAAATACAAAGCCCACATTGTAACGCTTGAACAGGAAATCGTAAAAAGAAACGAACATATTAAAGCAATTGAAGCACAGGCAAAAGAGGCGGTACAAAAACTACAAGAAAACGAAGCCCAGATGAAAACAATGGGTTTAGAACTTCATAGGTTAAGACAGACTGTAAAATAATAAGAATTATTTAAAGAGAACCGATCCTCCCCTTCAGAGAAATTAGGGGACATATCGGTTTTAAAACTAAGACAATATATCCCAGTGTCAAAAAAAGATTAAAACAGCAATCATTAAATATGAAAAAAACAGGAAAGAACCTTTGTTTCTATATTGATTTATTTTTTTGCTTTTATATTTGAAATATTCTCTCCTGTCTGATATCTCTATTTAATTGTTTTATCCAAAACACAAAAAGGAGATGAAATGTCGCAAAAAGAAATCAACTTGCATTTTAATTTAGACGATGAAAGGGAAAAACGTGTCTATTTTGCACTTAAAAAGCTGCCAAACTTTTTAAATGAACCCGACCTGTCAAAAGCCATTATATTGTTTGTTGATAATGCGGTAAACGCCATCGCAGAATGTGACAACCGAACGGTCCGGTGCGAAGAAACGCTCAAAGCAATTTTAGGGCAGCAGGCTCATGGCTCGACGCAATGGCAATAACACTTTAATTTTTTTGTTATTTATTTTAGGGTTACAGAACAAGACACGAATACTACAAACCAAAAAAGGTACTAATTATATCCGCTAGTCAGGCGGCAAAACTAAGGAGGATAAAAATGCCAATAATATTAGGTCTTCTCGGCTTGCTTGTTGTTACAGGGTTATTTATGTTCGGTTTAATTAAGTATAAAAACCGTTTACCCCTTCCTGATTATTATGATTACTATAGAAAACAGGACAAGGTTCCCAAGGGAAAAGTCGGCGTATTTGCAACCGCCCTGATCATGCCTGAAGATCACCTTCACGAGTTCTGGCACAACATTGCCTACAAAATATTTAACCAGGTTGTGCCATGGCCATTCAGACTGCTGGCTTTTAAGGACAAGGGTGTCGCTTTACTGGACCCGTCACATCTGCATGCCCGCGAGGAGTTTGTTCCTACCCGATTAGTTGATGCGCGTGGCAATGATAATGCCCCGGACGGTTTTCCCTATATAGAAAAATACAAAGAAGGAAAACTCTCATGGGTACCTCCTTCCAAGTTTATCTATCTTGATCATGGATATTTTCTCTACAAAGATTACCACTTTGGAGGCCCAACCATTGTCAGCAAAATGGCTAATTACTCAAGGCATTTTTATTATGGAAAGGGCATTATCCAGAAAAAATGTCCTCATTGGCAAGGGGTTTTTGATATCATAAACGGTGCTTTTGACAGACTGAAACAAAACTATCCTGACCTTGAGTTGCGTGCTGAAACCAGCCTTTTTCACTATAGTTGCAAGAAAAAGATTTATGAACTGCTGGATGGTGGTTGTGAAACCATCGTGCTTGTCGCTCCCATGGGAATCTATTCTCACTTTGAAGAGTTTAATTCCGGGTTACGTCATTGCTTCGAGGACATTGAAGAATGGGAAAAAGAGCATCCCGGGAAAAAGATTAAGGTTATCATAGCACCCCAGATGGGGGATTTTCAGCCGCTGCGCCAGGCTTTTCTCGAGATGCTTAAAGACCGGTTGGATACTATTCCAGAAGGAAAAGATGTAATGGTTGCAGTAACTGTTCACGGTATGCCCTGGGATAAGTTTAAATATGAGGCATGGCTTGAACTTGCTCCGCCATTCAGAGATAAATTATTTGAGGAATGCAGAGAACTGCTGAAAAACTATAAGTTTGGCCGGACAAATGTGGTCCTCTGTCAGGATGAATTTTCCGACCCGATCTGGGATCCAAAGGAGAAATATTTGAGTACCAATCGTGCCTACTGGGAAGCAATTAATGACGGCTATGATTACGCAATTGGCCTTCCTATCGAATTTTTTGCTGAAAACACCGATACCTTAATGCATCATGCCATAAAGTGTTATGAAAGATTTGATAACTATGATTCTGATGAACCAATTGATTATCCTGACTGGTCAGTTCCTTATAGCAGGGAAATCGTCCAGGGTAAAACCCATGTCATCTACAACGGGGTTCCCGTAGGAAAGTATAAAAAGCATGTGATCGAGGCTTTTTATCAGGCAATTGATTCAATTATATCAAAAAAATAATTTTTTAACTCCAAAACACAATCCCAAAAGAGCACCCTTATGGAACGAAAGAGGGTGCTTTTTTTTGACAGAAGCGATTATTTTTGTTAAACTGTTTAACTGAAGCAAATATACATTACAATTTCAAAATGTTGCAAACCAAATGAAAATGTACGCCCGAAGAGACTTTAAAAAATATCTGCATTATTATACCTTCCCGAAATGGGCAGCAGGCCGTAAATTTACAATCCTCTTTCTTTCTTCAATCAGCTGTATGGCTGGTCTTGCCGGTGCTGGTTTAAGCCATATGAATAGCCCCCAGGCTTCCTTTGTGTGGCATACAGCTATATTCACGACAATCCCCTGCCTGATATATTACACTAAGGGCTTGTACGAGGTATACATGGCATACGGCTGGGACATAAACTACTAGAAACAATAAGACAAAACCTTCTTTTCGGAAACAGATTGTGCCGCTCTTAACAGTACTTTTTATTGCTGTTGCTTTGGCAATGGATGTTTTTGCTGTTTCTGTTTCAACGGGTGTTGTCTTAAAACAGGTTGGTGTCCGGCAGGCTTTTAGAATGGCTTGGCATTTCGGACTCTTCCAAGCTGTGATGCCTATACTCGGTTGGATTACCGGTCTGACCGTCCGGTCCTTTATTGAAAAATATGATCACTGGGCTGCTTTTATGTTGCTTTCCTTTGTGGGTTTGCATATGATCCGGGAAGCGTTTACGGAAGATAATGAAATCCGTGCGCAAAAGGACCCCACAAGGGGAAGGGTTTTGATCCTTCTTTCCCTGGCCACCAGTATTGACGCATTAACTGTTGGCTTTAGCTTTTCCCTACTCAAGGTTTCTATCTGGATCCCTGCGCTTATTATCGGGGTTGTATCAATCCTTTTTTCGATCATTGGGCTTAAGGTCGGAAAAGGACTGGGGGAGCTCTCTTTTGTTAGCAAATATGCTGAAATAGCAGGAGGGGGCGTGCTTATTCTGATTGGTGTAAAAACCCTTTATGAACACGGAGCCTTTTGAATTTTATTGTCTACTTCATGAG
>JAHEEI010000172.1 GCA_024640785.1 Pseudomonadota bacterium
CTAACGTTTTTTGCGGATGGGCCTTTATCTCCCTGCTCGATATCGAATGTAACTTTGTCACCTTCAGCAAGGGTTCTAAACCCTTCGCTGTTAATAGCTGAAAAATGGACGAATACGTCTGCGCCATCATCCTGTTCGATAAAACCAAAGCCTTTTTGATCGTTAAACCATTTTACTGTTCCGTTTGCCAAAATACTTCTCCTTCTTAATTATTATTTGTTAATTTAGAGGATTTTTAATAATTACTTTCTAATCCCACTGTCCAGTTTGAAATTATTATAGAAGATTTATCCTATGTCAAGTTAAAAATATAATGAATTAACATATAAATAGTCTCTTTGATTTAAAACTTATCTGCTATATAATATAGGTAGAAACAAATCAATAAATGTTATTTTTTTTATAAGACAATCTAATAGGAAAGTATCCTAAGTAACAGATATGCAGACAGAAACAATTAAAAAAGACAAAGTTTTTATAGTCGCACTCAACTTAAAACCTTCTCCGCTTAATGAAACAAAAGAATCCTTAAATGAGCTTGGAGCTTTGGCAGAAACTCTTAATTTCTGTGTTATGGGCAGAGTAATTCAATCCCGCAACAGCCCGGATCAGCGTACTTTTATCGGGAAGGGTAAGTTGCGTGAAGTAGAAGCTGCGGTTGAAGAGCTTGGAATTGATATTGTTCTTTTTGACAGTGAACTGACTCCTAAACAGGGACAGGTCCTTGAAAAGATTCTGGGATGCATGGTCTGGGACAGAACACAGGTTATCCTTGAAATTTTTGCCCGTCATGCCAGAACCTCGGAATCAAAAGTTCAAGTAGAACTCGCAAACCTAGAATATATGCTGCCACGTCTTGTCGGCATGTGGGCACACTTAGACAGGGAAAGAGGCGGCATCAGCGCCTCGAGAGGAATGGGTGAAAAGCAGATAAACATTGACAGAAAAATTGTTAGAAACCGTATTGGAAAATTAAAAAAAGAACTTGAAAAAATAGTTAGTGAAAGACAAACACAGAAAAAAAAGAGGCGGAATTGTTTTCAGCTTGCAATTATCGGTTATACCAATTCAGGCAAATCAACTTTGATGAATCTTCTCACGGGAAGCAATCTGCTTGCAGAAGATCGACTGTTTGCTACTCTGGAATCTACAACACGAATGCTTGAGGGAGTTACAAAACCGGAAACAGTCATATCTGACACCGTGGGCTTTATCAGGAACCTTCCTCATGGACTGGTGGCCTCATTTCGTTCAACCCTTGATGTTGTAAAAGATGCGGATCTTATTCTCCATGTTGCAGATGCCAACCATCCTTTAGTAGAAGAGCATATTTCAACCACCCTTGATGTTCTCAAAGAAATCGGAGGTGGGGATATTCCTGCCATTCTGGTTCTCAATAAATCTGATCTTATAAATGATGAAATAAAAAAACTTATTCTTGATAGAAAATACTCTGATGCTGTAATGCTTTCTGCTTTTGACATTGAAACTAAAAATATTCTAATTGATAAAATAAAGATTTTCTTTCAGGACCAGTTTTTTTCGCGTAGAGTAAAACTGCCCTATGATAAGTCAGGAAATCTCGCATATTTTTATGAACACGCAGTTGTTGAGAACATATCCTATCTGGACGATGCAATGCATATAGACTGTGTAATTAGCAAGATTAATAAAAGCAGGTTTGCAGGACTTCTTTAAAAAATAAAGGGGGAAAGATGACAGAAAGTAAACAGGATATTGTTTTGGCGGTTTGTGAGTATCTTGCTTTTTCAGATGAAAACAAGAAACTGGAAGCTGAATTAGCTGAAGAAACAGCTGCAAAGATTCTTGAAACAGAAAAAATAAATTCGGAAACAATAAGCAATCTAACCTTTAAACAAAAGATTGTGCTGGCGGCAAATGCCTGCATCAGACACAACTATACTTCCTATGATGACCGGTTCATTGAACAGACAATAGAACAGTCCTATCCGGATGACCGCGAAATTGAAACCGGCATTGGAGAAACTGATGAAGTCGCAGAGTTCTTAAGGCTGCGAAGAAGATAAGATATCTTTCCCCAGTCAGCTTTCAGAAGAAAGAAAGTCCTCAAGAATGATTGAAGCCGAAAGGGCATCTAACTGCTTTTTGTCGACCTTAAAATTATAACGCGGTGATTCTCTCATTCTTTCTTCTGCTTCAAAAGTAGACAGGGATTCATCCTGAAAAAAAAGCGGTATCGACCCCAATTTTTCTTCAAGCTTTTTACCAAAATCCCGTATCTTTTTACTCATTGATGTTTCTTTTCCGTCAAGCAGTTTTGGGATACCAAGAACCGCAATGTCTGTTGAAGACTCCTTTACGACATTAAGAATTTCACTTATAAGCTTATCATCATTAACATACTTGAGACTGCCATAAGGATAGGGAGAAATGTCTCTGCCCTCACAAAACCTGGCAAGGCCGGCAATTTTTGTTCCAAAATCAATAGCAAGTATTTTTTTATTTTTAAATTTTTCCATATTTCTTTTGGTCATTTTAATTTTGTAACAAGAAGGAGGCTAAAACATCATCATGATAAAAAGACAAACAAAACAAGTTATTAAAATATTATTGATTTTCTTCGGTTAATGAAATCGGAACAGGTTCTATCCCCCAGATGTCTTTTGCATATTCAATAATCGTCCTGTCGCTTGAGAATTTACCGCAGCGCGCCACATTAAGTATGGACATCTTAGTCCAGAGAGACTTGTCGGTATATGCTTTTTCCACAGCAGCCTGAGCAGCAAGATATGCATCGAAATCAGCCATAAGGAAATACTCATCTTTGCCATTAAGCTCATCATAGATCGGACGAAAAAGATCCGGTTCATCGGGACAGAAAAAATTGGTGGCGATAAGGTTCATAACTTTCTGAAGAACAGGTGATTTTTTAATATATTTATTCGGGTCATAACCATTATTTTTAAGGGAAGAAACCTCTTTTTCAGTAAGGCCAAAAATAAAGATATTGTCCTCTCCAACCTCCTCAAGAATTTCTACATTAGCTCCATCAAGAGTTCCTATCGTAACCGCACCATTTAAGGCAAATTTCATATTGCCTGTTCCTGAAGCTTCTTTGCCGGCAGTTGAAATCTGCTCTGACAGGTCTGCAGCCGGGATCAGTTTTTCCGCAAGGGAAACTCTGTAGTTAGGAAGAAAAAGCACCCTGAGATATGAATTTATTGTGGAATCACTGTTTATTATTTCAGCAATACTGTTTATAAACTTTATTATAAGTTTTGCCCGGTCATAACCGGGCGCTGCCTTACCGCCGACAATACAGGTTCGGGGAACGATACGCGTAGAAGGGTCTTCTTTAAGTTCAATATATTTTGCGATCATAAACAGTGCAAACAAAAGCTGTCTTTTATATTCATGGATGCGTTTCACCTGGACATCAATCATTGTTGCCGGATGAATTTCAAGCCATTCTTCATTCCAGATGCTGGTGGTCAGTTTCTGTTTACATGAAAGCTTAATCTCCTGCCATTTTTTCTGAAATCCAAGGTCGTCCGCAAATTTTTCCAGATCGCGAAGTCTGTTCAGATCTTTAATCCATCCATCACCAATTGTTTCAGTAATAAGCTCCGCAAGAGAAGGATTAGCTACCCGCATCCATCTCCTTGGGGTAATTCCGTTTGTTTTGTTGTTAAATTTTGCCGGCCACATCTGATAAAAATCACTAAGCAGTTTTTCTCTGACTAGTTTAGAGTGGAGCTCAGCAACACCGTTTACAGAATAACTTCCCGCAACTGCAAGGTTAGCCATTCGAACCCTCCGGTAACCTTTCTCCGAAAAAATTGACATCCTTTCAATACGGTCTCTGTCATTTGGATATGCGACTGAAACATCATGGATCAGGGCTTGGTTGATCCTATAGATGATTTCAAGAATACGGGGGAAAAGTTTTTCAAAAAGTTCTACCGGCCATTCTTCAAGAGCTTCCGGAAGAACTGTATGATTGGTATAAGCAAATGTATTTGTCGTAACTGTCCATGCGGTTTTCCAGTCTATTTCATGTTCATCAATTAACAGGCGCATCAGTTCCGGAACAGCAAGAGCAGGATGTGTATCATTAAGTTGAATAACAACCTTTTTATGAAGGTTTCTGACATCTGTATTTTCTTTTCTATATCTTCTGATGATATCCTGCAGGGAAGCAGAGACAAGCATATATTCCTGTTTAAGGCGAAGTTCTTTGCCTTCAAAAAAATTATCATTGGGGTAAAGAACTTTTGTAATATTTTCACTAACCAGTTTTTTTTCACAGGCTGATATGTATCCACCAACATTAAAAGCTTCGAAATCAAATTCTTCTGAAGCTCTTGCAGACCACAGCCTCAGCGTATTGACATTATTCACCTTATACCCTGGCACAGGAATATCATAGCCCTTGGCAATAACCTCTTCACCGCCGTACCAGTTAGCCTTTTCACTCCCGAAAGCATCCTTAATATGTTCAACTTTTCCTCCGAACCTGACCTTAAAATTATATTCAGGCCTTTCAATCTCCCAGGGCGAAGGCAGAGAAAGCCAACTGTCTGTAGTCTCGACCTGTTTTCCATCTACTATTTTCTGGTGAAAGAGACCATAATTATATCTTATCCCATACCCCTGAGCCGGATAACAGAGAGTTGCCATTGAATCCAGAAAGCAGGCGGCCAGCCTTCCAAGACCGCCATTGCCAAGCCCTGCATCCATTTCATAATTACGAATCTCCTCAATATCCAGGTCAAGTTCTTCAAGAGCTTCTTTGCAGACCTCATACAATCCAAGATTAATCAGGCTGTTTTCCAGTGATTTACCAAGAAGATATTCCATGGAAAAATAATAGATTCTTCTAGGATTTTTACTGTGATAGGTCTGCTGTGTTACGATCCAGCGTTCCACAAGCCTTTCTACAATTGAGTATGCGGTACTCAGAAAACGGTCATAATTTGTAGCGCTGTACTGATCCTTGGCCAGCCGATATTCAAGGTTGCACAGGATGGCGGATTTTAATGATTCCGCATCATAGCCTTTACGATTTATCTGCCAGTCAATCTTGTGCTTGGACATTACAAACCTCCCTAATCCTTAAGGATATAGACCCTGACAGGCATATTTTTCAGTCCGCCAGGATCTGTATTTTTCGGTTT
>JAHEEI010000036.1 GCA_024640785.1 Pseudomonadota bacterium
TTTTGGAGCTGCTATCGTATCTGCGGCATCTGTTCCTCTTGAAACATTGATGCGGGACTACGGTTCAATGAAGCATGTTTCAATCTTTGGGTTTCTCATTGATGCCGGGGTCATTGCTGCAACACTGTCCTCCGCAATGGCTTCTTTTCTGGGAGGTCCCCGGGTTCTGCAGTCGCTTGCATCAGACAGAATTATACCTTTTCTTCTGCCGCTTGCCAAAGGTTATGGGCCAACAAACAATCCCCGCAGGGCTGTGCTGCTTTCTGCAGTCATTGCCTTTGCGACCGTGGGCCTGGGCAACCTGAACGTTATAGCGCCGATTGTTTCAATGTTCTTCCTGGTTTCCTACGGCCTACTCAACTTCGCCACCTATTTTGAGGTCCGTGCTCAAAGCCCGTCTTTTCGGCCTCAGTTTCGTTTTTTTAACCAACGGTTCAGTCTTCTCGGCTGGATTGCCTGTTTTGGAGTTATGCTGGCAATAGATCCCTTTGCAGGTGTTGTTTCATTGGCTGTTTTGATGGCCGTTTATCAGTACCTCAAGCGAACAGCCGGGCCCTCACGCTGGGCCGACACCCGGCGTTCCTTCTATTTACAGCAAGTCAGACAGAGTCTTATGGCAGCAGAAAAAGAACCGGAACATCCCCGCAACTGGCGCCCCCAGATACTGGCTTTTTCTGACCATTCAGATCGACGTGAACGCCTGCTTCGGTTTGCTTCATGGCTAGAGGGCGGCAGTGGTTTGACCACTGCGGTAAGAATACTGGAAGGAGACGGCATAACCATGCTGAAGCAAAGAAAAGATGCCGAGGCTGACTTGGGTGCTGATATTATTAAACATGGATTAAAAGCATTTCCCCTTGTTGTGACAGCCCCTAATATTGATATTGGTGTTTCCACGCTTATCCAATCTTTCGGTGTCGGACCGCTTAAAGTCAATACGGTCCTGCTTAACTGGATGCAGCAAATGTCCAATGGGGTGCCAGGCATAAGTGGACTGCGCTATGGCCGTAACTTAAGAAATGTTTTTCGTCTGGGAAGCAATATCGTTATTCTCCACGCAACTGAAGACAAGTGGAATTTGCTGCAAAGCATACCGCCCCAAAAACGCTGCATTGACGTATGGTGGTGGGATAATGCAACAAGCAGGCTCATGCTTCTTTTTGCATACCTGGTCACCAGAAGCCTTGAATGGGATGAGGCCCGCATCCGGGTTCTCTCCGGGTTTTCAGGCGAGGATGAACAGATGGCCGGTCGTATACAGCAGATGATTGAAGAGACCCGAATTGATGCCGAAGCTGTAATTGTACCCGATGTCGGAGCCGAGGCTCTTCCCCGATATTCCAGCAAGACATCCATAGTGTTTTTCCCTTTCAGGCTTGTGGGAACTCAACTTGTAGACCCCTTCGGAGGCAAAATAGAAGCGATTCTTGAGCATCTGCCCGTAACAGCGCTGGTGTTAGCTGCTGAAGACTTGGATTTGGCTGCAGGACCTGAAGAAGGTGAGCAGGCTGAAGCAGCAGCCATCCACGATGCGGCAAGAGATGCGGTAAAAAAAGCAATAAAAGCACAAATAACGGCTCTTGAAACAGCACAAAAAGCTGCTGAGAAAAAAAGTGAGCTTCAGGAATCTGCAAATACAATTACGGAAGATGAAACCTTTAACCGAATCAAAAAGGAAGCCATTGAAGCCGAAAATGAGGCTTATGCGGCTGCCAGAAAGTCTGCCAAGGCCTCTGCAAAAGCTGGAAACGCATTGCAGGAGGCTGAAAAAGAAAGCAGTACCACTCAAAATAAGAATCAAGAAAAAGGCTAGGGGAATAATGATGAAGATGGTTTAGGGGATGTTTGCAACAATTGCCCCTTGTGATAGGTCATGCCTGATTGGACACTTGCCTGATTCTTTCAAGAAGACGGCATTGCCTCATAAGGTTTATTTTATCATTACAGGCACCATCGGGTTTATCATAGTTATAAAACTTCTCCCAGCTTTCTGGTTTCTTATTAAGAGTCACGTCATCAGTATATATATTAACAGTTTGACCTAACCCCAAAAAGTTGAGCCTTTTGGGATGGAATAGTGCAGGCAGAAAGGGGGCAAAATGGGAAAAAGATACAGAGCAGAAGAGATTGTTATGAATTTAAGAGAAATCGATCTTTCTATTACAACTTCTGCTTAAGTTATATAACCATTCATAACCTTAACAAGTTACAGGGTCAATATTACGTGCCAAGCCCTTAAATATTTCCAGGGTTTGATACCTTTTGATAATTCTTTTCTGGATAAACACGCTCCTTTAAATTCTGACAAGCTAATCCGTTATTTTTCTGCACTCCAAGTAAAACCGCTTCTCGTCAGCCTCACCCATTGAAAAAGTTTTTCTAGGCAAAGCCCCGTCACGAATAATGGTCTTAAAAAGATCCTGCTTGGCCATGGGCTCAAGAAAAAATCCGATATTTCCGGGTGTTGATCCCAGCTCTGACACAACTTTTTTCCCATGGATATAGTCTATCTTTGAATTTTTTTTGTCAGGCAGGTAAGCGTCAAGAAAGGCCTGCAGCGTTGCGACCTCAAGGGTAAGTTTCGGATCTTTAACGACAAGCACACCCGCTGTCCCGTTTGTTACAAATGAAACCGAATGGAAATTATTTTCTCTTGCTTTTTTTGCTTCAGTCGCTGCTTCCAGTTCTGAACTGAATGTGCGGATTGATAGTTCTGATCCCTGTCCGCCATAGAAGTCTCTCATCGTACTAAACATGTCCTCTGTATCAATATCGAACATAACTCTATGAATCGGTTCGAATTCAAGACCGTCATCGTGAAGGTTAACCAGTTCTACCAAAGCATAACGGGCAGGATGAGACATAACTTCTTCTGTGAAATTGGCACCCGCTTTCAACTCTTCCCAGATTGCTTTTGCGGTTGCAAAAGAATGGTTGCCGTCACCCATGGCATAGAGCAGCACCGCCTGATTATTTACATTATACTTCCGGTTAAAAGTGTCAGGGTCGGCAAGGCCTGAAAGCTTTTCTGCGATGCGGTTTATGCTGTCCTTATTGTCAACCTGGTAACCTTTGATGTGTCCGCTTTCCATAATCAGCTCAAAATCATATATTTTTTTAAGACCCATTTCAAACAAAGGCTCAATAACTGTTTTGCCCGGATCGTCAATTAAAACCATGATGTGAGGCAGTTCTATGGGGGCATCCTTTCTTACCTTTATTCTTGGCGGCAGCCGGTCAAGTATTGTTCCCTCTGTTGCCCTAATAAGCGTTTTTGAGCCTTCTCGGAAATCGTAGTGCTCGAGATCAAGGGCCACAACCAGGCCTTTTCGTGAGGACGCTTTTGATGTTTTTCTGTCAACCAGAATAAATCCGGGGCTTTGTTTTACAAGAATATTTTTTTCAAGATACTTCTTCATGTTGCTGTTTATTTCAGACAGCAGTTCTTTTTCTCTTTCTGTTTGAAGATATACTTCAGGCAGTATCATATTTAGGGTAGAGGCAGCTCCTCCAATAAGACTCCCTGCTTTTTCCCAATATTCCGGTTGAGAAGTGTACTGGTCACAGGCAACCACCGACCATTTTGTCATATCAGACCCCTCCTTCGGAAGAAGTATTTCAGGGACATGGAGTCCAATTTTTTCAAAATTCATTTTCATCTCCTAAATATTTTCAAAGACAGCATTTGCCTGCTCCGTATATTTTCCGTTCTCTTTATAGAGTATCAAAGGAGGCAGTATTTTTGTTTCTGTTCCCGCACCCTTGACTCCTTCCACCAGCACAATATTGGCGGGTTCTGTTTTGCTTGGATGCACAAACTGAAAGGATTTGGGTTCGATCCTGTTCTTCCGCATTTCCGATACCAGATCCGCAAGCCTTGCGGGCCGATAAACCACAAGAAAATTCCCGCCGCATTTCAAAAGAAAAGAAGCCCCGATAATAAAGTCCTCAAGTGTTCCCTTAATTTCATGCCGGGCGATTGCATTTTCACTCTCCGAATTTATCCTTCCGCTTCCAAGACTGTAAAAGGGAGGGTTTGTTACAACCGTATCAAAGGCTTCAGGAGAAAACGCCTCTGCTACTTTCTTTATATCAAAACATTGTATGTTTACTTTTTCCTGGCAGTTATTGTGGATAATATTTTTTTCTGCCAGTTCCACCAGTTCTTCTTGAATTTCTATTCCGGTTATGCTACCCACTTTTTGGTGCCGTGCCAAAAATACAGGGAGCACTCCGCTTCCGGTGCCCAGGTCTGCCACTTTGCCCACAGCTTTTTTTGAGGCAAAATGTCCAAGCAGGATAGAATCTATGGAAAACCTGTATCCCTTTTGGGTTTGATAGAGATTCAGCCTGCCGTTAAAAAGCTCGTGTAGTTCGATTTTTTTATCATTTCTGTTCATATGAAACTCGTTAAATTAAGATGATAACTTAAACAGGTTTTAGTTAAAAGATTTTCTTTACATGATAAAAAATTAAAGATAATGTAAGCTTTCTAATAAGTCAATTTATAACTAATTACAGCTAGTTATGATGAAAAAGATAGTTCTTGGAACAGCAGGCCATATTGACCATGGTAAAACAACTCTGGTCAAGCGGCTGACAGGAGTAGACTGTGACAGGCTAAAAGAGGAAAAGGAAAGGGGCATAACAATAGAGCTTGGTTTTACTTCTCTTTCCCTTCCAGCGGGCCAGCGTGTGGGCATTGTTGATGTGCCGGGCCATGAAAAGTTTGTTAAGAACATGGTTGCCGGTGTGGGCGGAATAGACGGGGTGAT
This sequence comes from Pseudomonadota bacterium, assembly GCA_024640785.1. Taxonomy (GTDB): domain Bacteria; phylum Desulfobacterota; class WTBG01; order CAIYCZ01; family CAIRTM01; genus JAHEEI01. Next base: position 4,776 of record JAHEEI010000036.1, read on the forward strand.
CATGGTCATTGCGGCAGATGAAGGAGTTATGCCCCAGACCAGAGAACATCTTGATATTTGCAGACTGCTTTCTGTTAAACACGGTATTATCGCCCTGACCAAAGCCGACATGGTGGATAGCGAATGGATAGAACTGGTTTCAGAGGATTTGAAAAAATCGGTGAAGGGTACCTTCCTGGAGAACGCGGCCATCATACCGGTATCCTCTACTACAGGAGCGGGAGTCGATACTTTGCTTTCGGCTATTGAGAATATGGTTACCGATATCCCGGAGAAACCTTCAAGCGGAACCTCCAGACTTCCCATTGACCGTGTCTTCTCCATGAAAGGCTTCGGCACCGTTGTTACGGGAACGCTTTTTGCCGGAAAATTAAAGGTCGGGGATGAGGTTGAGATTGTTCCGGAAAATATCAAAACGAAAATCCGTGGAGCACAGGTCCATGGTGAAACGGTCGAAACAGTGATTGCCGGACAGAGAACCGCGCTTAATCTACAGGGAATTGAAAAAGGCCTTATTCGCCGGGGAGATCTTGTTGCTCTGCCCTCAACCGTTGTTGCAAGCCGACGAATTGATGTTTGGTTTCATCATTTGCCTTCCGCTCCCAGACCCTTAAAAAACAGAACGATTGTTCGTTTTCATTCGGGCACGTCTGAAATCTTCGGCCGGGTCACGCTTCTGGACCGGGATGAGCTTAAGCCTGGGGAAAGTACTTTTGTGCAACTCTTTCTTGAAAAAAAGACAGCGCTTTTTCCTGGGGACTGTTACGTAATAAGAAGCTATTCGCCTGTTTATACTATTGGCGGCGGAGAAATAATCGACAGTCTTCCCTTAAAGCACAAAAGATTTTCAAAAGAAATTATAAAAGCACTTGAGATCCTGAAACAAAGAGATCTTAAACAAACAATATTCCTTTTCAGCAGACAGGCCGGGGTTAAGGGGCTTGATTATGACCTTCTTCAGGCCAGGTGCGGGACCGACATAAAGAAGCTTTCTGTGGACACAGAAAAAATGTTTTCGCAGGGAGAGCTCATTCTTTATAACAAAAACCCCCGACAGATAGCCCTTCCCTCTGTGATAAATGATTTGGGGGTGTCTTTAAAAAAAATACTTGAAGCCTTTCACAAAGAACGGCCTCTTAAGATGGGCCTTCTGAAAGAAGAAATAAGGACCAGGCTTCCTAAAGAAACAGACCCAAAGCTCTACTCTTTTGTCATGGAAAGACTTATAAAAAATAACGAAATTGTATTAACAGATGAATTCCTGGCGCTTCCCGGACACAGGCCAAAACTTAAGTCTGACCAGAAGGAGCTAAAAGCCCGGCTGGTATCCTTTTACAAAAAAGGGGGGATAACCCCGCCAACCGTAAAAGAGCTGGCTGAAAAACTGAACACAACTGAAAAAGAGCTTTTAAGTATTCTTAACGTTTTGGTACGGGAAGACGTTGTGATGAAATTGAACGAGGAGATCTATTATGAGAAGGGTGCCTTAAAGATGCTTATGGAAAAGGCGGTTTCTCTAATGCGGGAACAGGATGAGCTGACTATTAAAAGTTTTAAGGATCTTACCGGCCTTTCTAGAAAATTTATGATACCATTTTTTGAATATCTGGATAAAACAAAGGTGACCTTTCGGAAGGGAGATAAACGGGTTTTGCGGAAAACCTACACAGGTTAAAGCTGAACTTGTCCTTTTCCCTGCCTTATTATTTCAAATTCATCTCCACTTAGATCAACTACGGTTGAGGGTTCGGAGATCATGGTGCCAATATCCAGAACCAAGTTAATTTCCTTGCCAAAATAGTCATGGATGATTTCTCCGGAATTAAGCACTTTTTCTCTCCACAGCGGAACACTTGTTGATATCAGCGGGCTCCCTAATTCCCGAGCAAGCACCTGACAGACATTGCTGTCGGGAACTCTTATTCCGATATGTTTTCGTTTGTAAAGCATGTAGCGATTAACCTCTTTCATTGCGGGCAGAATAAAGGTAAAGGGTCCGGGCAGACATTTATTCATGACCCGGTATGCCTGGTTTGAAACCTTTGCATATCTTGATACTTCGCTTAAATCCGGAGCGATAAAGCTTAAGGGGCTTTTCTCGTCCATTCCCTTTATGCGGAATATTTTTTCCAGAGCTTTTTTGTTGTGAAGGTCGCAACCGAGTCCGTAGATAGTGTCTGTGGGATAAACAACAAGCCCTCCTGACCTCAGTATTTCAACAGCTTTATCTATTGCCCGCAACTGCGGATTGTTTTCATAAACACGTAGGATCAATTTATTGTCTTCCCTGTAAGCTGGATTTTAAGGATTGACATAATAGAACATGTCGTAAAAAAAGAATCAAGACAAAAAAACTGGGAACCCTTCTCCTGAACCACTCAACAAGGTTACTCCTGCTGATATTACTATGGAAGGGATCGGGAGGTCTTAACGCGACGGAATAAAATTAAGAAAAACCCATGTCATTACACCGCAGACAATTTTGTATTTTGAAACTTGCAAATCAAAGCCAGAAGAAGTATATGTAAAGTAAGTTCCTCTTTTAATTTTTAGGGTTGAGCGGCCCGAAAGCTTTTGAAGGCATACATTATAAATAGTTCATCTGTCGAACACCTTAAAATACAATTTAATTTTTTGAGCGGTCGCCCGGTAAAAGTTGCCTATGAACACATCAAGCTGTTTGCATACTCTTTTTGAAGAACAGGCCAGGCTGCACCCCGACAATATAGCCATAAAATTTCAGTTAGATGAAATATCATACCGGGATCTTGATAATCAAAGCAGCCTCCTTGCAAATTTTCTCCGCTCAAACAGGGTTAAGACAGGAGATAAAGTATGTATCTTTTTAGAACGCTCCATCAAAATGATGGTGGGGATCTTAGGTGTTTTAAAAAGCGGGGCAGCCTATGTTCCGATTGATCCAAAAACTCCGTTAGAGCGCATTAATTCCCTAGTAAATAATGCTGAAAGTCAAGCAATTGTTACGCTTAACTCTCTGGCAGATAAAATCAACTGTGGACAAAAACTCATTCGGCTGGACACAGATTGGGAACTGATTTCAAATTGTTCCTCTGCCCACCATGACATAAAGATAAACAACATAAATATTGCTGCTGTTTTATACACCTCCGGTTCAACCGGGCACCCAAAGGGTGTTCTTCTCTCCCATAAATCGCTTGTGAACCGCCTGGTCTGGGACCGGAAAAATTATAAACACACTCCAGAGGATATTGTGCTTCAGCATGCATCATATACTTTTGACTTTTCAATTTTAGAAATGTTTATGGCCCTAGCAAACGGAGGAAAGCTGATACTGGCCAGGCCTGATTTTCATTATGAGAGCTTATATTTAATAGACCTCATTCAAAACGAGAAAATCACAAAAATGGGTTCTGCACCATCACTGCTCAAAGCTTATATAAACTTACCCGATTTTAATAAATGCGTCTCTCTTAAACAGGTTTTTCTTGGAGGGGAAGTCCTGGATTATGAACTCCAAAATACTTTTTTTGAAAAATCAGGGGCTGAACTTATCAATATCTACGGACCAACCGAGACGTCCATTTCTGTGCTGAATTGGAATTGCAAAAGAAACAGTCCGGATAAAGTTGTTCCAATTGGATTCCCGGTAGCCGACATGAAGATCTACCTTCTGGATGACTCAAATAAACCCGTTTCTCATGGAGACATTGGTGAAATTCATATATCCGGTGTGGGCGTAGCCGATGGATACCTTCATCAACCAGACTTAACCGCAGAACGATTCCTTCCGGATCCTTTTCTGAACGACAATAAAGCCAGAATGTATAAAACCGGAGATCTTGGCAGGCGGTTGCCTGATGGTTCAATCCAGTTCATGGGACGAAAGGACCATCAGGTAAAGGTCCGCGGCCTTCGTGTTGAAGTCCATGAAATAGAACACCATCTTCTTCTCCATAAAGATATAAGCAACTGCGTTGTTACCGGAGTTAGAAACCAAAAAGGAGAAATGAAACTGGTTGCCTATGTGGTCCCGTTTTCAGATATGGAATTAAACTTTGAAAATATAAAAAATTTTCTGCAGTCAAAATTGCCTGACTATATGGTTCCCAGCCTGTTCGTGAAAATGCACGGGTTTCCGCTTTCTCCAAACGGTAAAATAGATCGAAAGGTGCTTCCTTATCCTGACAATGTGAGACTTCTTTCACAAGCACCCTATACTCCCCCAAAAAATGAAATCCATTTTCTTTTAATTCGAATCTGGGAAAAAGTATTACAGCTTAAACCTATCGGAATTACAGACTCCTTCTATAACCTTGGCGGAGATTCCCTGGCAACCGTAGAAATAATTCGGCTCATGGAAAGCGAGCTGGGATATAAACTGCCCCTGGCATCCCTTGCGAAAGCAAAAACAATTCAGGACCAGGCTGAAATTATCGCCTCAGAAAAAAAATCATCACAGCTTGTTTCCCTTTGCAGGGAAGGGGGGAAAACACCGATATTATTTATAAGACATGTTCAGGGCGAGGTTACGGTATCCAGTTCATTAATGAAACACCTTTGTCCGGATCATCCCTTTCTTGTAGCCCTTCCCTTTGGGCGGGAACCGGAAGCTGTTCCCGACTCTATTGAAGAAATTGCCCAGATTTATGTTAATTCGCTGGAAAATCAATATCCGGGCAGGGAATATATCATTGGAGGCTTTTCAATGGGCGGGTTAGTTGCCCTTGAAGTAGCCTCCATTTTAAAGTCAAAAGGCAAGTCTGTGAAAGCCCTGTTTTTTATAGACACCTTTCTCCCGGAAATTCTAAAAAAAGAAAGAGATGACTACCAAACCAAAAAACGGGCCTTGTTTTATCTGAAAGGATTACTTAAAGACAATGCCCAAAACAAGAAAGCAACCATTAAATACTTGATCGGCAGGTTGAAAATTAACATAATGGGTCTCTTCAAAAAGGATGAAAAAATTCCTGCCGTTCGAAAGCTTAAAGAATTGTTAGGGATTCACATTGACAGAAACAAACTTTATGCCGAAAATAAAAATATTTATCTTTCATTCAAGTTTAGACCGAAACCGTATGCGGGAGATCTGATCTTAATCTCAGCAAAAAACAAAAATAAACCCCGAACCTATTACGAAATCTACTACGATCAGGAACGCAGTGAAAACATAAAAAAATGGGGAAATAATATTTCAGGGAAACTATACTCTCATGAAGTTGTGGGAAGTCATAAAGATATGATGAATGAACCCGCGGTTAAAACCATAGCCCAGATAATAAACAAAAATCTTTTAAAGGATTGATCCCCGCCAGGAAGCCTTCGTTTCTCTGTCGATTTATAGAGATAATACTATTCAAAGAATACCGCCCTTAGATCAAGAGTTCCGCTATCCTGTGTAATAATTTTTCTGTTTCATGATCAAGGACATCCGCTTATCATGGAGAGGAACAAGCCGCTTTAATGCCTTGCCCCGATTTCATATAGGCAGTGGCCACTTTCTATAATAAAAAAGGCAGTGTGCCCTTTCTTGGGCACACTGCCTTTTTTCATAAACACAACTTTCGGTTATATTCCGGATCGTACTTTGTTTGTAGACTTATTTAAACCTCTGATACGGAAACCGTCCGATTATAGTCCACAAGTCTCATCATATATAAAATAGGTTCCCCATTGATTTGAACCCGGGAAGATCTCACCATATTTTCCATCGCCCCAGGCAGAGCCTACGGCTTCTGTCTCACAGGCGATCCCGATCTCCTGAAGGAGGGATTGACCGGTGATCATCTGAACATCACCGTCGTCCGGTACTATAATAAATGCGATTTTCTGACCACAGTCCGGCACGAACTCTGCGCCATTGGTATTTGCATCGCATAATATGGCATTGATTCTTTCCTGGCTCCAGGAATTAAGGCCAGCTGTATCTTGATCATCATCAACCAGCGCCCAAATGGCGCGCTGAATGTCTCCCATAGTCAATGCTTCTGGAGGTGCCACCGCCCCGCAAATGGTTACTGGATTACAATTTGAATTCGTCGGCGTAACCATATCTCCGACAGCGTAGGTGTTGAGCAGATAGTTAACCTTGGGCAAATTCTCGGGATACTCCAATGCCATACCAAGAACCTGTTGATCCAACCAATCATCAGAATAGGTGGAATAGACATGTGCAAGGTACGTCTCAACGGGGTTAATCATTGTGTCAACATCAACGCACCAGCTGTCGTACACGCCGTCCAGAAAACCTCCTTCTGTTATGGTTGCCTGAACATAAGACTGATAATTTCCATTAGTAACGGCCATCTCAACGTTCAACTGGACTGGGCCTTTGGGCAGCAAGAATTCATATCCGTCCAGACCACCGTACTGTGAAAGAGAGAGGTGAACGGCACCCACCGTATCAGTCGGTTCAATAGTAACCGGGACCTCAATAACGGTTTGTGTAGGATCTGTAATCACTTCAACGTACTCCCACTCGTCGAATTCAAATTGCCCCGGAATTGGATTCCCTGTTGTTGTATGCGGAATGTTTTCGACAGTATCTGCAAAGTGGATATGCACCGCAGTTGCAAAGTATGGGAAAATGACTTCAGGATCGTTGAGGTCAATTCTCACCACATTGCCTCCATCGAATGTGACGGTGCCCACCAGTGTTCCGGCACTTTCATTTCCAACTCCCATCCACAGTTCCATCGGCGTGCCGAGGTCCTGGGGTGAGGTTCCGCCAATCACGCAGAGATTTCCATTTGCATCGAAAGTATTCGGTGCTGCCGTTGCACCTGATGCAAAAGAAATAAGCGCTGTAACAACAAAAATTATTCCCATACGAATCTGTTTTTTCATTTTACTTCTCCTCCTTTTTAAAATTTAGTAAATAATAATTAATAATTGTTTATTAGTTCTGAAATACTGAAATACTTTTACTTTTATATCCAAGTTTTCTGTCTTAACCCTCCTCGTCACAAATAAATTAATACGAATTTGAGCAATAGGAAAAACTACTATACAATATTTATTACAATTTATTTAACTAAAAATCAAGTATAAAATTAATGTATTCTTACTTTAATAAAGTTTATTTTAACTTTTAAAACTTAAAAATCAACTAATTGATTCTTTATGTTATTTATTTTTATCATACATTTATAATTTTGGTTTAACAATTAAAGGTGAATTCTATTCTTAATATATATACAATAATAATTTAATCCTGTCTATAGGGTCAAACCCTCATTTTTTCTGGGGGTATACACCTAGAAAAAATGATTATAATTAAACTATATTAATTATTATATTTATTTTTTTATTAATTTAAACATAAATAATTAATAATTTTAAAATATTATAATTAAATTAACTCATATTATAATTTAAATCCTATCATATTATCATAAAAAAATTTTTTTACAACTTATTTTATTTATTTTTTTATGATAAAAATGATAAGTTATTATCATTTTAATTAATGGCTATATATATGTATTGAAATATAAAAAATATAGCTTTCTTACCACTTCCCTTCAGTTTTTTGTTTATGAACAAACAAAACGGGAGTACTTTAGGTTGGTATAAGAATAAAACTGGACTTCAAAAAAGTTTTTTTCATAAAACGGGGATATATGTGAGGTAACCCCATCTCCAAATGGGTGCTCTATTTTCCCGAGAAAGTTTTTCACGGTAAGGGCAGTCGCTAATAAGTGCGTGGTAAGTGTCGGCAACTGATATTATTCGTGCCCAGAAGGAATATCATTGTTCTTAAGGCCTTTTGGGCATCCCTTGCCGTCAATCCCCGTTCTTGATGACACAGCACCACCGGACCTATGGGTTCAAGGGTTGTTATTGGTTCGAGTACGGTTGCTCCGATAACAGGATGTTTTTTGATTAAAATATATTCTTCTTTTGAAAGAGCTCCTGGTTTCAAAAGTGTACTGGCTGGTATGCCTATTTTCCAAGGTCATGAAGCTTGCCTGCAAATTTATGTTTTCTATATCGATTGAAGAAAAAGACATTTCTTTAGCCATGCCGCCCACGATTTCTGAAATGGTTTCTGAATATCCCCGGGTATAATGATTTCTGGTTTCTAAGGCTTCCATCAGGCTGGTTATTTTCGAAATCATTAAATTTCGTTCAGCGGGGCTGTATATATCTTTTATAGAAAGAATAAAAAATGGGGACAGTTTTTAAGGATCCCCCTTTTGTGGGTTTTACCGGTTAAGTTTTTTAGCAGCATCCTCTATATGGAGAATCTTGTTATCATATAGGGCCTGGATCTGTTCTTCACTATAACCCAGGGTATCTTTAAGGATCTCGTTAGTATGTTCCCCAAGCAACGGAGCATGTGATCTGGGACCGCAAGGTGTTTCAGACATCTTAAGCGGACTTCCATACATTTTCATTTTTCCAACGTAAGGCTGATCTATTTCAACCATCATCTCACGAGCCTTAACCTGCTCATCAGTGTCAGCAAGCTCTTTTATTGATCGGCATCTCAGACATGGGCATCCGTTCTCTTCAAGCCGTCTTTCTGCCTCTTCAACAGAGTCCTGAGCCATTACCCATTCTTCTACCAGGTCATGTATAAAAGATGCATTCTCCTCTGTGCAGCGGGTTGATACCGAGGCAGCTCTTGGATCATCTGCTACCCACTCATAGTCCTTGCCCATGGTCTTAAGGATAGCAAGCCATCTGGGCTGGGTAAGAGAAGCAATGGTAATATACCCGTTTTTTCCCTTATAAATTCCATAAGGGGCATAACCCGGATGCAGTCTGCCGATCTTAGGGGGGGCAACCGGTTTTCCCATGGCACTGGAAAGCAGATACCAGGGAAGGGTGTTTTCATGAAGACTGAAGAGACAATCCATCATTGAGATATCAATGTTCTGGCCTTTTCCTGTTCTGTCGCGGCTAACTATTGCACCAAGGATAGCTATAGATGCATGGAGAGAGGCTCCCATGTCACCGATTGAAACAGGCGCTATCTGTGGTTGTACATTTTGGTCTGTCCATCCGCTGGCACCTTGGGCAATCATATCATAGCCCGGTTTATGACTGTAGGGACCCCAGTGACCAAAACATGAAACTGAACAATAGATAATTTTCTCATTAATTTTTTTCACGGTATCATAATCGAGCCCCAAACGGTCCATAACGCCCGGTGCAAAATTTTCGATCAGAACATCACTCTTTTTAATGAATTCGTGGATAAGTTTTTTACCTTCGGGTGCTTTTAAATTGATGCAGATACTTTTTTTGCCGCGGTTACAATTTATATTGTAGGAACTCTGCTTCACCCCCTCTTTTGTTTCCATGATAAGCGGAAGATGTCTTTCATTTGTTCCATCACTATAGCGTTCCACCTTAATGATGTAAGCTCCCATGTCAGCAAGTGTTCTGGTTGCAAATGGACCTGCAAGGACCCAGGTAAAATCAAGTACGGTTATACCTTCCAGCGGCCCGGATTTCAGTTTTTCCATAATTTATCTCCTGATAGCTTCTCTTGGCTGTAGTAAAATTTTTCCCACCTGTATATAAAATTTTAAGTCTATCTAATAAAGCGTAAGAAGTCAACTTTCGCAGAGTCAAATAGAGCTCTCCTGAAAGTTTGAATAAATATTGAAGGGTGAATGATTTATTAGACTTTAATATAATCGGGAAGGAGTTTTTCGGGTATTTCCTTAAGTCTGGGGAGTTTTTTGTCCTTGTCAGAAAGAAGAGGAGCCTTTGTCGGCCAGTTTATATTAATGCTGTTATCTGACCAGTTTACTCCCCTGTCATCTCCGGGTGAATACAGTTCAGAACATTTATATATGACATCGGCAGTTTCCGAGAGAACGCAGAAACCATGGGCAAAACCCTCCGGAACATAGAGCTGAAACCGATTTTTTTCAGAAAGAATGATGCCAACCCATTTCCCAAAAGTAGGTGACCCTTTTCTTATATCAACTGCCACATCAAGTATTTCACCCGTTGCCGCATAAACCAGTTTTGCCTGAGGGGTTTTTAACTGATAATGGAGCCCTCTTAAAGTATTCCGGGACGAACGGGAATGATTATCCTGAACAAAGGGTTTTTCTATGCCTTTTTCGGCATATTTTTTATAATGGTAGGTTTCGAGAAAAAATCCGCGGCTGTCTCCGAATATTTCAGGCTCAACAACAAGTACTTCAGGAATTTTAGTCAAACTGATTTTAAAAGACATTATTTGCTGTTTCCTCTTCAAGTATTTCTAGAAGGTAAGCGCCATAAGAATTATTTGACATTTCAGCAGCAAGTTCTTTAAGTTTTTCCCTGTTGATGAAGCCCATCCTGTAGGAAATTTCTTCTATGCAGGAAATTTTTAAGCCCTGTCTTGCTTCAATGGTCTCAACAAAACTTGCTGCCTGCTGCAGAGCTTCATGGGTTCCGGTATCCAGCCATGAAATCCCGCGGCCTATCAGGTCTACTTTCAACTCACCTTTTTTAAGATATTCCAGGTTTAGGTCTGTGATCTCAAGTTCTCCGCGGGCTGAGGGAGAGAGATTTTCAGCGATCTCTGAGACCCGGCTGTCATAAAAATAGAGTCCCGGGACAGCAAATTTTGATTTGGGATTCTTGGGTTTTTCTTCTATTTTTGTGACATTTCCACTTTTATCAAAATATACGACGCCATAACGTTCCGGATCTCTTACCGGATATCCAAAAACAAGCGCTCCTTTTTTAAGTTCAGCTGCATTTCTCAGCATTTCTGGAAAACCATGTCCATAAAAAATATTGTCTCCCAGGACTAGACAGACAGAGTTGTTGCCTAAGAACTTTTTCCCTAGAATAAATGCCTGCGCAATGCCTTCTGGTTTGGGTTGTTCAACGTATGAGAAGGAGAGACCGAGCTGTGCTCCACTGCCAAAAAGATCCTTGAATCTCGGCAGGTCCTCGGGAGTTGATATTATCAGGATCTCGGTTATTCCGGCAAGCATAAGAACTGATAGCGGATAATATATCAGCGGTTTGTCATATACCGGCAAAAGCTGTTTACTTACTGCCCGTGTTACCGGATAAAGCCTTGTTCCTGACCCGCCGGCGAGTATTATACCCTTCATGGTTTTTCCCCTCCCGAATATTTTTTTTATTCTAGCTAAGTTGCCTATTAAAGTCAATATAAGGATCCAAAACCAATAAAAACAGGTTTTCGTTTTGAGGTACAATTTAAAAACATTGAGTTTTTTTTTGATCCTTGGTATAATAATTTTTTAAAGTACCCGTATTAAAAGAAATATATGGCTCAGGGAAGCTCATTCTTATGGACCATAAACAGTTAGGTTAGCAGGGAGGAAATATGTTTAAAAAAGGTGAAATGGCGGTTTACCCTGCACATGGAGTAGGCGTTATTGAAAAGATTGAGAAAAAAGAGATTTCAGACAAGGTACATAAATTTTATGTAATGCGTGTTTTAGGAAATGATATGACGATAATGATTCCTGTGGATAATGCGGATCAGGTTGGTCTTCGTGAGGTGATTTCCAATAAAGAGGTTACAAAAGTTTATAAAATTCTTAAGACCAAGGACGTTGCAGCAGACAGTCAGACCTGGAACAGAAGATATCGCGAATATATGGAGAGAATAAAAACCGGTTCTGCCTACGAGGTTGCAACAGTATTACGGGATCTTTTTCTTTTAAAGCTTGGGAAAGAGCTATCTTTTGGGGAAAGAAGAATGATGGACATTGCAAAAAATCTTCTGGTTAAAGAACTCTCTATTGCACAGGAAAAACCCGAAGATTATATCCAAAAACATATAGAACAGATTTTTGAGGCTTAAGCTTCGGTCTCTATTCTTTCATTACTCTATTATTTTCCTGCTTTAAAAGCGCGAGAGATAACTGCTTTAGAATCTTTACCGCATAACAAGATCCCTGCTAATCCATGGATAGCGTTAAACAGATTTTGTCCTTCCTTTTTCATTTAAATTGTTATACTTCTGCTAAAAACAGGTAATTTTATTCATACATAAAGGATTATGAAAGTTACAGCTGTAATTCCTTCAGCAGGTTCGGGAAAAAGAATGCTGACAAGCATCAAGAAACCTTATCTTGATGTTTGGGGGCAGCCGCTGCTTTCTTATGTGTTAAAGACTCTTAACAGAGTTTCTGCTATTGAAAATATTGTTGTGCCGGTATGTCCTGGAGAAGAGGTTTTATGTGAAAAAGAGGTTTTAAGCGGACTTTCTCTGGACAAAGAGGTGGCGATAATCAGTGGTGGAGCAACCCGGCAGGAGTCGGTTCGAAAAGCTTTAGATTTTGTTCCGGAAAGCTCAGATCTGGTGCTGATTCACGATGGCGTTCGTCCTTTTATCACTGTTCAAATGATAGAAAGGGCCTTAAATGAAACATCAAAAAAACTTGCGACCACTCTGGGTGTTCCTGTAAAAGATACAGTAACTGTTGTTTCCGGGGATGACAGGCGGATACTTAAGACACTCGAAAGAATAAGTCTTTACCTTATCCAGACGCCGCAGACATTTGACCGGGAAATAATTATTGATGCTCACAAAAAGGCATATCATGACGGTTTTGAAGGAACAGATGATGCCTCTCTTGTTGAAAGGATGGATGTTCCGGTTACGGTAATACTGGGTTCTTATGACAATATAAAAATCACCACGCAAGATGATCTTGTTTTTGCTGAAGCGATATTAAACAAACAACAGGGTGCAAAGAAACCCGTATGATTTTTCGGTCAAAGGCTAAAAACCCGGAGTTAAATGCTTACCTGATTAAAGCTCAAAGTGTCCGGCAAAAAGTACGGCTCTTGAAAAAATAAACTTTTTTTAAAGGCAAAAAATGAGAATCGGTACAGGATATGATGCACACCGGCTTGTTGAAGATAGACCGCTGATTTTAGGGGGGGTTAATATTCCATATTCAAAAGGGTTGCTTGGCCATTCGGATGCGGACGTGCTTGTGCATGCAGTCTGCGATGCTGTGCTGGGAGCGCTGGGTCTTGGGGACATCGGTAGACATTTTCCTGATACGGCTAACTGTTATAAGGATATCTCCAGCCTTAAGCTCCTTGAAGCCGTTCAGCAGAAGGCAGAAGAAAGAAATTTTTACTGTGGAAATATCGATGCAGTTATTGTGGCTCAGGAACCAAAGCTTAGCGATTTTGTCATGCAGATGAAAACAAACATTGCTAACTGCCTGAAAACATCCGCTGAAAATATAAATATAAAAGCAACCACAACAGAAGGCATGGGACCGGAAGGAAAGGGCGAAGGCATTTCTGCACAGGCTGTTGTCTTAATGAAAGAGAAAGATTAGAATAATCCTATAAAATATTCTTATCATCAGAGAGCGAAAAAGCTATAATCAATGGCTGTTATAAATTTTATAAAACATACAAAACCTTAGTATTTGGAAACAGGAAAGTAGCGTTATGACGATTAATATTCACAATACCATGAAGAGAAAAAAAGAACCTTTTATTCCTCAAAAAGAGGGAAAGGTCACCATGTATGCCTGCGGGGTGACAGTTTATGATTTGTCACATATCGGCCATGCAAGGGCAATGGTTGTTTTTGATGTTATTCACCGTTACTTGAGGGCCTCCGGTTATGATGTTACCTTTGTGAGAAATTATACAGATATTGATGACAAGATCATCAGCCGGGCTAGTAAAGAGTCGGTTCCTTTTAATGTTATTTCTGAACGTTATATCAAAGAGTTTGATATTGATATGGAAGCCCTCGGAATCATGGTTCCGGAACATGCACCGCGGGCGACCGAACACATAAGTGAAATGATAGAAATGATAGAGACGCTAATTGAGAAAGGACATGCTTATGTTGTTGAAGGAGATGTATATTTTGATGTGAGCAGTTTTAAGGAATATGGAAAACTTTCCGGCAAGGATACGGACAGCCTTTTGTCGGGAGCACGGGTCGATGTTGACGAGAGAAAAAAGAGTCCTGTTGATTTTGCGTTGTGGAAGAACAGTAAAGAAGGCGAGCCTTCCTGGGAATGTCCCTGGGGAAAAGGCCGGCCGGGGTGGCACATTGAATGCTCCGTGA
>JAHEEI010000173.1 GCA_024640785.1 Pseudomonadota bacterium
CAAATAGACGCTTGACCATTTTAAGGTTCTTTCTCTAAAAAGCCATTATTCAAACATCAGCGGCATACTGTCCGCCACCAGAAACCCTTTTTTTGTTGGGACAGCCCTATCTCCCTGTATTTCAATTAAACCTGATTCTATCAGTCTGTTTATAACAATTTCAACCTTTTTATATCCTTTTAAAGCGCCAAGGGCTATCCCTTTTTTTGTTCTAAACCCTAAAAAAAGAGACTCTAACTTTTTTTCTTCTTCTCCTATTTTCTCTTTTTCTTCAACTGGATTGAACCCTTTTTTGAGCTCAGCTATATATTTTGTAACAGATGAAAAGTTCCACCACCGGATATCATTTATAAACGAATGTGCAGAAGGACCAAGTCCGAGATAAGGGATATGCTGCCAGTATTTCCGGTTATGAACGGAAAAAAATTTTTCTGATTTCGAAAAGTTGGAAACCTCATAATGAGTATACCCGTTTTCCTCCAGGATATCAGAAGTTAAAAGAAAAGACTCTTCTTCTCCCAGGTTAAACGTAACCTCCCCGCTCTCTTTAAGCGTAAAAAACAGGGTGCCTTCCTTTACGGTCAGCTGATAGCAGGAAAAATGCTCCGGTGAAAAAGACAACGCCCTTTCAAGGGTATTTATCCATCCGTTTTTTCCCTGGCCCGGAACAGCATACATCAGATCAATACTTAAATTTTCAAACCCGGCATTCCTTATGTCAGCCAATGCTTTATCAGCCTGTTTTGAGGTATGCCTCCGGTTAAGAAACCTTAAAATATCATCATCAAAAGACTGAACACCAAGACTTATCCGGTTAAAACCAAGAGCTTTAAGATGTTTTAATTTATCAGGGATAAGATCTCCGGGGTTGGCTTCTATGGTTATCTCAGAGTTCGGAACAAGCGAAAAGTTGTTGTGGACAGATTCTATGAGTTTTTCGAGCTCTTTATCTGAAAGAAGAGAAGGGGTGCCACCGCCAAGATACAAAGTGTCAAAATTATTCAGGACATCCTTGTAGAAATGAATCTCTTTTTCGAGAGCTTTAATCCAGCCAGAAATAAGAGTAGCATCATCTATCGAGTAAAAGTCGCAGTAAGGGCACTTCCCTGCACAGAAAGGAACATGGACATAAAGACCCGGGAGCTTGTTTTTTGTCTGCATGGTCAATGGATTTTTTGGATTTTTTCACTTGAAGCCTAGAAGTCTAAAAATGCAGCGCAACACAGTTGATGGATTTTTGACAAAACCATCAGCATCAGTCCTTTTCAGATTTAAGGATTGAAACAAATGCCTTCTGCGGTATCTCAACAGACCCTACCATTTTCATCTTCTCTTTTCCTTTTTTCTGCTTTTCAAGAAGTTTTCTCTTTCGGGAGATGTCACCGCCATAGCATTTTGCAGTGACATCTTTTCTGAAAGGATTGATGGTCGAGCGGGCAATAATGTTTCCCCCGATGGTACCCTGAATAATTATTTTAAACATCTGACGGGGGATCTCCTCTTTCAGTTTATTGCATATATGCAGGCCTCGGGACCGGGCGTTATCCCGGTGCACGATAACAGAAAGAGCATCCACCTTCTCATGATTTACAAGCATGTCAATCTTTACCAGATCGCCTTCACGGTGGTCCACATATTCATAATCAAAGGACCCATAGCCCTGTGTAATGGTCTTAAGCTTATCATAAAAGTCATAGACAATTTCAGCAAGGGGAATATCAAAATTAATCTCTATTCGGCCCCGGGTCGGATAATGAAACTTTGAGTTAACCCCGCGCCTCTCCGTACACAGTTTCATAACAGAACCCATATATTTTTCAGGAATTATTATAGATATCCGAACATAAGGCTCTTCAGATTTTTCAATGAGAGTGGGGTCAGGATAGTACTGGGGATTGTCAATGGTAATTTTTTCACCGTTTTTAAGCAAAAATTTATAACGCACACTTGGCGCTGTCATGATAATTGACTGATTATGTTCCCGTTCCAGCCGCTCCTGAACAATCTCAAGGTGCAGCAGACCAAGAAAACCACACCTGAAGCCTTGACCCAGAGCAGCAGAAGAATCCTTCTGATAAACAAGTGCGGCATCATTTAACTTATACTTTTCCATGGCTTCAGCTAGGGCTAGATAATCATCCGCTGCGATAGGATAGACAGAAGAAAAAACCATGGGTTTGGGTTCTTTAAACCCGGAAAGCACATTCTTTACAGAACTGCCTTCAAGCGTTATAGTATCACCCACCCGGGTATCCCTTACTGTTTTTATCCCTGCAATGATGTAACCCACCTCACCGGCAGTCAGTTCTTTTTTCTTCTCCAGTTTCAGCCGGAAAACACCCACTTCCTCGACTTTGTACAATGCTTTGTTGGACATGAACTGGATAGTGTCACCCGCCTTAAGGCTTCCGTCAAACACACGACAGCTAACAATCGTTCCCCGAAACGAATCATACCGGGCATCAAATATAAGCGCGGTTAGAGGATTATCCGCTTTTCCCTTTGGCGGAGGAATCCTTTCAATAACCGCCTCGAAGACCTCTTCCATTCCGATACCCGCTTTTGCAGAACATAAAAGAGCATCATCCGAATCAAGGCCCAGCTCGATTTCTATTTCCTCTTTGACCCGCTCTATGTCTGCCGCAGGAAGATCAATCTTATTTATTACCGGTATTATCTCAAGGTCATGATCAAGAGCTGCGTAGAGATTTGCAAGAGTCTGAGCCTCAACACCCTGGGCCGCATCCACCAGAAGAAGCACGCCTTCACAGGAAGCCAGCGCCCTTGAGACCTCATAGGAGAAATCCACATGCCCTGGAGTATCAATCAGGTTAAGCTCAAACTTTTCACCGCTTTTGCTGGTATAAGGCAGAGTTACGGTCTGACTCTTGATGGTTATGCCGCGTTCCCGTTCAAGGTCCATAGAATCAAGCATCTGGTCATGGAACTGACGCGCGTCTATCAGACCCACATGCTGGATCAGCCTGTCTGCCAGGGTTGATTTACCATGATCTATGTGCGCGATAATACTAAAGTTACGGATCTGTACCATATTATTTTAACTGTCTCCAAATACAGGAATTTACTTTATAAATCTTATGAATTATAAAAGAAACCCATGCCTTTGTCAAAAGCAAAAAACAGATAAATCCTAACCCTTCTATTTTTCTCACGCCAACCCTGAGTCCTTGGATGCCTTAAACCATTTAAAATATAACTCTGATTGACAGAAAAGCTGTATTTATTCTACACTGCTTCTAATCGTCTATTTATTTTTTATAAGAGCTATGAAAATAGTCCTCATCTATCCACCCCCATGGCAAATACCCATGCTGGGGGAAGACCCTGAATCTCTTAAAAACGGTCCTCCCCAGCATATAGATCTTTCGGCCTGTCTGAGCGGGGACATACTGAATATCCCCCAGGGACTTTTAAGCCTTGCAGCTCAGGAAAAAGAAAAAGGGCACGACGTCGAAGTGTTAAACCTTTTTACTTTCCCCTGGCTGGCAATAAAAAAAATTATTGTTCATTCCAAGGCTGATATTTACGGCCTTTCTGTTTTTACCTCAAACCGGAGGGGGGCCCTTGCCCTGGCGGAACTGATAAGAGAGCTGCATTCTGAAACACACATTACTGCAGGCGGCCCCCATGCAACAGCCCTTGCAGAAGAAATGCTTTTAAACTCTAATGCGATTGACACCATAATCACTGGTGAAGGAGAAAGCACCTTTGGTGAGCTGGTAAGCAAGCTTGATAAAAAAAAATCCTTAACTGACATTCCCGGTACCCTGTTCCGTAAAAATGATCAAATAATAAAAGCTCCCGAAAGAGAACGCATCACAAACCTTGACCGTCTTATCTCTCCATTTAAATACTATGATGATTATATTCTAATTAGCTCACGGGGATGCACCTGGGACTGCACCTTTTGCGCTTCAACTTCTATCTGGGGACGAAAGCACTATTCCCATTCGCCTAAATACATTCTGGATACCCTTGAGATAATGGTAAACAGAAACAGCCAGAAAAGTATTGCCATTAAAGATGAGACCTTCACCTGTAATAAAAAACGGGTTATAGAAATTTGTGAAGGAATCATCAAAAAAAAACTCAATTTTATCTGGAGCTGCGACACCCGGGCTGACACACTGGATGAAGAGATACTGTTTTTAATGAGAAAATCAGGATGCCAGAGAATAAGCCTCGGGATTGAATCTGGGTCTGGAAGCATACTGAAAAACCTAAACAAAAAAACAGGCCTTCAAACCATGCAAAAGACAACCCTGCTAGCAAGAAAGTTCGGGTTCCAGATACGCTATTACATGATCATAGGATGCAGGGGCGAAACTGCTGAAACCATAAAACAAAGCGAAGACTTTGTGAAATCGGCAAAACCCTGCCAGGTACTCTTTAACCCCTTCACCATGCTTCCGGGAACAAAAGAGTTTCTGATCGCAAAACATAATAACCTTATTGACGAAAATATTTTTTTTACTGATGATTTCTTTGAATTATCACCGCTTCTTTTTAAGAACAGGGATAAAGAAACAGAAAAGATCTATGAGTGGGCTATAAAAAATTCAGGGCTTAAAAACATTTCAGAATACAGCCTGGAAGAAAGGAAAGCGATATTTTCCCTTTTTCCTGACAACCATTTTACCCATCTTGACCTTGGAGAAGCCTATTATAATGAAGGGAATTACGATGAGGCTGAAAAGTCTATCAGTGAAGCACTTAAAAGAGATTACCCTCATAAAGGAATCATCCATAATTATTTTGCCTGCTTAGCCTCCCAGAAAAATAATCTTAAAAAAACTCTGAAAAACCTAATCAAGGCAAAAGAATATGGCTATCACAATGTGGTCGAGGAAAACATCAGTATCGTTCAATCATGGATCAGGTCAGGCGGACCCAATTCCGGAGCAAAGTTTAAACTTAAGACCGGCCACCCTTTTGAGGTCACCCGGCCTTTCAAACAGCCCGTAACCCCCGGAAAGATCTTCATTAATAAAGAAGAAAT
>JAHEEI010000174.1 GCA_024640785.1 Pseudomonadota bacterium
GTCCGGCGGATCATGGCGGAATTGTTGTAAAGCAACAGCACTATCAGAAGTGGAAAAGTCACAATCCATAAATTTTTTTTCGGCTGATGATATATTAAATTTAAGAGTTGGCAGAAAAGACAGGCAAGAACTAAAAATATAGCATTTATCAAGACAACCGTTATCAGATGACTGGTTCCAGGGTCCATTCGACTAAAGATTTTTAGCAGGAAGGCTGTGCCCAGGTAAAAGGTAAAAATCCCAACAGTTGCAAACAAAATCATCCATATCAGAAGGCCAATAATCAGGGGCCGTTTCCAGTTCTCTCTTAAAAAACCAGAAATCAGGCAGCAAACATAAGCTGCCATGATTATCATGAAGGGCATTGCCGGCAGCGCATAGCGAGGCAATCCGATAAAAGGAACTGAAATAGCTGTCACATAGAAAAAGGTTAAATAGAAAATCCAGGTTTTGTTTAAAAATGGCAGGGAAAGTCCGAGACCCAAAAGCCCTAATATGATCAGGCTCCCATGAAAAATTATCTGTAACAATAGAGAGGGAGAGTGCCATCGGCCGGGATAGCTTTCAACATAAAACCACATACGGGCAGTCCGCTTCAAAAGCTGTGAAGCATATTCAAGCGGTTTGGTGCGGATAAAGAGTATTGCGGCTTTTACATAAAATTCCGAGGGATATTCAAGGGCCTGACCAACAACAGGTAATGGATAATTATTTTGTCGAGCAATTGCTTCCAGCTCTTCGGAATAGGTGGGCGAAAAGATATCTGAAAGCCATCCATCATGATGGATGGGTTCATAAAAACCCCACACATAGTCCGGTTTATCAAGAAAGACACTACCGCCCAAGCGGTATGACAATATTCCGTACAGGGCACATACCAAAAGAATCCCCAACATAAAAGAGGCAGAATATCGCACAAACGAATGCCGATATAATCGCCACTGCACAATCACAAAGAGAGGGATACCGGCAAGGAAGAAAAGGATAAAGCCCGAACGGTAAAGAGAAAGAAGAGCCATAAGTGCCCCGGTTCCGAAAAACCAGATGTGGCGTTTTTGTGAGACGCCTAGGCAAAGTATAAAGGCCATTAGGGTCAAGATGAAAAGAGAAGTGGTTTCCTGGTATAAGGTCGGGGTGTGAAAAATGAAACCGGGATATATCGAGGCGAGTAGCGCGGCCATCAGGCCGGTAGGCGGGTTAAAAATTTCACGTCCAATCAGAAATAACAACAGACAGGTAGCAACGCCCAGAAGAGCCTGAATCGCCAGAACATAACGTACTTTGGGACTAAAGACTTTAAAAACCCCCGCAATAAAAAGAGGATATAGCCACCCCCGGTTAGCGGCAAAAGAAAGATACTCCTGCCGGTTCTCAATCGGTTCTCCCTTGAGTGCGGCAGGGATATCCCGGGCTATGCTGTAATACTCCCAGGAATCATCCGTAATACGGCGAACCGGAAGTCCCACCAACGCATAAATCCTAAGAATACATGCCGCCAGCAAAACCCCTGATATCCACCACACCATCCGTCTTTCCAATGTCGCCTCACTTGAAAAAAGTTTTGAATGTAATTGAATCTTTTTTTCAACAGTGCTAATTTTTTTCTTGAATAAATTCAATTTATGGTAATTCACGTTAATGCTTCTTATACACAGAAGGATCATCGGAATAAATGATTTTTAGTGTTGCAAAAACTCTGTATACAGTTTAATATTATACAAATGTAAACATCTGGTCAACTACGAAAAAACACTAACAACATACGAAATCTCATGAAAAATTCCAGAATTTTGATTACCGGTTGCGGGGGAATGCTGGGCTCTTCAGTATATCCTGTCTTTTCTCAAACCGGAGCCCAAGTACTGGCAACGGATATTGATCTGAATGAGCCCTGGCTGGAGCATCTGGACATTCGTGACATCAACGCGTGTGAGAAGGTCTTTGACCAGTTTCACCCCTCCATTGTTCTGCATTTGGCGGCCTTAACCGACCTTGAATATTGCGAGAACAATCAGGATGCATCCTGGAAAACCAATGCGCTTGGAACTGAAAATATTGCGCTCATGGTAAAAAAATACGATTGCACCATGTGTCACATAAGCACCGCGGGTGTTTACGATGGTCAACAGGATGCCTATACAGATTTTGATCCGCCCAATCCTCTGAGCCATTATGCCAAGTCCAAATACCATGGTGAAATATTTGTGCAGCACTTCCTGGAGAAGTATTATATTTTTAGGGCCGGCTGGATGATGGGCGGCGGACCTAAAAAAGATAAAAAATTCATCAATAAAATTTACAAGCAAATCGCCGCCGGGGCGACAGAACTTTTTATCGTTGAAGACAAGCTTGGTAATCCGACCTATACCAGAAACTTTGCCGAATCCATTTTACAAGTACTGCCTACGAAGTATTATGGTCTTTATAATCAGGTCTGTACGGGCAGCGGCAGCCGATATGATGTCGCAGTGGAGTTTGTCAGACTTTTGGGCCTTAGTGACAAGATCAGGGTAACCAAGGTTGACTCTGATTATTTTAAAAAAGAATACTTTGCCCCGAGGCCCTATTCGGAAAAGCTTATTAACTTCAAATTGAATGCACGAGGAATAAATCATATGCGGGACTGGCAGGACTGTCTGGCTGAATACAGTCAACTCTTTGTAGAAGATTACAATGCAAAAATATAATTTTGTAGTTCTGGGGGCGGGACTGGCAGGACTGGCCTTTGCCAAGCGAGTTTCCGAAAACGGGTATTCTGTTTTGCTTCTTGAAAAAGAAGAGACTGTCGGTGGCATATCAAGGACGATTAACCATAACAATTACTATCTGGATTTTTGCGCCCACCGTTTTCATACAAGAAATGAAGCGCTCTTAAAAGAGCTTTTTTCTCTTCCCGGCTTTAATATGCAAAAGCATCTAAAAAAAAGCCGGATCTATATGTTTGATAAATATTTAAAATATCCGTTCCAGCTGCAAAACCTTTTGCGGGCCATGCCTCTCAGCCAAAGCATATACTGTAGTCTCTCTTTCACGGCCAACCTTATTAAGACAAAACTTTTTAAAGAGACATCGATTAAAAGCTACAAAGACTGGTTTATTCATTTTTACGGACAGGGGCTGTACGAGGTGATGTGCCACCCCTACACATCCAAAGTGTGGCGGACAGATCCCAGCATGATCTCTGCAGATTGGGCAGAAGAACGATTCCAAGGTGAAAAGATTATCTATCTTATTAAAAGAATATTCACTAAACTGCTGACTCTTGATTTCAGCAGCTACAGCATTGAGGATGAAGAGCTCATACCTGACGGCGGTGAATTTTATTATCCCAAGAGGGGCATCCAGGAGCTGCCTGACGCTTTTGTCCGGGCCGTCCAGAACCATAGTGTCGAAATACAAACAGGAATAAAGCTATCGGGCATTAATCGTAAAGATAAAACAGTTGCGTTTATTCAAAACAACTCTTCAGAAACAGTTTCATATGAAAATTTGATTTCAACCATTCCTTTGAACATTTTTTATGATTTACAGGATAAAAAAGATCCTGAAATCAAAAGCTGTATTCAAAACCTGGTCTATATGAATATTATTTTTGTTTTTGTATTTCTAAAGCGTGAATCCATCTCTAATGATCACTGGCTCTATTTCCCAGATGAAAAAATTATTTTTAACCGGGGGGTTGAATTTTCAAACTGGTCGCCGGAGATGTGCCCTCAGGGAACAACATCCGTTTGTTTTGATATTACCTGTTATCACGACAGTGCCTTGTGGAATATGCCGGATGATAAGATTGCGGATACAGCAATTAATGATGCTCACCGCATTAAATATATTAACAAAGAAGAAGTTTCTTCCTACCATGTTTACCGATTAAAATATGCTTACCCTTTTTACGATCTGGACTATAAGCACAAACTTGATACCGCAGTTAAATTTTTAGAAACGGACGATTGTTACCTGCTGGGCAGAACCGGAATGTTTCGCTATAATAATGCTGATAATTCTATCGAGATGGGCTTTGCCCTTGCTGAAAACTTTGTTAACGATGCCTCCGTTAAATCAATTTACGACTATAAGATTAAGCATATTAGTCTTTAATACTACGTTACCTACTTTGAAATCAAAAGTGTTTCAGCTTCATACAGACCTGAAAATGGCAGCTATTTTTGTGGTCTTTTCCAGGGTTTTTGTAAAAAACATTCGTCCGGTATCCTTTTTTCTTCTTTTAGCTAATTGTTGTCTGTATGTTTTAACTTAAGTGGTATTAAGGCGGTCGCGACTTAAAGTATGTTTATTTTTTTCAGAACAATATTAAGATGCCACAGCTCCTTTTGTCTTATGAAAAACAGTTTTTATAATTTTAGAAGGCTGTATCGTTGATCAATACTATTATTACAAGAAAAAAACAGTTCAGATAAAGGGTTTTCATTCCTGTGCATAATGGTTAAAATAAGCAGATGGTTGATATGAAAAGACCACAACGTTTAGAAAGTTTATCGGAGGTGGCAACAAAATGTTACTGTATAAAAGGGCTGTCGACCTGTCTGGTCAGATATTAATAATTTGAATGAGCGTACCTATAATATATTATAGGTATTAATTAGCCAGGCTGTTTTGATGCAAAAAGTTAAAACGGAGAATAATAATCTATTTGAAGTAATGATTTGTTCTGCTTTCAATGGCTGGTTCAGCGCTAACAGACGAAGGACTAAACATTTTTTTCTTTATTTACAGTTGGTGGAGATAGGATTTTGCAAAAGAAGAACTGAAGCTTTACTGGGAACATGGAATAATCTCTTTTGACTAAAGCACAGAGTCCTCGCCGGTATAGCATAAGCTTGTAGAAAATAATATGCAAAATTTTGAATTTTTTGTTTGTCTGTATAAAAGGTTTAGCCAGTAAAATTTTGCGAAGCCATTTTGGAATTTTGAATACGGCATACATAAGGATAATTAGATTTAGATAAGTGTATTCATAATGATAATACGGTTTATAATTTCCGTCTT
>JAHEEI010000175.1 GCA_024640785.1 Pseudomonadota bacterium
AAAAAAGGCAACCGGAATTCCAAGAGCTGTGATCACTGCGGCACGCGCGCCGATAAAGATAAAAAGACTGACTAGAACAAGAATGAGACCGAACAGGCCGTTTGAGTATAGTAGGTTAAGACGTTTTTTAAGATGAACCGAGTTGTTGTTTGCAAACACAATTTCAGCTCCCGGAGGAAGTCGCGGCTCAAAACTTGAAGCAACTTTTTTTATGTCTTTTACAATATCAACGATATTACCGACTTGTGACTTTCTAACCGTAATATTGAAACTTTTTTTGCCGTTTAAATGTGAAATTAGGGTAGGCTCCTCGAAGGTATCTGAGACACTGGCCACATCTTTGATGTAAACATGCCCGCCTGTTGTGCTTTTACGGATGACAATATCCTCAATTTCCTTGACCGTACCCAGCTTTCCCACCGTGCGGACAAGGAGCTCATCATGTTTCAGTTTCATGGAGCCGCCGGGCAGATTAATGTTTTTTCCTTTTAAGGATCTAACCACATCGTCAAGAGAAAGACTGTATCCTTCCAGCCGTATGGGGTTCACTTCAACCCAAATTTCCCGTTCACGGTCACCCAACACTTCAACTTCACCCACGCCATAAATCTTTTTGAAAGCATAGACCATCTCGTCAAGCACTTCTTTCATCTGATGTTCTGTTCCGCCGGCAATAAGCCCCACCGTAATGAGCTGGAACATGTGTTTGGTTTCGGTAATTTCTGGATCTTCGGCATCCTTGGGGAGGTCTTTTATTTTTTCAATTTCTGACTGAACTTCCTGCAGTTTACGGTAAATATCATCGGCTTCAAGGGTAAATTCAACCGTCACCAGGGAACGGCCTTCAGAGGAGAAAGAGCTGATATTGTCAATATCATCAATATCGGAAATTTCTTCCTCGATGGGCTTTGTGATAAGCTCTTCAATTTCCTCGGGAGAAACACCCGGATAGGCGGTAACAATGGATAATCCATTAAGGGATATTTCAGGAAATTCTTCTTTGGAGATATTCCGAAATGCCAGAATACCGGCTACAATGATAAGGACCATTGAAAGATTAACGAGAATCGGCTGATCTATTGAAAACTTTGAAATATGCATGACCTGTTATTAACTATCCTTTCCTGTTTGAGCGGAAATGTCTCTGTAAGTGTCTGTTTTATTCGTTCGACGGTTCAGAGCCGTTGTTTTTGATCCCGGTTTCGGGAATAATCAGCACGTCTCCCTCGGCCAGCCCCTTTTCAACAGCAAGGAGACCATTAACAATACCGCTGGTTTGTACTGTTCTGTTTACAACTCTGTTGTCTTTCATTATGTAGATGACTTTCAGATTGTTTACAGAGTGTACAGCGTTTTGGGGAATAAGTATGATCTTTTTTGGTTTTTTAGATAAGACAGATACGGCTGCAACCATTCCAGGCAGAAGCTTCTCTTGCGGATTATCCACAATAATCTCAACCGGAAAAGACCGGGTTTCCTCATCGGCTTTTAACCCGATTGTAGAAACCTTGCCCTGAAAGGTCTCTCCTCCAAGACTCTGAAGTAAAATTGTTGCTGTGTTATTTTTTTCAATTTTCGCAATGTCCAATTCTGAAACATGCACAACAATTTTTATCTTTTGGATATCCACAAGGGTAAAAATGGTTTGTCCCGGCGTTACAAGCTTTCCGAGCTCAACATTTTTTAAGGCGATTATCCCGTTAAAGGGAGCTTTGATCTTAGTGTCCCGTAATTCCTTTTCCGCTGCCCTGACCTCGGAACGGGCGAGGCTGAGTTCGGCATCGGCGAATTGCTGCTCCAGAATGGTATTGTCAGAATCTGAATCAGAAATAACGCCTTCCTTAAAAAGCCGGATATTTTTCTTTGAGTCTTTTTGAGCTTTTTCTTTAGTAGCCTCTGCTTTTCTTAATAGCGATCTTTTTATCTGCAGAGTTATCTCCCTGAATTCATCATCCGTTTCAGCAAGCACCTCACCCAGCAATACTTTGTCTCCGACATCACAATATATCTTTTTTATTTTTCCGGATATTTCTGAGCTTATCCCAACTTCCTGATAAGCCTGCAGCAGGCCTACAGCATGGACTTCATCCGGTATTTCTTTGAAAGCTACTTTAATTATTGACTGTTTTGATTTTGCAGTTTCTGTCAGGGACTGTTTCTGCGAAGCTTTGCTATTGTCAGCTTTATTGTCTGAGCAACCGATACCGCTTAAAAAGAGTAAACAGCTGAATATAAATATTACTGCGGTGTAGAATGAAGACATTTTGTATTCTCCTTGAACGGTCTTATGGTTTATACTGAGCTTTAAAAAAGCGGTTAACATGCAAAAACCTTATCTAAGCTTTATGGGTATCCTTTTTTCGGCCGGACAGAACCTTTTTAAGAATTGTTATGTGTTTCTGAAGTGCATCTCTGGTTATACACAGCTCGGCAAGAAGCTGTTTTTGAATTTCGGGAAGTTTTGACCGGCCTTTCCGTGAAACACTGTAGATACGTGTGGCGGCTGCACGGCCGGACACCCATTCACCGCAAATCAGTCCCTCCTCCTCAAGCTTTTTAAGCAGAGGATAGACTGAGCCCGGACTCGGCTTCCAAGTCCCTGCGCTCATTTTTTCAATCGCATTCATAATTTCAGTACCATGATGCGGCTTATCCATGAGTAGTGAAAGCATATACATTGGCAGCATTCCTCGGACAACACCATGAAACATTGGCGGCGCATTCAGGGTTTGGCTTGAAACTTTACTCAGATTTTGTTTTTTATCTTTCATGATATATATCGCCTACGATATTTTAGGCTGCAAGGATAACACGGTGGATATTTTTGTCAAATAAAAAATAAGTTAAGTTTTAAAAAAGGACGCGGCTATAGATAGAATTACTGAAATATTTGACACCATTTAATATAAACTGTTAGGGTTATAAAATATTTATAAAAAAATGAGGAGCAAAGCATGAAAATAGTCTTTTATGATATTGAAACTTCCGGATTATCTCCAAACAAACACGACATTATTCAGATTGCAGCTATCGCCTTCTCTGTAGAATCGGAAAAGTGGGTGGAGCTGGAAGAATTTGAAATAAAGATAGAGTTCGACCTTGAAAAAGCAGATCCGGAGGCCCTGGAAAATAACTGTTACAACAAAGAAGTATGGGAGAAAGAAGCCATACCTCAGAAAAAAGCAATTAGGGTTTTTTCCGATTTCATCAGAAAGCATTCAGACGTTAAAAGAGTCGGAAAAAAATCTGGCAAAGAGTTCCTCTGCTGCAGAACTGCCGGTCATAATATAAAGAACTTCGACGACCTTTTTGTCAGAGCTTTTTTTAAGAGGATGGATATTTTCTGCCCAATAGACTTTATGGAGACGTACGATACGATACAGCTTGCTTTGTGGAAATTCGGGCTTGAGAGGACAGGTGCTGCCCCGGAGAACTATCAGCTTGGAACACTATGCGACAAGCTTGGCATTACCCTTAAAAACGCTCATGATGCCTTATCAGACATCCGGGCAAACTCTGAACTTGCTAAAGCGATCTTGAACTTTTTATAACTGGCAGGATATATTATTATGCAGTCAAAGAAAAAAAGGGGGTGAAGATGCTGTAATTAATAAATAAACCCTTTAAAAAAATTTTGAATTTTTAACAGAAAGCTATTATATTGATTAACACATTACTATTAGCAAAGGTTTTATAAACCCTCGCCAGAATAAAGGGAACGAAATGAAAAACATAAAAGCACTAATAGCTTCACGCCTAGTTTTACTTTTTGGTTTTGCCACGGGGATGAAAACAAAAAAAGAATATTATGAAAGAGGGGCATTAAGGGTTAAATATAGCTATAAGAATGGTAAAAAAGAAGGAATTTCTAAAACATATTATGAAAGCGGGGGATTGCTGGCAAAAGAAAACTATAAGAATGATAAATTAGAAGAACTTGCTAAAGCATATTATGAAAATGGAAAATTACATAAAGAAGAAAACTATAAGAATGGCCTTTTAGAGGGACGAAAAAAAGCATATTTTGAAAATGGAAAACTGGGGGCCGAAGTTGATTTTGTCAATGGTAACGTAGAAGGTCTTTTTAAGACCTATTATAAAAGTGGTGAATTAAAAACTGAAATTCACTATAAGGATGATAAGGCAGAAGGACTTGCTAAATCATATTATAAAAGTGGAAAATTGTGTGAAAGGGAAAATTATAAAAATGACCTTTTAGAGGGGCTAAAAAAAACATATTTTGAAAATGGAAAACTGCAAGGTGAATATAATTTTGTGAATGATAAAGCAGAGGGGCTTACAAAAATATATTATAAAAACGGGAAATTACATGGTGAAGCAAATTTTGTGAATGGCAAAAGAGAGGGCCTTACTAAAATATATTATGAAAACGGTAGCTTGCATCACGAAGTCAACTATAAGAATGATAAACAGGAAGGACTTACTAAAACATTTTATAAAAGTGGAGAGATAGACTATATAGACAATTATAAAAATGGACAAAAAATAAACAGAAAATCCTATAATGAAAAGGGTAAGCTAGAGTTTGACCAGGACTATCCATATACGAAAGAGAATTAACATGTCAGAAAAACTAGCTTCAAAACAGAAGGTAACAACGGATGAGCTTATTTATTCAAACATATTATTTTAGTTTCAAAATTCAGAACCTTACTCATTCCCCAAATAGGGCTTTTCACCTTCGGCAGCTCTTTTTCCAAGCGAACAATCTTTAGATGTGTCAATATCCTGTTCCCTACGTCTGCCTCAGGTGGGCATCCTAGGAGATTTGTATGTACGGGACAATGATGTCTTTAATCAACATCTCATCAATGAAATTGAACAGCATGGCGCAGAGGCCATAACCGTGCCGTTTTTTTGGCTCAGCTGTGCTTCTGGCACCTAAGCATTTCAAAAATCAGTGGTATAACGGCCAGTATGTCAACTTGCTTAGAGACAGAGTTGCCTTTAATATGTTCAGTGTTTTTAATAAAAGGTTATGCGC
>JAHEEI010000037.1 GCA_024640785.1 Pseudomonadota bacterium
GTAAAGAATATATAAGGTGCTGGATTTTGGTTTAAAATTCAGATAATTATTTACTTTGAGCCACGGGATTTTTCTTTAATCATGTGGTTTCCTCAGAGAAGGAGTCAGAAATGAATGGTATGGGTATGAAATTGCTTGTTGTTGCTATATGTATCTTTTCAGTGATAAGTTGTAATAAAAAAGAAGAACCCGATGTTTTGTCTCTTGCTGCAGAGCAGGAGATGAATGCGGTTCAGCCTGAAGCTAAGATTGATGAAAACTCTGTAGTTGCAACGGTTAACGGGAAAGACATTCTTCAGGCAGAAGTTGAAAAAGAACTGCAGAATATCCTGATGCAGTATCAGGGACAGGCTTCTCCGCAGCAGATGCTTCAGATGCAGTCGCAGTTTAAGAAACAGGCTGTGGAAAGTCTTATCAACAGACAGCTTCTGTTTGAAGAAACGGACAAGCAAAATATTGAAGCTTCGGTTGAAGAGATAGATGCGGAACTAAAAAAAGTTTCTGCCCAGTTTGAAACACCTGAAAAATTCAAAGAGCGGTTGGAACAGATGGAGCTGTCTGAAGAAAAGCTAAGAGAAGATATTAAACAAAACTACAGAATTCAAAAGCTGTTAAAAAGCAAATTGCCCGCAATTACAGTGACTGATGAAGATATAAGTCTGTTCTATAAGGATAACCCTGAAAACTTCAGTGTTCCCGAACAGGTTCAGGCTTCTCATATTCTACTCAGCCTTGAGCCTGATGCTTCGGATGAAGTTAAAAAAGAAAAGCGAAGCGAGATTCAGGCCGTGCTTGAAAAAATAAAAAAAGGCGGTGATTTTGCTGAGCTTGCCCGCAAGTACTCGGACTGCCCAAGCAAAGAAAATGGAGGAGATCTCGGGTCTTTCCCGCGGGGAGCAATGGTGAAAGCTTTTGAAGCTGTTGCGTTTAATCTCAAAAACGATGAGGTGAGTGATATTGTAGAGACCCAGTTCGGTTTTCATATTATAAAACAAACCGGCCGTACCGAAGCCAGTACGACTCCTCTTGATCAGGTTAAAGACAGGATCTCAATGTATTTAGAGACGCAAAAAAAGAGTAAAGAAGTTGAGACATATCTTGAAACACTTCGCAGCGCAGCTAAAATTGATTATATTGAAAGCGCAAAAGAGAAGACAGATCAAGATTCATAATATTTTTGATAACGGTTAAGTACGGAGGCGCTGGACGGCCTGAGTTTTTCTAAGTGTCAGCGCGTTCTGTTCTTGTTAAAGATGGTTTTTTCACAGTTTACTGTTGGGCCGATAAGTAGCGAACCTGCAGTCTTTCCGCAAACATATGAACACCATTATCAGGTCTTATGAAAAAATAAGATAATGGTGTTCTGCTTGTTTAATAAAGGGGGGTATATGGTTTTTCTAAAAATATTTTCCGGCAGGTCTCCTGAAGGGTTTGAAAAAAAAGGTGACACATATGCTGAAAAGATGGAATATGGCCTGGCAATAATAGAGTATGAAAAAGGACTGGGCAAGCTTGACGATAGATCTTCCGGCGATAAGAATTACAGGACAAAACTGGCGGAGAAAGTCGTTAGCGCAAAGGAGGCCCTTGCCCGTCTGCATATAAGAAATGGTGAAGATCTTGTTTCAGCGAGTGTTTTTGATGAAGCAGAAGATCTGTTTGATCTTGCAGCAGGATTAACCGAAGATAAGGAGCTGGCTTTAAAGATAGAAAACAGACTTAAAGAAATAAGGAAAAAATCCAGAGGGACTGAAAATATTGAAATGATTCCCTTAAATAGCCAGGATGAAGAGGGAGAATTTATTCATACGGAAGATGAACACTTTACCGCTATCATAAGCACGCTGTCTCCGGAGGAAAACAAAGTTTATCAAAGTTATGGTAATAATTTTAAGGCAGGATATGTAGCTCTTCATAATGGTAATTTTAAAACTGCGGATGAAAAATTATCTCTGGCACTGAACGAAAACCAGAATAATAGTTTTGTCCCTATTGAACTTGCCACTGCCAAGATCAACCTTGGAAGGTACGATGATGCCCTTAGACTTCTTAAGGGTTTTATCCTTCATTTTCCAGCCTCAACCAGAGCCTATACCCTTATCTGTGAGATCCTGTGGGAAAGGAGGGATTTCGATCAGGCGCAAAACTTTCTTTTATCATGTCTGCCTGAAATCTCAGAGTCTGTTCCTGTAATGATACTCAAAGGGGAAACCTGTTTTTATCAGAAAAAATTTGATGAAGCAGTATCGATATATCTCGGGGTTATCGAAAAAAACGGCTGGGATGAACATATAGCACGGTTTCTTGCCAAAACCTATGAAGCGCTTGGGTTAAAGGAAGAGGCAAGGTCTGTATATGGAGAAATAATGGGGAAATGCCAGGGCTGCGGGAAAAGACCTGATCCTTACATTATGCAGCGTTACGCGGAAAACAGTTTTGCCCTGGGCGATTATTCTACCCGGGTTCTTGAGATGTTTTTAAACCTGACTAAAACAGATCCGGAGAACCAGAAGCACTATTTTCAGAAAATCAGCACGATCTATTCCCACCTTGGAAACCATAAAGAATCCCAACGGTTTCTGGAATTTGCCGGCAGTTAGAAGTTTTTTTATCCATGGAAAATTAAATAGAATTATTGAACGGAGAAGAGTATGAGAAAAACAATGATGTTTCTGCTTTGTGTATCGTTTGCTTTTCTAAACAGCTGCGCATTTATCTCCATTCCTCTTGATCGTACCACCCGGCCTTTGCTGGAAGAGAAAATAGAAGGTCGGGGAAGGAACAAAATCCTGATCGTGAATATTTCCGGAGTGATTACCAATAAGCAGGAACGTTCCTTGCTTAATGAAAAGCAGACGCCTTCAGTTGTGGCCCGGCTAAAAGAGGAACTGGATAAGGCGGCAAAAGACAAGCATATAAAAGCCGTTATCCTGAAGATTAACAGCCCCGGCGGGACGGTCACGGCAAGTGATATTATCTATCAGGAGATTAAAAAGTTTAAACAGAAGAAGAAGGTTCCTGTTGTTGCCTGCCTGATGGATGTTGCGACCTCAGGTGCCTACTATATCGCAAATGCCTCAGATATGATTATTGCCCACCCAACGACCATTACGGGAAGTATCGGTGTGATCGTGATGAAGCTTAACTTAAAGGGTTTTATGGACAAGATTGGTGTTAAGGAGGAGTCAATTGCATCCGGAGACAAGAAGGATACCCTTTCTCCGTTTCGCAGCATGACAGAAGAAGAAAATAAGATCATGCAGGCAGTTATAGACGCTATGTATCAAAAGTTCTTAACCGCTGTAGCTGCGGGACGAAAAGAACTTTCTGTTGATACACTTCTTCCTCTTGCTGACGGCAGGATATTTACGGCTGAACAGGCTCTTTCACACAAAATGATCGATTTAATCGGTTATCTTTCCGGCGCTGTTTCCGAGGCTAAAAAAATGGCGGGCATTACTGATGCCAGGATCGTTAGCTACCGGCGTTCCGGAGAATATAAAAACAATATTTATTCACAGGCAACCATAAACATATTCAGCCTTGGTGATAACAGCCCCTTTGAAACGCTTCCCGTGCAGTTTATGTACCTGTGGAACCTGTAAATAAAGAGCCTTCCGATAAAACCGGAAAGCTCTTTTGCTGTTAAACTTCTTTTTATAGGATATTATTTCTTTTGTGTTTGTTTATTTCAAAAAGCCTTTCTTTTCCAGAGCATTCGTTACAAAAGAGAGCTTAAGATCATTGAGCCGGTCTTTGTTCTGAAGTCCGGTTTTAATGTCCCAGCGCCTGAAGGCATAGTATTCATCCTTCATCTTTTCAAAGTCGGTTCGCTCAAGGACTTTCCCGCGCCGTGAAATTATTTCATTTCCTGTGCCCGGAAATTCGAGGTCAGGATTAAAGAGTCCAATCATGCCTTCTTCAATCTCTTTTCCCTCGGTGAAGTTGAACTCATTGATGTTGTCATGGGCTCTTCCGATTTTTCCCTCGCGACCCATTATAGCGCGCTGGAGATTCATCGAGCGTTCTCCCATTTTATAATAGTCGTCTTCGCTCATCTTTTCGCCGGTGACTGCTTCAAAGAGCTGCGGGACAAGTGATGGATCCCCCACACCGTCCTCTGTTTTGTCTGTGTCAAGCAGAGGATAAAAACGGTCACAGGCGACCATGCTCTCTTTTGCATGTTCCCGGTTTTGGATGATGAATGCTGCGTGTGCTTTTCCTTCGCTGGTGGTAAAATCAACTGCTTTTTCACCTCCCCAGGCGCGTTTGGCAATTTTCTTTAAATTTTCAGTGTTCAGCTGTGACATGGTGCCGTCAGTTGTGTGCCAGAGCATCCATTTTAAAACAGTGAAACTGAACTCGTGGAGTTGTATAATGGGATTTCTGTTTTCTGTTGCATAAAAAAGGGCATTGGTAAAGAACAGCCTTCCGCCGTAGGCATCAGCAACATAGCCAGAGGGTCGGATATGATTAAGCGCTTCAGCTTCAACTGTTTTTCCTTTTTCAATGGATGCTCTTCTGGTCCCCTGGGCGAGCAGTTCACCAAAACCCTTTTTGTTGACTATCTTGTCAACCAGGGTTTCAATAAATTCCAGGCTTCCGATTTTTGAAATGGGGATTCCGGTTTCCTCATCCGTCAACAGTCCCTTTTCATAGCAGTTGTTCAGCCAGTACATGATGTTGCTCATTTCAGCTGTGCAGAGACCGTTTCTGTCGCAGAGCGAGGTGGCAAGAAAAGAATTTTCAGTTGACTCTTCATTATATTTTTTGTCCCAGGGTAGGTACATGAATGCCGCGGCGCAGGTTTGTCTTATTTCTTCTTTGCCTGAGCTATGCTTAAAATATGAGCGGACACATCCTGAAGGACAGCTGTAGCAGGGTGTGCCTTTGGTCTTTTCAATTCCCTGAATCATGGGTTCTGTAACAGACAGAATTTGATTCTGTCCTTCGCGAAAGTTCCGTATTTTATGGTTTAGCTTTTTCAGCTGATCAGGATGGGCTATTTTAACTTTTTTGCTGCCTTTGATAACAACAGCCTTAAGGTATTTTGAACCCATGACCGCACCCATGCCGTTTGAAAAACTTCCACCCTGATCTGTTGCAGCAATGGCAAAGCGTATCAGGTTCTCGCCGGCAGGCCCGATACATAGAGGACGTGAAGCAGATCCGTGGATACTTTTCAGTTTTTCCATGGTTCGGCTTGTATCAAGTTCTTTTAGCCCGGCTGCATCTTTTATCTCGATTTTGTCATCTTCAATCAATATATAGGAAAGGTTTTTTGCTTTTCCTCTGATAATAATGCCGTCATACCCTGCACGTTTGATTTCTGCGCCAAAAAAACCGCCGCCATTGCCAAACCCGTACTGATCCGGATAAGAATGAGGTGACTTTGCGCTTATTACCCATCGAGAGCAGGCAGTTGACGGGGTGCCGGTTAAAGGACCGGGTATAAGCATCAGCACATTTTCAGGATCAAGCGCGCCAATATTTTCAGGGACCTCGTCCCAGTAGATTCGGGACGCAAGTAGTCTTCCACCGATAAAATCCCTTATGTGGTCTTCTGAGGAGGTTTTTTCAATGTTTCCTGATGAAAGATCTATGTTTAAAAGTGAGCCTGTCCATCCGTAAAAATTGCTCATAATCCCTCCTTTTTATGAGTATTGACTGTTGGCTGTTCGTCTAATAATTATTAACATAACTTTGATTAATGTTCAAGAAAAGTAAACTTAGTCCGGGCTGAATATCAGTGGATGCTATATATTCAAAAAATAAAAATTCAGTTCTGGTTATTGACACTAAACAGGTTCTTTCATATAGTTAACAGAGCAAAGAGAAAAAGCGTCCGCTTCGGTATTCAAGTGTTGCCTGCGACAATAAAAAAAGAAGCAATTATTAACTTACGGGAAGTCTTTTTTACAGCCATTAAGGAACAGCAGTGAAAAAAGAGGTTAACAGAAAAAGAGCTGATAAAATTGTAACATTATTGAGAAAAGAATACGGGAAGACAAGAGTATTTCTTAACCATAAAACACCTTTTCAGCTTTTGATTGCGACTATGCTCTCAGCCCAATGTACGGACAAAAAAGTAAATGAGGTAACCCCGCCTCTTTTTAAGAAATATAAAAAACCTGCTGATTTTGCACGAGCAGAGCAGGCGGTGCTGGAACAGGAAATACGACAGACCGGGTTTTTTCGCAATAAAGCGAAAAACATTATAAGCTGCTCAACAAGAATTTGTGATGCTTATAAGGGTAAAGTGCCGGACAGCATGGAAGAGCTTATAAGTCTTGCTGGCGTTGCCAGAAAAACAGCTAATATAGTTCTTTCAAGTGCATACGGCAAAGCAGAAGGCATTGCTGTTGATACCCATGTAAAACGTTTGTCAAACAGGCTTGGTTTGAGTGCTGAAAAAAATCCAGACAAGATAGAAAGAGATCTGATGGAGGTTGTCAGCAGGAAAGACTGGATAGATTTTAACTACCTGATGGTAACGCACGGCAGAGAAATATGCGATGCGAGAAAACCGGACTGTGGTAAGTGTACTTTAAGTAAAATATGTTTTTCTGCTGCTGACTAAACTGTGAATAGCCCTCAAGAGTTTCCATTGTGAGAAAGCCAACCATGATATTTACAGTTTCTGCAATCAGGGCATCTTAGATTTATCCATAGTGATCAACCCATGTTCCATACCTTGGGGGATAGGTTCTATTAAGCAATGATTGAAAGACAAAATAATGATTAAGTGTTCACCGAAGGAAAAGCCGTGGCTGTCATGGCTGTATGTGGCTGTTTGGACGTTATGTATATTCTCCGTCATACCGATGGCCAGACGGATTCAGCAGTATGTTTATCAGACATGGGGCAGAGACCTGTTTGCCTACGGGGTTATTTTCGTAACAATTACGGCACTGGCAGTTGCTGCAGTTTATGTTTACCGTAATCGACCGGAGTCACTCAGTAGTTATTTCTGGTTAATTTCAGTTGCCGGTATTATTTTTGCCTATACCCTGAAACTGGGAAAACAGCAGCCGGAGGAATCGGTGCACTTTATCCTGTTCGGTGTGCTGGGCGTACTGGTATATCGAGCGCTGACCCATCAGCTTAAAGACACCAGTATTTTTCTTGCAGGAGCTATTATTTGCGGCTGTATTGGGATCATCGATGAATTTATCCAGTGGTTGACGCCTCTCAGGGTATGGGATCTTAGGGATATCGGGCTGAACCTAGTTTCATCCGCATTAGTTCAAGTCGCGATTGCAAAAGGATTGCGGCCGGCATTTATCCTTCGGAGGGTCAGCCGGGAAAGTTTTCGGTTTATGTGTAGTCTGAGCATCGCATCGGCAGCACTCTTGGGATGCAGTCTATTAATGACACCGCCTCGAATTGTCTGGATTTCAGAACGGATAGGCTGGCTTGAGTTTCTTAAGCATAATGACAGTGTCATGGTTGAATACGGGTATCGCTATGAAGATCCGGAGGCCGGAGTGTTTCAGTCTCGATTTATGCCCCATGAACTTAAACGGATTGATCGGATTCGAGCTGTTGAAGCATCGAAAATATTGAATTTTTTTAAAAATGAGAAATCATACTTTCGTTTTCTACGATTTTTTACACCAATAACGGATCCTTTTGTCCATGAAGCCCGAGTTCATCTTTTTTGCCGAGATCGAAATTTTGATGCTGCTTTGAAATCTAAAGATGATCCAGAAGAGTATGCCAAACTTCTCACCATTGCTTTTTGTGAAAACCTGATTATGGAAAAATATTTTTCCAATACCCTTAAACAGTCTAATTACGTCTGGACAGAAGAGCAGTCAGCATTGGCCCGGCAGCACTTTTTACAGGACGAGTTTTATGATAGCCTGGTTTCTGGAAGTTTAATCACGCGGGTGAGTGAAAAACAGGTTGTCGGTTTTTTTGTAGTCCTAATGCTGGGATTAAGCCTTTTTCGCTGGTATTTGGGGAAAAGACCTGTATCAAATCTCTACCTGAAGACCGGTAGTTACTGACGTGCCGATTTGAAACCCTGTTGCGATATTTGCCCTTTAATAAGGGAGGACTGTAAAAATGACAATATCAATGACACGCAGAAATTTTCTCAACAAACTGATGGGCGGACTGGTTCTTTTTGCCGGAGGTTGCTCAAAAAAATGGGCCTGGCCTATACGCGGATCGGATGCCGGATCTGTTCGTCTGGTCTTTTATACAGATGTGCATGCTCGAACTGAATGGGATACGCCCAAAGCAATGGCTCTGGCGGCAGATTTCATTAATGCAAGGAAAAGTGATGTGGTCGTTGCCGGAGGCGATCTGATTACAGACGGATTTGAATTTTCCGAATCAAAGATTGTTCCTAGATGGGATGCCTATATGAAAATGCATCGGGCGATTAAAGCGGATATTTATCCGGTTATGGGAAACAACGATATGACGGCAGCCATACCGGTTGATGGGACGCCTGTCGCAGACAATCCCAGGAAGGTGTTTCTAGAGAGAATGGGTTTAGAAAAGACCAGGTACTCGTTTGATATAGTGGGATATCATTTTATTGTGCTGGATTCCACTCGGATAACCGGAGGTAAGTACCTATACCAGGGGTTTATCGATTTTAGTCAACAGGAATGGTTGAAAGAGGATCTCTCAACAGTTTCAAAAAATACACCTGTCATTATCGTTACTCATATTCCTTTGATGACATCCTTTTACAGTGCTGTTGAAGGAGCCACTTTTGCGGCACCGCCCAACCGGGTTATCGTGAACAATTGTGAGGTTTTAAAAGTTCTTGAGAATCACAATTTAATCCTGGTTCTTCAGGGCCATTTGCATGTTAATGAAATGATCCGGTGGCGAGGTGCGACGTTTATCACCGGTGGTGCAATTTGTGGAAAGTGGTGGCGGGGAAACTGGTATGGTACGGAAGAAGGCTTTTACGATATTACGCTGACCGGAAACCATGTTGAGTGTTCCTATATTGATTACGGTTGGGAGGCGAGACGTCCTTCAAATAAATAATCTTTCGTCTTTTACAAAAAAAAAGACCTTTTATTCCGGGGTAAGCGCTTTGCAGAAGGCTGTTTTGTCAGATCCTAGATCACGCTTCAGCTTATACTCTCTGTATCACAAAGCACGTTCTTAACAATAAAAGGGGTTTATTACCGTTCGGGCAACGGCAAGTATATTTTAAGTAAAGTATGTTTTTCTGCTGCAGATTAAATCAGGATTGTTCGAGCTCCTATTGCTGAATAAACTGTGAATAGCTTTCAAGATTTTTCATGGAAAGAAAGTCAATCATGATATTTACAGTTTCTGAAAGCAGGGTATCTTCTTTTGTTGAGTCGTCTTGGTCTTCGTCTTGGTCTTGATCTTCGTCTGCATCTTCCCTGTTGGATTCTTTTCCCAGGTCCTCAAGCTTTTCAATCGGTTCCTGCCCCTTTGCTTTTCTGCGGGTGTTCTCAAGGGCAAGCTGCCACTTTTCTGACGCTTCAAGCTCTTTTTTTCTGATTTCCTGATTAATAGAGAGAATATTTTGTTCTTTTTCAGACTTGTAATACTCAATTTTTTTAACCAGGTAGTTAAAGTCAGGGTCAGTGAGTATCCTTTTTTGGTGCATATTTTCTAGCGCTGAGATTGCTTCAGCCAGGTTTAAACATCCATTGTAAGGGACGGAATCTATCATGTCCCAGGCCAGGGGGTTTGGCATGGCGCTTTCACCCTCTTCCTCAGGGTCAAAGAAACTGGGGAAAATGATATCAGGAATAATTCCTTTATGCTGGGTGCTTTCTCCTGAAATACGGTAAAATTTTGCGGTTGTTATTTTAAGCTGGCCCCTGTCAAGAGAGAGAAGAGACTGAACAGTTCCTTTGCCGAAAGTTTGACCGCCAAGAATAATACCTCTTTGGTAATCCTGAATAGCTCCGGCAAAAATCTCTGAGGCAGATGCGCTCATGCGGTTTACAAGAACCATAAGCGGACCACTATAAGAAATCTCCGGATCTAGGTCTCCAAGGATTTCTGTCTTACCGTTTGTGTTTTTAATCTGTACAGTCGGTCCCTGCTTTATAAAAAGTCCGGTAAGGTCGTTGGCCTCCTGAAGGGATCCGCCGCCGTTATTTCTAAGGTCAACCACAATGCCGTCAACTTTTTCATCGGTGAGTTCATTCAGGAGTTTTTTTACATCCCGTGTGGTACTTTTAAAATTCGGGTCTCCTGCTTGATAGGCGCTAAAATCCATATAAAAAGCCGGGATATCTATTATTCCCACCTTGTATTTTTTTCCGTTTTTTTCAAATTCCATAATACTCTTTTTTGCGGACATCTCTTCAAGTTTTACTTTGTTGCGCACTATATTAATTATCGTTGTCTTATGTTCATCAATTGCGTCCGAGGGAATTATTTCTAGGCGAACGACAGTATCTTTTGGTCCTCGGATTAACTCGACAACGTCATCTATTCTCCAGCCGATAACATCAATAATTTCTCCGTCTTCGCCCTGTCCTACGCCGGATATTCGGTCTCCGGCATGAAGTTTCTTTGACTTTTCCGCCGGTCCGCCGGCTACCAGGCTTTTTACTTTTGTATATTCGTTCTCACTTTGAAGCACCGCACCTATGCCTTCAAGCGAAAGGCTCATGTTAATGTTGAAATTTTCAGTGTCTCGAGGAGAAAAATATTGTGTGTGCGGCCCGTAAATTTGTGCTACTGAGTTAATATATAACTGAAAGGCATCTTCGTTATTAAGCTGCTGCATTTTGTTAAGCTGGTTCTTGTAGCGTTTGAGCAGTATTTCTTTAATTTTGTTATCCGGTTTGTTTGAAAGTTTAAGGTTTAATATTGTGTTTTTAAGGCGTTTGCGCCAGAGATCTTCTCTTTCCTTTTTGTCTTTAGGCCAGGGTTCATTCTCGCGGTCAATAATAATACTTTCGTCAATATCAAAACGAATGTTTTCTATACCCTTTTCAAGACAGTTAATTATATAAATTATTCTTTCTGTCATGTACTTATGGTAAAGGTTAAACATTTCCAGGGCAGGGGTCAGGTTTCCGGCTTTCAGAGCATTATCAAATTCAAGGCTGTAAACCTTGAACTCTTTTATGTCTTTTGAAAGGAAGTACAATTTTTCAGGGTCAAGCGCTTTTAGGTAACTGTCAAAAACCATCAAAGACAGTTGATCGTTAATTTCCTGCTGACGGTAATGATGCTTTTGGAGATTTTTAATTATTTCCCTGTTTGTTTTCGAATGTTCTTTTGTGGGTTTAAGCTCAGCGTAGTAGTTTTTTGTCTTAATCGGTTTTGGAGAAAGAGCCAGTAAATTGCCGGGACTTAGCCAGACTGCAAATGTCAGAAAGGTAATTAATAGTATGTTTTTTTTATTCATCGGGTTTAAAATCACTTTCAGATGTTGATAAGCTTTTATGCTCACAGCAACTACAAGGCTATGTCAGCATTTGATTTGAGAATAATATATTTCATTTTTTCTTTTTTGTAAAAAATTTCCGCAGCTCTTTTGGCTTTTTCTTCGGTTTCATATTTTCCAATTCTCAGCTTGTAGACCATTTCCTCATCTTTATTTCTGGTTAGGAGAATGTACGCAGGGTACTGTTTGTTTTTAAGACGGTTAAGATTTGCCTGGGCGAAAGATCTGTTTGACAGGCTGCTAATCTGAAGGGTGTAGTATGACTGTTTACCCGGGACATATGTTTTCCATGAGTTGTCTTTTTCAGATATTTTTTCATCGATTTTGTTCTCTTTTGATTTTGTTTTTTTACTGATGGTACCTGTTTCTTTATTGGCGGAGGAATCTTTTTCCATGGTCGGCTGCTCAGGAATTTTTAGTGTTTCTTCAGTCTTCGAGCTCTCTACAACTGGTTGAATTTCTTCGTTTATTATGGTGAAGACTTTTTTATTTTCATAAATTGATGAATCATTTTCTTTTGGGAATGTCTCAGAAACAGGCTGTTTAGACTTGAGGTACAGGACTCCTGCTCCGGCAGCAATTATCAAGAAGAATACGAAAAAGAGTACAAATGTGAATGTCGAGTTTTTTTTAGGTTCTATCGCATCATCCACCGCATCATCTTCTTTAAACTTTGGCAGGTCTTCTTTTTTAAGGGTTGAGCCGTCCGAAAAATTTTCTGTGCCGGGCATCTCTACACTGGTGGAGGCCCTTTTTTCAAAGTGATTTTCTTTATTTGCTCTGGTTCCGTGGTCATTCTGATTCATGGTCTCAAGGTCAAGATCAAAAGGATCTTCTCTCTGAGGGTTTTTCTCTGCAGCAGCACTTTTGTGAAGCTCCGAAAGCTCATCATTGTTAAGAATATTTATTATGTCCTGAAATGTTTCTTCTTTCTCCTGATTGATGTTGGAGGAAAGTCCAGTGGAGAGAATGCATCTGCATTTCGGGCACTCGGTTAACTCCGGATCTTTTATTTCAAAATCGCAATCATGACAGAACATAATGAGTCCATGGTTGTGTTTTTTTACAGTTCAGAATAAAAGGGTTGTTGTATTATTGTCATAATTTTGAGTTTTTAGTAAAACTGCGATGAAAATAAGAAAATGTTAGGCTGACAAAACTATAGCGGGCCTGAAACAACCTTGTTTCTTCCTTCTTTTTTAGCCTGATAAAGGTATTTGTCTGCAGAACTAATGATTTTTTCTGAAGAGACCTTTGTGTCGGGGGTTTCACCATTAAAGCCTGTTACTCCGAAACTTGATGTTATTGATATATCATTTCCATCAACAGTAATCTTGTGAGCAGCAACAGCTTTTCGCAGTCTTTCAGCAAGTCTAGCTGCACCGTCAATTGGCGTTTCAGGAAGAACAATGATAAACTCTTCGCCACCATATCTGCTTATCCAGTCAATGCCTGTTCTTAAGGATTTGTCAAGGACTTTAACAAATTCGGTCAGTACAAGGTCTCCTGTTTGATGTCCATAAATATCGTTTATCTCTTTAAAATGATCAAGGTCACAGAAGATCAGGGAAAAGGAATCACCGTATCTTCTTTCTCTTGATATCTCTTCGGGCAGTTTAGAGGTCATATATTCGCGGTTGTAGCATCCGGTGAGATTGTCAGTTATTGAAAGCTTTTTTATATCTGCATTTGCTTCTTTTAACGATTTTTCAAGAGTCAGGATTCGTTCTGCATTTTTAAGGCGCGCGAGCAGTTCGGCATTGCTTATCGGTTTTGTCAGGTAATCATCAGCGCCAGATTTAAGACCAGAGATAATGTCCTCCTGGGAAGCTTTGGAGGTTAGTAGGATAATGTAAACATAGCTGGAGGTAATGTTATTTCTTATGGACTGGCAGAGAGTAAGGCCATCCATTTCAGGCATCATCCAGTCGGTAAGGACGATAGGAAAGAATCTTTCGTTGAACATATCCAGAGCCTTTCGGCCGTTTTCAACACAAGTTATTTCGTGACCTTCTTTTGAAAGTGTTTTCTCCAAAAGTGTTCGTATTACCAGGTTATCATCTGCTACAAGAATTGGAAAAATTTTTTTCATTAGACCCTATCTTTTTTTAATTTCAGCCAGTAGTGCATTATTATTCTCTTTTAACTTAACATATGCTGTTATTTAAGAACAGTTTAAATTTAATTTTTTATAATAATCCTACAGAAGAATGTCCCTGTATTTTTTTAAAAAAAGACAGTTCCGTCAAGCTTACGTGGTAATTGAATGTGTGTTTGGAATGGGTTGTTGGCGGAGAAAGGCGCTGGAAAGTTTATACGTTTCTCCGGGACTGTAGATTAGGCAAGTGTCTCAAGGCGTGCTCCCAGAATTTCACTCTGTGTAGTTACACGGGATCCTTTATACCCGGAGGTTTTAGCCTTTGCGTTGTTGTTTGCAGTTACTTTAGTTTGGGGAGCATTTAAAGACCTTCCTGAAATTGAGGAGAAAAAGGCATCAGACATTATATTTCCTTAAATTAAAGGTAATCGCCGCGGTTGAATTTTATTACTCCAGCAATAGGCCCCTATAAGCACAGCATCAAGAAGTCCCTTCAGTTCATTATTTCCGTCAAAAGACTCAGCTATTAGATTGAGGACTCTCTGTTCGATTTCTGCTTTTGGTGTCAAAGGGGAAATTCCCTTTTGGTTAAAATTAGGATTATTAAGCTTCTCGGAATATTCTTCCATGATATCAGGAAATTTCTCCAGATGTGAGATAACCTCTTTTTCTTGCACAGGTGATATCAGCAGCAGGTTGGCAGTTTTATTTTTAGGCAATGATTCTTCGATACGGGGTTTTGCGACACTTAGGTTTTCTATCCTATTTTCAGAATTTCATCAAAAGTATTGTAGAAGTTTGTTCTGATTTATTTATTCCCATTGGTAGGATTTAATTTATTTTGTTTTTAACTTTTATTTTCATAATTCAGATCTCTTTTATGGCCATATTTTATAACAGACTAATATTATCGTCGAACAGTTGGATTATTTTAAGTTTATGCTATCTTTATAAAACTAATTAATACTTTTCAAAATCCAGTTAAGGCTTTCATTTAAAGCCTTTTTACGGGCATGCTTTTCACTTATCGAGTGGTCCCCTTCCTCTAAAAAGAGAATTTTTTTTGGAGGGTTAACAGACCTGTATATTTTTTCAGCATGTTGCCATGGTACAGTCAGGTCTTTTTTCCCTTGGACTATCTGCAAGTTATTTATCTTTGTCAGAATTGATGACAGGTTGTATTTCAAAGCATCATCAAAAAAGGACTGATTTAACATCTTAAGATCATTTTCAGGGATGTTTTTGCATGTTTCAGCAAGGTCATATGGTGTTGCCCAGACAGAAAGTGAATCAACATGGTTTTTTGAAGCAAAGAAAAGTGAAACATAACCTCCAAGTGAACTGCCGAGTATTCCGAATTTCTTACCCAGGGCTGGATGGTTTTTTGAAAAGTCTACAACTTTTTCAAGTTCTTCAATCCTTCTTGAAATGGTGGTATCAGAAATTTTCCCCGAACTTTTACCGCATCCGCTGAAATCAAACCGGATAATAGCGATATCGGCCGCTGTGAATGCATCTGCTATAGCAGTGAACTTATCGCTCTCCATTGTGCTAAAAAGTCCATGACAGGTTATCACATAGGGAGGATTTTTACTGCCGGGGAGGTGGAGTGCTCCTTGGATTATTCTGTCAGGCAACCTTATCTTAAACGGCGCTTCTGAGGCCTCTAGAATATTTTGTTTTTGCATCCGAACCTCTTTCCATTAATTGTGCTGAACTCTATGTCGATATGGTTCTATAAAATATCCAGGTATCATTTAAAAAACCGAAGATTTCTTTTGAAACATTTGCGCACTTTTTTCTTTGACGGCCATACGCTTAAGTTCCACATATGTTTCGGGGATACTGTTTTTGGCAGTAATTTTGGGAGTATCCTGGGAAACAAATACCCTTACATGTTCTTCTGATTTTTCAAGAAGTGCTTCAAAAAACTGAGACTGCTTTTAACCGTTTCTGTTCTTTTAAGCTGTCGAGTTTTACATTTGTTTCTATTTTTGAATAAAGCTCTGTTTCCCTGGATTTAATTATTATTATTGAAGATATCATAAAGTTCGCCAAAGTCGGATACCATAAAATCAGGGCTGCAGTTTCGGAGTTTTTCCTCAGGCTCGAATCCTGAAGTGAATGCAATAGTAGTTGCACCTATGGCTTTTCCGCACCTTATATCGTTGGTTGTGTCTCCGATAATAAATATTTTTTTTGTGTCAACTCTCTTTTCTTTTACAGTTATTTTTTCCAGGGCATTCTTTGCCAGATGAACCCTGTCCTCTGACAAATTGCCAAAAATTCCCCACTTAAAATACTTCCAAAGACCGGCATGCTCAAGTTTGAGCTTTGCGCCGGTTTCGAAGTTT
This sequence comes from Pseudomonadota bacterium, assembly GCA_024640785.1. Classification (GTDB taxonomy): domain Bacteria; phylum Desulfobacterota; class WTBG01; order CAIYCZ01; family CAIRTM01; genus JAHEEI01. Next base: position 15,869 of record JAHEEI010000037.1, read on the forward strand.
CCGGTAAGGAGGGCGAGTTCATAAGTTTCGTTTTTTTGATAATTATCAAGGAGCGCATTAACATTAGGGTATGTCCTAAAATTGTCTGAATTTTTAAGGTTGGTCTTTAAGTTTTCTATATAGGTCTGCGAAAGAAGTTTGGACAGTTCTTCCAGTTTGTCATCAAGTCCTGATCTACGGATCATGTCGTTCATTATTTGTGCATCAGTTTTTCCAGCAAAGGAGTAGCCGGTAAGAAGATTTTCATTTCCAAGGATGCTTTTAACCGTGGACTTCATTGCCCTGAGACCTGCTCCGCCGGTATTTATAAGTGTTCCGTCGATATCAAAAAGAAGATAATTTTTTAGCACGCTGTTTTTCCTGAATTGTTGGTTAAGAATTATACATAATAGAAAGAGAAGCAATGGGTGTCAAGGAGATAAAACGTTAATAACTCATAGAAGCATAAACAAAAAAATGGCTTGTAAAATATAAAAAATATAATTTTTCATCAATAAAAACAGTAAAAAATATCGTTATTTGTCGGATTGTTTTTTTCATTGAAAGTTAATCTGAACTTGTTATACTATAGCTCTTTTGTGTCTCATTATTTTGTAAATTAAGTAAATTTGAATCCGTAAGTCTGATTCAGGATAAAGCTCACCGACTACTAATAAACCAATATTTATAAAGAGGTTAAAAAAGATGGATTTAAAAGAAGTCAATGATTTGTTAATCAAAAGAGGGAAGGCAAGGGGTAAACCTATTGGAATAAGTCTTTTTCGAGACGCAGTACCTGAAGGGTATGAGCCGATACAGGATGTCCCCTGCAGTATTGTCAGGTATGCACGGGACGAAGGCAGAAAAGTGTATTTTGATGCTGATCATCATGATTGTCTGGTGGGCGTACATCATGCCGGAATTGTGCCGGGTAAAAGAGAGATCGTTTCCGGTGAGTACCTTTCTAAAACATCAAGCTTTTTCACCTATGATGCTGCTGCGCGTCTTAAGGCCAGCACGCCGGTTCTTCCAACCGGTATGGTAAAAGCAATCGGGGCAGCGCCTCTTGATGAAATTCCGGAAGGGGTTCAGGTTGACTGGATCATCGTAGTTTGTGACCCTCAGCATGCAAATATGATTTCCACCTGCAGGCTTGCCCGGGAAGGTATTGATGTTTACGGGTCTTTTGGAAAGTCACTTTGCGGTGAGATCTTTGCCATGCCGTGGCACATAAAAAACATTATTGTGACCTGCGGTGATCAGGGTGGAAGAATGCACAACAAAATAAAGAAAGATGAAATCTTTGTGGTGATTCCGTTTGAATATGTTGATTATCTGCCATTTACTCTTGAAGGTTTAAAGGTTGATGTGAAGGCTTCAAGAAAAATGACAAAACCGGCTCACTCCTCCTTCTGGCAGGAGAAGAATTCGACAACCCCGGAAGAGGATCAGAAAGAGTATGAAAAAGAAGATGATGAAGCAGGTGTAGTTAAATTCACAATGTCATGGAATGAAGATGCCAGTTCCTTGTTAAAAAATATTCCTGAAGGCATTGTTGAGATGGTGGTTGAAAATTCTGAGGATTTTGCCAGGGACAAAGGATACAGTGAAGTTTCCAGAAAATCAATGGATGAACAGATGGCCGTTATGGGAACCAGCATTGATGAGATGATGGACTCCTTATAGGTCATAATGGTTTTGAAAAAGGAAGGGCAGACATAGAGGAGAAAGTTATGGGTAAAAACAAAGAATATGCACAGCGCTTAAAGGAGTTGGAAGGATATGAAAGAGATATTCTGGCTATCAAGCTTTGTGATGAAGTGCCTGAAAACGCTGAATCATATGGCGAGGATTTTTCTTTTGAATGCGCCATTTTTGCGGAACTCTGGGAAAAAGGTAAAAAGCCGGTATATATAAACAATAAAAATGTTCTTTGCGGTGGTGCGGTATATTCAGGACTGGGCTGTAAGAAACTGTCAAAAGAAGATTTTGATTATGGCATGGAAACCACAGTGGGTCAGAACAAAGCCTATGCAACACGAGAAGTCTTAAGGAGAGTTAACCAGCAGATCCCTCATTTTTTTAAACGCCATAAATATATGGTGGTGGGTAAGCTGGAGGATATTGAGGATCCGGATGTTGTTATTGTGGTTACTGATGCAAACCGGGTAATGCGTCTTTGCAAGGTGTATACCTGGAAGACAGGCGAACTGGTTCATGGGGTTTCCGGTACAGCCTGGTGTGCCAACTCGCTTCCTCTTGTTTACAGTGAAAAGACCATGACTTTTAATATGGGGGATCCGCCCTCACGCTTTCTGATGCAGCTTGACCCGGGTGAAATGTTCTGCCTGATCCATTATGATTTGCTGCCCTTAATTGTGGATAATTTTGAAAACATTTCAGACGGTGCTGTCGCATAAGGAGGAAAATATGGCTTTTTATATACATGACAACTGTATCATCTGCGGAACCTGCTGGGAGATCTGTCCTACAGAATCCATAGAAGAATCTGACTGGTACTATGCAATTAATCAGGAAACCTGTGTTGAATGCGGAGCCTGCGCACGTGTCTGCCCTAATGCCGCAATCACCCAAAAAGCCCCGGTTACTGCTGAGTAGTATTGTCCTAAAATTTCTAATTAGAAGTTTTGCT
>JAHEEI010000176.1 GCA_024640785.1 Pseudomonadota bacterium
CTTTGGGGGGAGTAATGGGGGGAGTAATTTTTTAGGCACAAAAAAAGCACCCAAGAAAATCTCCTAAGTGCCTAGAATACTTATGGTAGCGGGGATTGGATTTGAACCAATGACCTTCGGGTTATGAGCCCGACGAGCTACCAGACTGCTCCACCCCGCATCAGATAATTTTATTATTATATTGTGATTGCCAGCATAAGTCAAGGGAATAATATTCAATGCCTAAAATCTCCACTTATCATCATCTGTTTTGATCGTAAACAATCAACAAACATAAGATGAAAACATTTATTATTCCTGGGATATAAACTCATTCACTTTTTCTGTAACCTCTTCCGGAGCAGCCACAACTTTACCCTCTCGGTTGACAAAGCCATGAACGGTATAACCTTCAGCCAGCAATTCTCTGGGTTCTTTCCGATAGATATTATAATCAAAGCGGATTTTCACCCGTTTCATATATGTGATTGTTGTCTCAATCACTAGCAAATCATCGTATCTTGCAGATTTTTTATACTTACAACTTGTTTCTGATACCGGTGAAAATACTCCGGTATCAGAAATTAATCTATAAGTCAGGTCCAGGTTTCTGAAAAACTCTGTCCGGCCTCTTTCAAAAAAATCAAAATAATTAGCATAGTAGACAACATCGAAAGGATCACAATCGCCGTAAATAACCCGATATTCGGTAATATGAGACTGCATAAAAATTTTCCTTATAAATTACAAGATTATTTTTTATTAATAAACCTATCCATCAATTCAAAGCCTTTTTCAATAAAAATACCAGAAGAAGCGGCATCGCTTTCACTATATCTTACACTATCGTTTCCTGCATTCCCCTTATCTTTTGAAGAATAAATGATATAGGGCACAGGATCTGAGGCATGAGTCTTAATGGAAAGAGGAGTGGGGTGATCCGGCATCACCATCACACAAAAATCATCAAATTTTTTCTCCAACCCCTTAATAACCTTTGCAACAACCTTTGAGTCAAAATCCTCGATTGCTTTTATTTTCTCATCAAAACTCCCTTTATGAGAAGCCTCATCAGGCGCTTCAACATGTAGGTAGACAAATTCATCTTCTTCAAGAGCTTTTAAAGCTGCAGCCACCTTTCCCTGATAATTTGTATCCAGATATCCTGTGGCGCCCTGGACATCAATTGATTTTAATCCCGCACTTAAGCCCAGCCCCTTAATCAAATCAACGGCTGAAATGACACTTCCAGATATACCGTACTTTGAAGAAAAAGAAGGAATTTCAAGTTTTTTCCCCTGGCCCCAGAGCCAGATCGAACTCACGGGTTTTTCTCCCCTGGTAATTTTCAGCTTATTTATTTCTAAACCAGGCAGAATCTTCTGTGACCTCTCCATCAGCTCCAGTATCTTTGAAGAACCCTCCCCTTTGGGAAGGTGACCAGAGATCTCTTTATCCGAGATATCGTGGGGGGGTGTTGTCTTGATAGCCTCCTTGCCATTTTCCCATATCATCAGATGCCGATAACTCACCCCGGGATAGAATTTTATCTCATCAGAATCAAGTTCCTGCTTTAAGGCATTGACAACTATCAAAGCATCACCAGTTGTGATATGCCCGGCACTGTAATCATTCATAATGATGCTTCCCTCTCTTTCACCAAAGGTAACAAGATTGCACCTGAAAGCAACATCCGTATTTGACAAGGGAACGCCGATACTGGCGGCTTCAATAGGAGAACGGCCAGTGTAATATTTATTGGGGTCATACCCCATCACTGACAAATTAGCCACATCACTTCCCGGTTCCATGCCGTCAGCTATGGTACTTGAAAGACCGATCTCGCCTTTTTGCGCCAGTATATCCATTGAAGGCGTATCTGCTATCTGAAGAGGGGTTTTGCCCTCGTGCGACTCAAGGGGATTGTCAGACATCCCATCGCCGAGAAGTACTATATATTTCATATTAAACCTTTAGATCAATTTACATTCGTCACAAAAAACATAAAGCTTTGTTTTACTTCATCTTCAGTTCAGTGATAATCGCACCGACTGCGGATAAAATCGTGAAGATAAATATTTGCCATAGACATCCTGAAATAATATCGCCGGCGCTCAGCTCAGCACTAAAAACCGGAACTGAAACGGCAGTATACAAGAGAGCCGTTGACACTCCGCAGACTGAAGCCGCAGCAATCCTCCCAGTTAAGACAGCACCCCCACAAGCATAGGTAATTATTGAACCGCAAACAAAAGGTACCAGAAGCGCAAGCCACCATATGTCTTTCAAGACAGGAACTGCACCCGTGGTATTTCTGGCAATGAAGTCTGTTATCACAAATATAGCGGCTGCACATGCTGCACAAAAACTGACATGCCAGTACCGCGATTTTTGTTGTGCCCTTTTCTCCGCCCGAATGCGCATTCTGCGCCGTATTGTCAGAGGTCGATTATAGAACAGACAGAAAACCCAGTGCTCAAGCAATGCACCGCTCTCACCAAATACGGGAACAATATGAACAGCCTCGGTTGACCAGTGAGCAGCCATGAACCTGGCCAGCTCGGGATAACGGGAAGCCATTTGAATTGGAAACGCCAGATAGCCGATGTATTTAAAAAAGCCCAGAAAAACAGCTATATTGTAGTCCTTGAAATTTCTTTCCCGGATAACTAGATACAGAACATAAAGACCCCTAACCAGAGAACCGGGTGAAAGAGGTATTACCTGAAACAGGGTCACGATTCCAAGTCCAATAGCCCATGACTGTGAACGCGGCATCTCCGGATGCATCATTACATAAATGACTGCAAGGAGTATGGAGACAATCTGGGTCACGGGAACAGTACAGACATGGACAGCAAGACTCTTGAGATATTTCTGGATAAAGGGTTCTTTAATCCGTGAGAGTATCAGCGCTGCATCCTCTTCTGTAATAATATGCTTTGCCCTTCCCTCAGCCACTATATCCTGGAGCCACTCCTCACGCAGCTCGTAATCAAAATAGAGTTTGATCGGTCGAACAAGAATATAATGCAGCTTTTGTTTGGCAAAGTCCATGTCTGTTAAAAACCTGTGAATCCAAACGGGCAGGAATGAACAGGGCAGATGACGCAGAAATAAACCGTTTAAGCAAGATATCCTAACAGCACAATCCCCATCAATCCGTCCGGAGCGGTGCCAGGCGATTGCACTTTCTATGGCTTTTCCGCGTAGAGCTTTCTTGAAATAATCAAGACTCTTGAGCATCCCGGAATAATGTTTTCGCCATGAATCTCTCGCCCACAGCTTTCGGACGAAACCTCCAAGGAAAGGAACTAGTCCCAGCATAAAGAATATGAAAGTTGAGAATTTACTTTTTCGCAGTTTCTCCTCAATTGAGGGGTCTATCAAATTACGAACCTTCCAGCCTGTTACGGCACTCTGATGCAGCGTTGTTTGAAACTGTGAACAATAAAAACACCTGAAATGATTATGGGTAAAATCCGGAATCGAATTTCTATATATTTCATCAGATGTTTTTAATTCAGCTAAAAGATCACGCATATCATCAAAGTCGCGGCTATTAGCATCCATAAACGCTTCAAGTTTTCGAATATTTCCCCGGTCAAACTGGACAAGGCTGCCGCGGCCCAACCCATTAATAATGAGTTTAAAATCCCCGGGCGACATGGGCAAAAAAGGAAGCAGTGCCAGACCAGCTCTAAAATCAACAGCTATCAAACCAGCGGCAGGATCGTCTTCCGTGTCAGTTCGTTTCAAACAGTTAGGCTGACTCTTACAGGTTGACCATTCGTACTGACGGGCGAATTCATGGGCACCCATATCATGTAGAAGATCAACAAACTCATTCATAAACTTTTTCTTGGCACGAAATTCAGGCGAGCCCAGCATAGACAAATCAACCGTATCGCCTTTACCCCACCTGTCCAGAAGGTCCATGTGCTCATCAACCTCCAGTCGCCAGGTGCGGCCTTCGACCCAGTCACTCAGCTCTCCACAGCTGCCAAGATCATTGTCTACAAAAGTAACGTGAATATCATTAACTGAACCTTCGTCTCCAAATCTTATTTTAGCTCCGCGTCTGATGAACTTCTGCCAGAGGGCTCCTGCACGGGCAGCCGTTGGATTTACCTGGGGCTGAAAAGGGGCCTGGAAACCGATCCCGTAAATGATATTGCGAAACAAAAGGGAACCCCCGGAAGGAGGAATAAGAATCTTCATGGCATAAGTCCCGTTGACCTCAATTCCAGAAAGGGAACCGCCCTCGATATTTACAATCTTCACCCGGTATACCTGGCCGGCAAATCCGCCGCCCACGAACTTTTCCACCACAAGATTCACCTTTGCGGTACTGGTATCAGCCACAGAATTAACCTCGTAGCACAAATGGTCACCTGCATCGTAACGAATGATACGCAGGGGCCGGTAAAGACCTAAGCTTGAGAATTTTGTTTCGAGATTCTTACAAGTCTGAACCGAATATTCTTCCGACATACGGGGTTCTCAACATTCTGGATTTGAATTTTAAAAGGAGGAAAAATTATAGTTTATGCGATTAGGGGTGTCAAGGAAAAGCAATTTATACATAAATAGATACCTTAAAATAAGATATTGAAATAATATAAAGAAAAAGGATAAAATGAGTCCCCCTGTCACGAAGACGTATTTGAATTTAAGTTTTTTAAAAAGGGTTTTACCGGTCACATGGAATGGATCGAACTAAAAGTCACCGTTAATACAAATGCTGCTGACGCGGTGGCTAATTTTTTAATTGAAAGCGGAAGCAACGGCATTGTTGAGGACAGCAGCAATGACAAAAAAAGAATTATACTGACTTCTTATTTTGAAAAGAGCGACACGATTTCTGTTCTATATCAAAATATCAAGGGATATCTTGATAAACTCTACTGTCTTAAAGAGTGTAAAGACAGTACCCCACCAGAAATAAGCATTGCCCAGATACCGGATGAAGACTGGA
>JAHEEI010000177.1 GCA_024640785.1 Pseudomonadota bacterium
TTATACTTTCCGTGATCGTGAAATGATCATGAATATTAACGAAGAGCTTTCCGGTTACCGTCTGACCCCTTCATTTCTAAGAATTGGCGGTGTGGCAAAAGACATTACACCTGATTTTGTGAAAAGTGTTCGGGAATTTGTAAAATGGTTCCCAAAAGCAGTCGAAGGATATAATACACTTTTAACAGATAATATTATCTGGCGAAAAAGAACCATGGGAATCGGGGCGATTTCTGCGGATGAAGCTGTAAATTATGGGATGACCGGACCCAGCCTTAGAGGTTCCGGAGTTTCATATGACATACGAAAAGCACTACCCTACGGCAGCTATGATGATTTTGATTTCCAGATTCCTGTCGGTGAAAATGGTGATGTGTATGATAGATATCTGGTCAGAATGGAAGAGTTTAAACAATCTCTTCGCATTATTGATCAGGCAATTGAAAATCTCCCCGAAGGACCTATTCATGTCGAAAATCCATGGGTTACAAATCCTGGAATTGATGAAGTATCAAAGGATATCAGTGCCTTGATCAGGAGATTTAAGATCCAGTCTGAGGGCCCGAAAGCTCCAATTGGTGAAGTATATCACTCTGTAGAGGGATCAAAAGGCGAGCTTGGATTCTATATTGTTGGAGACGGTACTGCACAGCCCTTCCGGATGAAGATCAGGTCTCCCTGTTTTATATTAACAAGTGCCCTTCCCCGTTTACTTGAGGGGCATATGATAGCTGATGCCATTGCAATTATAGGAAGTATTGACATTGTTCTGGGCGAGATTGACAGATAGTTCACTAAGAACAGATGTACTCGTTAAGTTTATTGTTTTATTTTCCACACTAAGAGGGATGTAGATGTCAGAAATATATTTTAGTTCATGGGGTAATGACATAGTTGATAATAGAGGAAAGTCGCCCCAGGATTATGTCTCCACTAAAAACATAGCGTTACCTGAGCAGTTCAAGCAGGATGAGAATATTAAAGCGCTTATCGGCTGGTACGGTCTTGTACTTCGATCTGAAGATGTTGATATTATAGATCTTTGCCGTGAGCATATGGAGGCAATCCAAAAAGAATCCTGCGGAAAATGTTTTTTATGCAGAATTGGTACGCGAGTCATTTCACAGCTCCTTAATAATATCTGTAATGGAAAAGGTTCGGATGATGATCTTGAAACCATTGACCGTCTAGCCGCTTCCATAACGGAGTCATCAAAATGCGGGATTGGTCAATCCGGCCCTTTGCCGGTGCTACATGCAATAAAATATTTTAAGGATGTATTTATCAGCCGCATCAAAGATAAGAATAAAACTGAACGATCATGCAGCTACAAGTCAAAACTGACTGCTCCGTGTATGGAGGCGTGTCCGTTTCACCTTAATATCCCAGCATACATTGAAAGCATCAAAGATGGGGATTTTCAGAAATCCCTCGATATTATCCGGGATTCTCTCCCTGTTCCCGGTGTTTTGGGCCGTGTCTGTGTAAGGCCTTGTGAAGAAAACTGCCGCCGAATGTTACTGGATGACCCGATTTCTATTAAACATCTAAAACGTTTTGTTGCGGACTATGAAATTAAAAAAAGGAAAGAAGCCGTTTTTAAAAAAGTCCCTTCCGGAAAAACCGGCAATGTTGCAATAGTTGGAGCGGGCCCGGCCGGAATTACCTGTGCCTATCATCTGGCCTTAAAAGGTCATCACGTAAAAATTTATGAACGTCTGGGTGAGCCGGGCGGCATGGCGGCTGTAGGCATTCCTGATTACCGTCTTCCCAGAGATATAATAAAGACGGAATACGAACAAGTCACAAAACTCGGCGTAGAAATTAAATACAATACCAATGTGGGTACAGATATAAGCCTGAAACAGCTTGAAGACGAAAATGATGCTGTCCTTATCGCAATCGGTGCACACCTGGGTACTTCAATGCGAGTAGAGGGGGAAAACGAAAACTACCAGGGATTTATCCCCGGGGTTAAGTATCTTCTTGATATTAATTCGGGTAAAGATCCTTATCCTGACGGAAAAAAAGTCGTTGTTGTCGGCGGCGGTAATGTAGCAATTGACTGTGTGCGCTGTTCTTTTCGTGTAAACAAACCGGATGTGAACCTTGTGTATCGAAGAACCAAGAATGAAATGCCGGCCGATCATGTGGAAATAACCGATGCAGAAGAAGAAAAAGTAAACTTTCACTACCTGACCAATCCAACAAAAATTATTGCGGAAAACAATAAGGTTGTTGGGGTTGAATGTATTAAGATGGAACTTGGAGAACCGGATGAAAGTGGTCGACGTCGCCCGGTACCCGTTGAAGGATCAGAATTTATTATCGAGTGTGATATTGTCGTTCCTGCCATTGGTCAGACCATTGACCTGTCACTTCTTGAAGGTAGAGACGATATTAAAATAACTCGATGGAGCACAGTTGACGTAAACGAAATTACAAAACAGTCAACTCACCCTAAAATATTTTCTGTCGGAGACTGTGAAACAGGACCCGGAGCATTAATCACAGCATGTGCCAGCGGATGTAAAGCCGCTGATAATATTGACAAAATGATTAATGGGTTAAAGCTTGAACCCGTTGAAAATGACCATTTTGAAAAACTCCTTTCAACGGTAAAGGTTTTCGACCCGAATGAAAATATCGGATTCCTGGGCGGCAGAAAAGGCCATGAACTTGAAATGCTGCCTCCGGATACCAGAAAAACAACTTTTGATGAAGTTGAAAAAGGCTTTTCAGCAAAAGAGGCAATGGATGAAGCTGACCGCTGCCTGAGATGTTACCGTATGGTAACTATAGCAGTTTAAATATTAACTGGAGTATGATCGATACATGAAAATGGTTAACGTAACAATTGATAATAAACCGGTAAGCGTACCTGAGGGCACCACAATACTTAAGGCAGCCGAAACCGCAGGAATTACTATACCGACGCTCTGTTTTCATAAGAGACTAAATCCTATAGGGTCCTGCAGAATGTGCGTTGTGGATATTGAAGGATATGTTGAGCCCATGGCGGCCTGCTCAACACCGGTTGAAAACGGTATTTCTGTAATCACAGATTCTGACCGTCTTTTTAAAATACGTCAGGATTCTCTCAAACTGATTCTGGTTAATCATCCTCTGGACTGTCCTATATGTGATAAGGGCGGAGAATGCCGGCTTCAGGATCTTGTGTATGAATTTGGAATCGATAAGGTTGACTACAGAGTCGACGGACTTCTCAGGAAAACGGACTATGCCACCCCTCTGATCAGACATTGGGCACAGCGCTGTATCATGTGCCTGAGATGTGTAAGCGCCTGCCGCGAAATAAAGGGATTAGGTGCCATTGATGTTATCGGTACCGGATATGAAGCACAGGTTTTTCCTGTTAATAAAGATAAATGCGAGTCCTGCGGTGAATGCCTCAGCGTTTGTCCAACGGGAGCGATTACCGAAAATCTGAGCAGGTATAAAGGCCGGCCCTGGATGGTAGACCGTGTAAAGACCACATGCACATACTGCGGTTGCGGGTGCCAGCTTGAACTTAATGTTATGGACAATAGAGTCATCGCGGTAACAACCACAGAAGACCGTGGCACAAATAAGGGCAGCCTTTGTGTAAAAGGCCGTTTTGGTTATGAGTTTATTGGAAGCGACCAACGACTTCAAACGCCGCTGATTAAAGAAAACGGTGAATTCAGGAGAGCGTCGTGGGATGAAGCCTTAACCCGGGTTGCTGACCGATTTTCAGAGATCAAAAATGAATTCGGCCCGGATGCGCTTGCCGGCCTGTCGTCCGCACGCTGTACAAATGAGGACAATTACCTTTTTCAGAAATTTATGAGAGCAGTGATCGGAACAAACAATGTTGATCACTGCGCCCGTCTCTGACACTCTTCAACGGTGGCCGGTCTGGCCGCCACTTTCGGCAGCGGAGCTATGACCAATCCCATACAGGACCTTTTAAAAGCGGAGGTCATTCTTGTAACCGGTTCAAACACAACCGAGAACCATCCTATCTTTGCAAACTATATTAAAGAAGCTGTTTTAAAGCATAACGCCAAGCTGATCGTTATTGACCCTCGCCGTATTGATCTGGTTGACTTCTCAGATATATGGCTCCGTCCTCTACCGGGCACGGATGTGGCATGGTTAAATGGTTTAATGCATATTATTATTGCTGAGAACCTCCAGGATCAGGCCTACATTGATGAACGGACAATCGGGTTTGATACATATAAAAAATGCCTCGAAAAGTATACTCCGGAATATGTTTCAAAAATTACGGGAATTCCTGAAAAAGACCTGTATACTGCCGCCCGTATGTATGCACAGGCACAGCCTGCTTCAATTCTCTATGCCATGGGCATTACCCAGCATACCAGCGGAACCGACAATGTTAAATCTCTTGGCAATTTAGCCATGCTGTGCGGAAACGTCGGTGTTGAAGGCGGCGGCGTCAATCCGTTGCGAGGCCAAAACAATGTGCAGGGTGCCTGCGACCTTGGCTGTCTTCCAAATGTATACACTGGATATCAAAAAGTTATTGATGAACCCGTTGCTGATAAATTTAAAAAAGCCTGGCAGGTTGATACCCTTTCATCAAAACCGGGTCTGACGGTAACAGAGATGTTTTCTTCTGCTGAAGAAGGCACCGTTAAAGCACTATATATTATGGGTGAAAATCCGCTGCTCAGCGATCCTGATTTAAACCATATAAAACACTGCGTTGAAGCCCTTGATTTTCTAGTCGTGCAGGATATTTTTCTGACTGAAACCGCACAATACGCTGATGTGGTACTGCCGGCTGCATCATTTGCAGAAAAAGACGGCACCTTCACCAACTCGGAAAGAAAAGTTCAGCGTGTCCGTAAAGCGGTTAAATCCCCTGGGGAAGCAAAAGAAGACAGAGAGATAATCGCTGAGATAGCAACCAAAATGAATTATCCGATGAAGTATCCTGATGCC
>JAHEEI010000038.1 GCA_024640785.1 Pseudomonadota bacterium
TAAACAGTATAGGTGCTTTCCCAGATCATGTCCCTACCCACCAAGATGGGGCCCACTAATTGCTTGATGTCTCGACCCTGTGAGTTAGAATTCTGATTGAAAAGTTTTAATGATTTATATTAGGCGGGAATATAGCAACTTTTTGAGCAAAAATGGCACCCCTGTGGCATCCTGTGAAATTTAAGTTGAAAAATAAATTCTATTTAATGATTACAAAGTCAAATAGAACGCCAGTATTATAGTCTGCACATATTCCTAATGTCTGCGTGAGCAAGTCGTCAAATCACTATCATAAGATCAGCTCAACACTCATTTAAAAAATATATCGCTGTAACTTCTTGCGAAGCATTGACTTTTTTCTTTATACGCTTAGCAGTATATCAAAAACAAAACTTTTTTCATTCTGCGTCAGTTCTCCAGCATGTATTTCCCCTTTCAGGACTTTAAAGCTTTCTGTTTTGCTGCGTGTTTTGAAATGTTTTAAAATCTTAAGTCCCCGGGCAAAGCACCGATAACAAAACACAAGACAATAATTGGAAAGGAGAAAGACAGATGCGTATAGCACTCGAGATCTTCTTGGGACTTTTATACGTTAGTTTTTTAATAGTCTGTTGTCGCTACTTTTGGAAGGATAACTCCCTGAAGCAATATGAAGAGTATTTGAACTCCCTTTTGGCACGAAAACCAACAGAGTAAGGTAAAATGGCTAAAGGTAACAGAGCCCCTGATTTTGTTTACCCATCATAAGTCAAACAAAAAGAAGCCCTCCATAGACCATACTGGAGGGCTTCTTTATTCCAATAATAAATCAAGATTTATTTCTTCTTCTTAGCTACCTTCTTTTTAGCCGGTGATTTTTTCTTAACTACTTTCTTCTTTGGAGCAGCTTTCTTTACCACCTTCTTTTTAACTGCTTTTTTCTTGGCCGGTTTCTTTTTCTCGGCAGCTTGTGCTTTCTTCAGTTCAGCTTCCTGCTTCTTAACTTTAGCTTGCAGTGCTGCGAGAGCCTTCTTGTTTGCTGCAATGTATCCCTTGATTTGTTTTACTGATGCCATGCTCACCCTCCTGTGTGATTAAAGATTTAACATCTTTTTTGAAACTACCAATGATCCCTGTTGACTACTGATAAACATTTCATATATCGGAATATAAAACAAAAAAAATTTATTAGCAAGGGGCATGGCAAGTTTTTTTATGATTAGCCGGAAGTGTTTGTTCGGAAGATAGGGTTTGATGCTTTTGTTGAAAGGAACGGATATATGACAGAAATACTATTTTGACTTATTTAATATTAATGCAGTACGCTGATGTATCATAAACCTGATATGGCGCTATAGGGTTAAAAGTGTTTTAAGGTGGGGGATATGTTGACAGGAATTTAAAAGTTGAATTTGATTATTTTATATATATACTTTAGGAACTGTTGAAAATAATCTATTTTGAGAATTTAACATTATTATCGAGGATATGGACTTTTAACAGCTGAGTATTTTTAACAGACCCCATAGTAAAAAACACATGCCATTCTATTATGAATGGCTTTTCTTCTGATTAGCGTTGATCGTCTCAATAGATTCTCCCTCAAAACTTATTTAGGTATTGCTATAAAACAAAAATTCTTACGTTGACTTCTTACCTTAACTCTTTTAAATTCCTTCTATGCGAAGATAGTCTATAGTATATTAATAAATATCTCTTTAAAATAAATTTAGATTATAAATTGCCCTTCTGTATATAGGTTAAAAGACAATCTTTACATGAAAAGTATTTTTCATATGAAACAACTCCATAAAAATAGTAGATTAATTTTTAAAATAATGATTTAAAGAGTTCAGATGTATATTAGCTTCATAATCTATTTTAATTAGAAAGGAGCCCTATGGATCTTAACGCTGAAATCAAAACAATGATTGCGAAGACTCTAGCTGTAGACGTAACCGATGTTGTTTCAGAGTCTCATCTCAAGGACGATCTGGGGGGGGACTCACTGGCGATTTTGAATCTGGCTACTGCCCTTAGCAAACGTTATTCCATTGAAATAGTCTACGATGATATGGTCGAAATCGAAAGCGTGTCGGAATTGGTTCAATTGGTTAAGTCAAAGATATCCTCAACCTAAAATGGCAACCTAAAAAGGAAGGTTATCAAGAATGGAATATCCTAAAATTCTTAAAGCGCCTATCGGAAAACATTCCGTTAAACCAAATCTGGAAAACTACGAAAAGATCCGTCAGGAGTTTAGCTGGGACCAGGTCTCTAAGGAACTCGACTGGTTTGACAGCGACCACATCAATATCGGCCATATTGCCATTGATGCCCACTTAAAAACTGAGCGGCGTGACAAAAAGGCCCTGATATGGGAAAGCACGAAAGGCCAAATAGAAGAATTTACTTTTGCCGATCTTGCGCGCCTTAGTAATCGCTTTGCCAATGTTCTCTCCCAGGAGCTGAACATCAAAAAAGGTGACCGAGTTTTCTTTTTTCTGGATCGGGTCCCGGAGATCTTTATTGGCATTCTGGGTACGCTTAAGGCCGGCGGGATCATCGGACCCCTTTTTTCGGCCTTCGGACCGGAGGCTGTTAAAGACCGTATGGCTGACAGCCGGGCCAAGGTCCTGATGACCAGTTCAGCCCTTAAAAAGAAAATAGCCGAAATTCTTCCGGAGCTACCGGACTTGGAACGTATCGTGATTGTCCAGAGGGGCAAAGAGATGTCTGACCCCGAGGATCTTTCCTATGAAGAGGCTATGGCAAGAGCGTCAGATTCTTTCGAAACCTTTCGGACCTCAAAAGAGGATTATGCCATCATGCACTACACCTCAGGGACTACCGGCAAACCCAAAGGTGCTGTCCATGTCCACAACGCAGTGATCGGTCACTATGCTACGGCAAAAAATGTCCTTGATCTTCACGAGGAAGATATCTACTGGTGTACAGCTGATCCGGGCTGGGTCACCGGTACTTCCTATGGCATGTTCGGCCCATGGTCCAACGGTATCACTCAGGTCGTCTATGAAGGGGGTTTCAGCGCCAAACGCTGGTATACATTTATAGAGCGGTGGAAGGTCACCGTTTGGTATACAGCTCCCACCGCTATCCGCATGCTCATGAAAGCCGGGGACGAACTGCCCGGTCAGTTCAACCTTGAATCCCTGCGCTATTTGTGCAGTGTGGGTGAACCTCTCAATCCAGAGGCTGTCATCTGGGGGGCTTCGGTCTTTGGCAAACCTTTTCATGATAACTGGTGGCAGACTGAAACCGGCGCCATCATGATAGCCAACTATCCAATACAGGACATTAAGCCCGGCTCAATGGGCCGTCCATTTCCCGGGATCACCCCCGGGATTTTGGACGATGATTTTAACGAGCTTCCTCCAGGAATCGAAGGCAACCTTTGTGTCAAGCCCCCATGGCCATCCATGTTTCGAACCTATTGGGGAAAAGAAGAAATGTATCAATCACGATTTAAAAATGGCTGGTACATCACCGGGGATAAAGCCAAAAAAGATAAGGAGGGCTACTTTTATTTTGTCAGCCGAGCTGATGATGTTATCAACACTGCTGGACATTTGGTAGGTCCCTTTGAAGTAGAGTCTATCCTGATTGAACACCCGGCCGTTGCCGAGGCCGGCGTTATCGGTAAGCCTGATCAGATAGCTATGGAGGTAGTCAAAGCCTTTGTTTCCCTAAAAGAAGGATATGAGCCTTCCGAAGACTTACAACATGACATCCAGAAATTTGTCATGAAACGGCTTTCCAGTGCGGCCGCTCCCCGTGAGATTGAGTTCATTGACTCTCTGCCAAAAACCCGCAGCGGCAAAATCATGCGGCGATTGCTAAAGGCAAAAGAACTGGGGCTGCCATTAGGAGACACATCGACTTTGGAAGAAGATTAATACGAGATGACAAAATATAAGATATAAGGTCTAACTGAAAGAAAAACCAGATACTACCGAAGTTTTAAATTCAAAGTCAGGGGTTCGGATCTGCCTTTTTTATATAACCATTCGCAAACTTAACCAAACCTATAGTCAACAGTTCGTACCATTATCTAAACTTTCTATCTTTCTGAAATAGTTTCATATATAATTCTGGCAATAGGAACGATTCTTGAAATAAAATATTTAAAATTACTTATGATTATGGCAGCAATTTAACGAGTAAAACAGTCGACCATGTTACCGCAACTGTAGACTTTTGAGGGGTATCGAAATTATCAGGTTATAGTTCATAGGTGCTATTAAACACTTATCAAATTGGAGGCTGAATGTACAAAGCACGGCTTTGGTTTGCACGGATCATCGTGGCCTACGCGCTACTGATCTTCACGTTTTTGGCGTATCTCTACATCTTTGAGCCACTTAAACACATCGCCATCTTTGGTGTAAGCGCATCCGGTGTACCAGAATCTATCAATTTCCTGCGCGCGGGACCCGGTGCATTGTTCTTGGGAATGGCCCTGTTCGCTGGCTACGGGCTGGCCCGGCCGGGACGTCTGCAAGGCTGCCTGTGGGTGCTGGTGGTCTTCAATGCCTGTGTGGTCGCCGTGAGGATCTTCGGTATCCTGGTGGACGGCAATTCGGTCAAGCAGCTGTCCGAACTTCGCAACGAAGGACTGTCCTGGCTGCTATTCGTGACCTCGCTATTTATCTGCCCACGCCAGAGATGACGTCTCACGTTTACTTCACTCTTTGAGTTACCCTGTTGCTAGTAAAATAGATTTTAAAAGTTTCAGAGCTGTACAAATCAGCTTTTCTATAAACGGAGAGATAATCAGACAACCATAAGTAACCTTAACAAGTCTAAAAACCCCCATATTAAGTTCTACAATGTTAAATTTGATTGGTGTTAAGATTACACATGGTTAAAATAAATTTTAGTGCTTCAAGGACAATGCTAGTGCCAATGGACTACTCTTCATGAAGACAATAAAACCTTAATTTAATCACAGCGATTGTCCGATTCAGCATTGGTCAGGACAATTGATTTATATTTCATAAAATCCACAGATGAAAAAACACATACTGGATAAAAATTTTTTTGAGAAACTCTACAAAAAATATAATAAAAGAACTTTTGTCTCTCCGGACCCGCTTCAGTTTTTATATAATTATGACAATATTTACGATCGTGAGATTGCCGGGCTGATCGCATCTTTGCTTGCCTATGGGAAAGTACCCCAGATTCTGAAAAACGTAAATATTATCCTTGATACATTAACACCAGAGCCTTCTGATTTCCTAAAGAGAAGTTCGCCCGCTAAAATAAGAAAACTGTTTCCGGATTTCAAGCACCGGTTTACAACCGGGAAAGAAATAAGCAGCCTGCTCCTGGCTGTGAGAGATGTAATAAATAAATACGGCTCACTTTATAACTGTTTCAGGTTCTGCTCCAAGCCTGAAGACAAAACAATAGTTTCCTCCTTGACAAAATTTACAGCTATTTTAAAAGAAAAAGCAACCGGAATTGAAAGCAATTTACTTCCCTCCCCTGAAAAGGGGAGTGCCTGTAAACGCCCGAACCTTTATCTCAGGTGGATGGTACGAAAAGACAGGGTTGATCCCGGAGGCTGGGATGATATTAAGCCGTCAAAGTTAATCATTCCGCTTGACACTCACATGTATAAAATTGGGAAAGCTCTTGGTTTTACCAAGAAAAAACAGGCTGACCTAAAAACCGCCATGGAAATAACCGACGGGTTTAGAAATTTTTCGTCTGAAGATCCGGTCCGTTATGACTTTGCCTTGACCCGTTTTGGAATAAGGGATGAACTTGACCTGAAAAAACTTATCAGACAATTGGATGACCATCGGCTACAAACCTTTTGATTCAGTGCTCTGCTGAAAATGACTAAAGGAAAGACACTTTAACATGAGAACCGCCCCTGACTGCATTCCCTGCCTGATCCGCTTGGCAAATGAAACCGTAAAAAGAGCGACTAGCAACAATAATATTATTAACACTGTTACTGAAAGAACCGTAACACTTACAAAAACCATGGACAGGAATCTTTCTCCTCCTAAAATGGGTCAGCTGATCCACAGAATAGTGACTGAGGAAACCGGGAACCCAGATCCCTGTTTAGAGATAAAAAACCAGTGCAATGAACTTGCACTTGGCCTCCAGCCAGAACTTAGAAAACTTATCAAAAAATCATCTGACCGCTTTTTAACTGCTGCAAAACTTGCAATTGCCGGAAATATAATTGACTTTGCCGCACCCTCAGGGTTCAGCTCGGAACTAATGTCAGATACCATTGATGAAATCCTTTCCAGTCCGGTTGACCCAACCTGTTTTAACCTTTTAAAAATTAACATACAAAAAGCAAATAAAATTCTATATCTCGGAGACAATGCCGGAGAGATTATCTTTGACAAAATCTTTATTGATGAACTGCCAAAAGATAAAATAACTTTTTGTGTCAGGGGCCTGCCGATTCTAAATGATGCGCTAAGGGAGGATGCGGAAAAAGCCGGCCTCACATCCATGGTAAGGGTAATAGACAGCGGCACGGATCTGCCCGGTGTAATTCCTGATGAATGTTCAACTGAGTTTAAAAACTGTTTTAATGAAGCGGACCTGATTATTGCAAAAGGCCAGGGAAACTTTGAAACATTAAATGATAGCAAGAAAAATATTTTCTTTCTTTTTAAGGTAAAATGCTCCGCAGTCGCAAATGAAAGCGGATCTAACGTTGGAGACACGGTTATATTAAACAATAAATAGACGACCAGATTTGTTAATTAGATTAAAGAACAAAGGAATCTTAAGATGAAAAACCGATGCGGATGGGTAACCCATGATCCTCTTTATCTTGAATATCACGACAATGAATGGGGAGTGCCAGTACATGATGACAGACTTCTCTTTGAGTTCTTAATTTTGGAAGGTGCTCAGGCAGGCCTGAGCTGGATAACAATCCTGAAAAAAAGGATTAATTACAGAAAGGCTTTTGACAACTTTAACCCTGAAAAAATAGCAAAATACAACCCGGGAAAAACAAACCGCCTACTTTTAAACCCCGGGATAATAAGGAACCGGCTAAAAATTGAATCTACAGTAAAAAATGCAAAAGCGTTTTTAGCGATCAAAAAAAAGTTTAATAGTTTTGATAATTTTCTCTGGCAGTTTGTAAATCACAAACCAATCATAAACCGGTGGGAAAACAACAGTGAAGTTCCCACAACTTCTCCTGAGGCTAAAAAAATGAGCTCCGCCCTGAAAAAGTTGGGGTTCAGTTTCGTAGGACCTACGATATGCTATTCTTTCATGCAGGCTGTCGGCATGTTCAACGACCACATAACATCCTGCTTCCGGCACAAAGAAATATAAGAAAAGGAGTTTTCTTCTGAGTCATTTGAAAACTTCTTTTAAAAACACTTCAAATTTTCTATTGCCTTACAACTTTCTTGGCCTGGGGACCTTTCTGTCCTTGCTCTATCTCAATAGAAACTTTTTCACCTTCATTTAAAGTTCGGTATCCTTCTGTCTCAATCGCACTAAAATGAACAAAAACATCTCCTTGCTCTTCTGTTTCAATAAAACCATAACCTTTTTTTGCGTCAAACCATTTTACTGTACCTTCCGTCATCTCTTTCTTGCTCCTTTATTAAATGTTAACACTGCTCGTAAGGAGGCTACTTTGACTGTTTACTTGAAGCCGGATAGCAAAACATGCAAAAACAATTTCAAATATCCAACAAAATAACAACCAGACTTGCATACTTAAACAGCAGGTAAAATAGTATACCTAGCTATATTTTTGGACTTTATATATTTTAGAAATAAAATGCAAGTTTTTTTTATATTATTTCACTACTAAAATAAAAATTTGTTGTGTTATGTATCCAGCTTAAACCTTATTGATAAAAATCATTCATAATTATACTTACACCAGCTTAGATTCCCATAATAATATAATTTTATTCTTCATAAAACTGAGGATACAACAAATACCTTAGCAAATATTATCTAAATATGATAACCAGATAATATACAATCAAAAATGGAGGCATAATGCTTGGAACAAAACTCTCTGCTGGGGATTTCAGCATATCTAACCTTGGAAAACCCGAAAAAAACTCTCCTTTAATAAAAGAAAAAGAACTTTTTGTGAAAGAAACACAGAAAATAACTTATTATGCAGATATTGAAGAAATAAGTTCTTTTATCAAACAGGGAAAGGACCTCCCCTGTTTTGAAATGGCTGGTCCCAGAAAAAAGATCTTTTTTGCCTCTGAAAAAATAAACTGCGCCATAGTGACCTGCGGGGGACTTTGTCCCGGGATAAATGATGTTATAAGAGCAATTGTTTACGAATCATACTCCAGGTATAAAGTAAAAAAAGTATATGGTTTCAGATACGGCTATCAGGGCATGGTTGAAAAGAACCATATTAAACCCATTGTTTTTAATACTGACATGGTAAATGAGATCCATGAAAAAGGCGGAACCATGCTCGGGTCATCACGCGGCTCGCAAAGCAAAGAGGATATGGTTGACTATCTTCAGGAACTCAAGATTTCTGTTTTATTTGCCGTCGGTGGAGACGGCACGCTTCGCGGGGCATCAGATATCGCGGCAAAAATAAAAGAAAGAAATCTGGATATTTCAGTAATCGGCATACCAAAAACAATCGATAATGACATCTCTTATATTGAGCAGACCTTTGGGTTTGAAACCGCCGTTGAAGAAGCCCGGGCAGTAATTAAGTCTGCACACATCGAATCAAAAGGGGCTGAAAACGGGGTGGGGCTGGTAAAGCTGATGGGAAGAGACTCCGGTTTTATCGCGGCTCAGGCAACACTTGCAAATGCCGATGTAAACTTCTGCCTTATTCCCGAAGTGCCATTTACCCTTAAGGGCAAAAACGGTCTGTTCCCCCTTTTAAAGAAACGACTGATAAAACGAAAACATGCGGTTATTGTCGTGGCAGAAGGAGCCGGTCAGGATCTTATTGAAAAAGAGCCGGAACTGATTAAAGAAAGAACAACGGATGCTTCGGGGAACATCCTCTATAAAGATATCGGTGTGTTCTTAAAAAACAAGATTACATTGTATTTTAAAGATAACGGATTTCCTGCGACCATCAAATATATTGACCCCAGCTATATTATTCGGAGCAAACCGGCCAACGCAAATGATTCTGTTTTCTGTCTTCAGATCGGTCAAAATGCTGTTCATGCGGGAATGGCAGGGAAAACCGACATGCTGATTAGTTACTGGAACCATAACTACACCCACGTTCCGATAAAGCTTGCCACCTCAAGGAGAAAAATGATCAATCCAGAAGAAAGACTCTGGAAGACTGTGCTTTCAATGACGGATTAATAATAAATAACAGGCACAGAAAAACCCCCGCTCACAAAAAAGTGTCGGGGTTTTTTATTTCTCTTCGAGCCCAAACAGACTATTTATTAACCTGATAATCGCATTTAATATTCTTTTTAAAATACCGGGATTTTTCAAGGCATCCAAGCGGGCTCTGGCATCTTCAAGCTCATCATCTGAAAAATCCTTTCGCACCACATTTTCTTCGATTTCAAGCTCAAGCTTTTCGAGTTCAGATATTTTATCCAGCACCATAACATCAATAAATTGCCAGCCCAGAACCTTTGCTGACGCGATTCTCCTGTGACCTGCAATAAGCTCATTATTTTTGGTTATAACTACCGGATTCATGAGACCATGATTTCGCAAGCTATCAATCAAAGGCGTTAGGTCACCGGGATCTTTTCTTATCCGTTTTTTGATCTTTATATCTTTAATAAGCCGCTGCAAAATCTTTCTCCGAAAACATGTTCAGTCCTGAGGCCAATATAAAATAAACTCAGACAGCTGTCAAGCTCACACAAGCATCTGGTATACGGCTTATGCTTCTGAAAACGCTTCCAGGATAATAAAATGGGAGAAAGATATTTTATCAAACAGTTTTTAAGAGACTTAACCGTAAACGTCGATAAACAATAAAGAATCAAATTGGCTTGAGACAAAGGTGTCCTGATTAAAATCAGGACACAAAAAGTAATATCAAATTTAATTACCGGGAAAAATCACTTTTTAGGACAACCCTAAATGTCAGAAACTGTAAACATATTTTCATGATCCTTCAGGCTATCGTCTGGGTCCTGCTCTACATGATACCTGAAGTCAGCCTCATCACGGGAGCTGAACTCACGTTCCAAACTAAATTCAGCAGCTATTCCGGCAGAACGTTCACTGTCAATCCAAGCATAATCTTCAGGATTTTCAACTAAAGCACATGCCATAAAAATCAGTACGATAAGTATTTGTTTCATAATGTTCTCCTTTATCTATCCACTATATATTGTAGTATATATTTTTAAATATTCAATATGTTGTGTTATTTTTTGATAATTCTTGAAAAAAATATCCTTCTTAATTATGTAAACAAATAATAACCGTTCTATTTGTCAGGTAAGGTCAAAACAAAAAAAATTTTCAAGAAATTGTTGCTATTTATCACATTAAATTGTTATATATTTATAATATTTTTACTTTTTTTTATTTTTTAATTAAGTCATTAGAAATAAAAATATGTTAAATAGGAGAAAAATATGTCCCGTGGAGACCAGCTTGGCAGGCAGTGGCAGATAATACAGACCCTTCTTTCCTCAAAAAGAGGAAAATCTGCCCTGGAACTGTCTGAAGAGATCGAATGCAATCTGCGTACAATCTACCGTGATCTCGAAGCCCTTCAGATCGCAGGATTTCCGATATGCAACGAAAGAGAAGAAGGTAAAAACCTCTGGTCGCTTCTTGACACAGTTAAACAGAGTATTCCCATACCCTTTACCCTTACAGAACTGATGGCCATATATTTCAGCCGCGACCTGGTAAAGACTCTTCAGGACACAGTGTTTTATGATTCACTTGAATCACTTTTTAAAAAGATCAAAGCAACTCTTCCTCCGGACTCAGAAGAGTTTTTAAAAAATGTTCAGAACACACTTTATGTGAGCCAGAAACAGTACAAGGAATACGGCAAGGCAAAAGGAAGTATAAACATGGTAAATGATGCAGCCATCAGAAAAAGATCCATTGAGATAAATTATTATTCAATGAGCCATAAAAAAGAGAGTGTCCGAAAAGTCGACCCGTACAGGATATGGTTTTTTAACGGGACCTTCTATTTAATCGCGTATTGTCACCAACGTAAAGAGACCCGGATATTTGCTCTTGACCGAATAAAGTCCGTAAGCATCACAGATGAAAATTTTATTGTGCCTGATGACTTTGACCTGGAAGATTTCATGAAGCCCAGCTTCGGGATATTCAAGGGAAAACCGGAAAAAGTCAGGATATGGTTTGGCCCTAATGCTGCAGGCTACATTACAGAAAAAATCTGGCATGAAACCCAAAACATTATAGAAGAAAATGACGGAGCTATCATCTTTGAAGCAGAAATTGCAATAACAGAAGAAATAAAAACATGGGTCTTAAGCTGGGGCTCAAAAGCTGCGGTACTTAAACCCGACTCTTTAAAAAAAGAACTCAAAAAAGAGATTAAAAAGATGGCGGGAAAATATTAGGAATTTCAATTTAAAAAGTTTTACTATTGTTTTTCAGCTCAATAAATATCACATTATTATCGCTTATGTTGACTTTTGGGTAGCCCGGACTTGTTAAGAATGTTTGCAGGAATATTTACCATGACTTTGACAGAGCCTTCTTAACCGAAATATAAGTCATATAATGACGATTTGTTCTATGAATATCGATTAATTGTTATTTTTGTTTGTTTTTCATCTCATCATAATATTAATGCCTGGATATATGCGCATACAAATTAATTTATTTTTATGAGAGCTTTAGTCTAGTTTTTAACCAAATTAGATAAAATCATACTTTAAATATTGACATTTTACTGTTGCCTGCTATAATTATCGTTTTAAGAAATTTTCTCTATAGTAAACATATTTTTTTTTCAGCGTCGTTACCGAGATTGTTCTTGGACTTATTATGATAACCACCTGTACTTTACGGAAAAGGGATGCCTTGCCAATATTAGCTATTGCAATAGTTATTATTTTTGGTGTTGTATGTCCAAGTAATTACCTAATCATGTTTGCAAATATGTTTAACATTGAATCACCCACTTTGTCAGATTATGGCCACTTCATATTGTTTTTCATCTTAGGAGTTGTGTCAATTCGTCAATTATACGCAAGGCTATCAATCCACGCTACCGACTCTTTATTTCCCTCATGTTCTTTTCTCGTTTTTTCGGGGTTAGTTCTTTTTGCCTGCTTAACAGAAGCATTACAGTTTTTCACCTTTGACAGAACCCCTAACTTTAGTGATCTGTTAAGGGATGGGATAGGCATTGGTTTAGGAATTGTACTTGCTTGTTTTGTAAAAAAGCAACTTTACATACAGGCATTGATTCGTTCTCTCACAAAAATTGACACAACTAAGTGAGACAGGCATGAATAGTTCCAAATTTTCTTATAAGGCGGGTGATTAATTCTCCGCCTTTTTTAAGTTCCATATAACCACGAGCAACCTTAACAAGCTGGGCTGCCCCCTATTGAAGACAGTCATGAGCCGCGCCTGTTACTCTCTGCAGTTCCCTTTTGTACCTTCTTTGCCTTCAATGGGATTTTTGTAGAACCGAGTAGTCGGATAGGCAAAATCAATATTCTCACATTCTGAGAATTCCTCCAGGATGTCTTCCCAGATAGCCTGCTGGGTCGTTCTCCGGCTTCGGGGTTCGCAGAGATATCGTATCGTGAGGAGAACGCCGCAGTCCTGAACGCTTGTATAAACGGTTGGGGTCAGTTTTTTGTAAAATATCATAAACTTTTCTGCGGCTTTTTTTAATTTTTGCTGCGCGGCATAGCTAAGCTGCTCCGCATCTTTATTGGCGATGCGAATTAAAATCTCCTTTGCTTTTTTCCAGTCGCTTTCAAAAGTTACAAGTACCGGAATTTCATTCCATATATAGTAAAATCCTTTGCTGTAGTTAGCTACTGGTTCGGTAAAGACTCTGCCGTTTGGAGAATGGATAATCCTGCCAGTGCTCTGGTCGGCGTCCACCCAGTTACCGATTTCCATCAGGGTGTGTTGAAATATTCGAAGGTCAATCACATCTCCGGCTATGCTGCCGACTTGAATTCTGTCTCCGACTTCAAAGGGCTTGCGCCACAGGATGAACGCCCATCCGGCCAAGTTGGTCAGTGGATCCTTGAGGGCAATGGCCACGCCTGCCGACAAGAGACCCAAAAATGTAGACAGCGACTGGAGCCCTTTTAGCCACATTATGCTTAATGCAGCGGTTACAAAAGCTGAACAGGTATAGAGCGACCACTTCCGCCAGTGGTATCTAAGCCGCACCTCCTTTACCTTTTTAAATACTGCTATCAGCAACAGTAATCGGATCAGCCAGATGCCGCTAATCAGAATTATTGTGGAGATGATCTTTCCCTGTAAGCCGGGACTAATATTAGCGAAATATTCATACCAGTCCATAAGTTTCTGTCTCCTGTTGAATTTTTGTATAAGTTTATCGTCCGCTTCTCTCTGTCACATTAAGTATTTTTTTTAATCTAGACAGACACGTTACAAAAATAATAAAGTGTCAGGATGGACAGTGAGTTTAGTCGATTGGTTGAGTACCTTGGTCAACCTTTGGTAAAAAACTGTAAAAAACATGTCTTACCTTACCCAGACTTTCGCCTTGAAGTAAATTTTACCTTCTTATATTTCAATAATAGTAATTTCTTTGCACAATCATCCATAATTTTAAAATTACCCTTGAAGTATATGTATTTATATTCTATATCCAAAATAGCCAAATAAAATCTAATACCGATTTATAGTTAGCTAGGCTGCTAAAAGCTAGATTATTTTTTGTTATTTAATCACAAAGTAAAAAAAAGTATTACACCTATGTAAGATACACAAAGCAGCCACCAGCAATTGTAGCACTGTATTGACTACTACCTTGAGATTAACCCGTCAACCGTACTGAAACAATAGGACGATGATGGGTGGCCTGCTGCGAAGAGGATTATATGCTTCCGGCGGCACCGGAATCAATGCTTGCAAGTGGTCTGGGAATAGTTCGAGAAATTTGCGGGATGGCGGGAGACCAAACCAAAAGCATCCGCTGTCTCGGCATTCGCAGAGACAGCATTGAGCTTAAAATTGAAAAGAGCAAAGGCATTCACATTATTGAGCTGCCGGATCTGGGAGTTGTATAATGGATTACATTTTAAGTGAGTTTTTTCTTTGCAGAAGCAAGGTATCCACAGAGGAAAAAAATATTTTTTGATAGGGAGGTTCAAAAATGAAAAAGAGTACCAAGCGAAGCACCATCAGTTCCGGACAAAAAAGATTAAAACAGGAGACGGACAAAAGAAAACAGCAAAAAGAGGACATAAAAGGTCAACAGATTAAGAAAATCTATCTTAAAAGCAGGAATACCTGTAAAGTGACCTTTAGAGTGTCTAAAGAGGCCGTGCCCGATGCACAGCAGGTCTGTGTTGCCGGTGATTTTAACGACTGGAATATTCTGGCAAATCCGATGAAGCGTCTGAAAAACGGTGATTTCACTACGCAGATTGAGCTGCAACTGGGTAGGGATTACCAGTTTCGTTATCATATTGATGGTATCCGCTGGGAAAACGATTGGCAGGCCGACAAGTACGTGCAGAATCCGTTTGGTGACAGCGATAATTCGGTCGTTGTTGTTTAATTTAAGTTCAATTAGTACTATAAATCCATTACACATAAAAAATATATTATAAAATTAGCAAAGGAGGAAGTTATGGCCATTACAATTAAACAGCTTGTGAAATTGTTAAATCATGACCTTGAGCTTGAATATTCTGCTGCAATTCAATATATTAATCATGCAGCAGTTATGACAGGCGCTGCTTACGGAAATATAATCAAAGAATTAAAAATACACACAAACGAGGAAATACAGCATGCGATGATTTTGGCAGATCAGATTGATTTTTTCAAAGGAAAACCTTCTGTTGTGGTTGGTGAAATTCGCACTTCAGAAGACAATCAGGAGATGCTTCGACAGGACCTTGAAGGAGAACAGGATGCCATTAGCAGGTATAAAGTCCGGATTGAGCAGGCTGAAGAACTTAAGGAATTTGCTTTAGCCCAGCAGCTTCGATCCATTCTTGCTAACGAGCAGGAACATGCCATGGATCTAAAACAGGCGCTGGGTGAGTAGTTAATCCATTCATGAAAGGAGGTAAAAATGAAAGTCCGTGTTGATGCTGATCTTTGTATAGGGTGTGAAACATGCATCGACATATGCCCTGAAATATTTGAAATGAACGACAACATAGCTGTAACTAAAAAAGAGAGTGTCCCGGCAGATCTTCAGGACTCCTGTCGTGAAGCCGAGGACGCATGTGCTGTGGATGCAATTATTATAGAGGGGTAATGCTCCTCAGACTCAGCGTTTAACTGTTCAATATGATTCTGCTAAATTATACTTAAATAAAATAATGAAAGGAGAATTTAATGGCTGTAACAAAAAAAACAACTAAAAAAACAGCACCAAAAACAACTTTGAAGAAAAAGGCTGTGGTGAAGAAAACCTATACTTGCAGGACCTGCGGGAAAACAACAAATGATCAAAAGCATCTATGTAATCCTGGTAAGCAGCTTAGCAAAGTATATACCTGTGATTATTGCGGAGCGTTGGATGTGGACCCACGTCATATCTGCAAACCGAAAACTGTTGATCTAAAGTATTTTTGTGACGCATGTGGAAGAACCGCTACAAAAAAGAGCCTTTTATGCAAACCCAAGACAATAAAGGCATGATGGAAACATCGAATACCACTAAACATAGAATAAAGGAAACACAGAGGTTTTGCTATATTTATTTCAAACACTTTTTCGGGATAGACTATTCCTATAAATCGCATCTGGAGATGAAAAAGGAGATGTGTTGTCTATAGGAAGCGATAAATTAAAAGGCAGGGTTTTTACCCTGCCTTTTTCATCTAACCATTCGTAACCTTAACAAAACCTAGAGTCAACAGTTCGTTACATTTGTGAAGGTTACTAATAGTTATGTGAAATTAAACTATTCCCTCACCAGAGGCATAACACTGTCTTACCGTTCCTCATTTCACCTCGTGCTTTTTCCATGTGCCGCAACGTGGCAAATTCTTTTTTGACCTCACCAGGCTCCATTTGGAGCATTTTTACCAGAACCTCAAACTCTACGCCTCCTGTTTCTTCCAGTATCTTCAGAATTTTTCTTTGGACTGGATTAAAAACAGCATCTTTCCCGGAAAACGATTTCGCAGTGTACACCGCCCAGGGATCACAGGTGCGTGTAGGTGACAACGTATCAATATAACAGTCTTCACACATCTTCTTCCCCTTGTAATTCATCTCGTTTCCCAAATTGATATCCTTACCGCATTTTTCACAGACCATTTTTTGTTTGCTCCTCTTCAGCTAACCCGTTAGCCTTATTTAAATATTTTACTTGAAAAATCCTTCAGATTACCACAAGTTAATATGAAATTATTAGCGAAATCAAGTATTCGCTATACTCCCCCAAACAGGCATTAACCTCAAAATAAATTGTACAGTGATTGTAAAAAAATATCCCCTGTAACAAATAAAGGGCCTCAGCTAAAATTTGCTGAAACCCCTTATTTTACTGGTGCCTAGGACGAGAATCGAACTCGTACAGGGCAAGCCCCGAGGGATTTTAAGTCCCTTGCGTCTACCAATTCCGCCACCCAGGCATGTTGTTTAACTATCTATATTTGCTTGACTTTCCCTATTATCAGCAAAAACCGAGCTCCTGTCAAGTGTTGTGAAAATTAATGGGACATTTTCCCCTTGTAGCTAACAAGTGTTCGTCTGTGGGGTTTATGTACCGTTTTGCCGTTGTCGTATCCTTATGTCCGACAATCTGCATAACCAATCTCTGCACTTGCCATCCGTATGCAAAAGATATGTCGCAGGCCATGGAATCAAAAATTTTTTCATTCCAGAACTCTTACTAACAGCCCTAAAAGCAACGTCAAAAGACTTCAAAGACTGTCCGCTTAAACAGCCTATATTTATAACTTGTTTGAGAAAACCAGTCAATTTTTTTGTTAGAACGACCTTTCTATTTTTAAAGTTAGTATTTTATCTACTAAACACTCTCGATGCTTGTCACCCATCGCAAATAAACATTCTATTGAACCTTTTATTTTAATATGAAGTATTCTTACAAAGCATTTTATTGGTAAAGAAAAGCCTGCTTTCAAAAAAATCTAATGATCCCTGTATTTTTACCGAATAAATGTTAATATACAATAACCAATTAAACCTAAAGAAATTTAATCAATGGCAAGCATTCTAATTATTGATGATGATGAATCAATTCGCAGCTTTTTAAAAGAAAGGCTTATGTATGAAGGGTTCAACGTACTGACCGCCATTAATGGTAAAGAAGGCATGGCCCTGTTTAACGAAAATCAGGTTGATCTGGTTATTACTGACATAATTATGCCGGATAAAGACGGATTTGAAACTATAATTGAATTGAAAAGGATTTGCCCGGATATTAAAATCATTGCAATATCTGGTGGTGGCCGTGGGCAGCCCGGGTATTATCTAGATACAGCCAAATGTTTTAGGGCTGAATATACATTTGAGAAACCTTTTAAAACCAGTGATTTACTTGAGGCTGTGAATGCGTTGCTGAAGGAAGAGAATACTTCTTAATTTCCAATAATTCAGCCATTTTGTTTTAACAACATTGCCAACTTCCCGAGTATAATTCAAAATCATCCGTTTTTTCTGACAGCCAGATCTTCTTTCACCGCATTCATCATATAGACCTTCTTTCTGTGCCTTAGTATTTAGCAAAAACCGTCCATGAAGGTCTTAAAAATTAAATCTGTTATCAATTTCTCCGAAATTATTTTAACTTTTCATTAAAATGATCCAGGGCTTTTATTTCTTTCTTGACAGAATGTTTTATTAATATTAAAAAGTTATAAATATTTAAAATATAATAAATTTTATTAATATCTTTTGTCAAACCCAATCAAATGAAATGAACCCTGCATAAATCAAATAGGATTTTATCATGAAAGTTAAAAGAAATCATAACCCCTTATATTTTATTCTTATTTTATTAGTTTGTCTAAACTGCTTGGCAATTAAAAATGTATTTTCAGCTGATATGATTGTGTCCAATACTAATATTGCGGCTGTTTCTGAAAGTTCATCCAAAACGATTAAGCACATAGCTGAAAATATATGGAATTTTGAATTATGGAGTATTGATG